>NZ_JAUCDY010000011.1:0-90424 GCF_030362935.1 Thiopseudomonas acetoxidans
GACATGACGCCGTTAGAGTACCGAAATGCGGCATAAATTCTCTACGAGATGACTGTGTTATAAATGGGGTATTTACACACTTGTTTCCAGTCGGCAAAATGAAAAACACGATCCTGTAATAGCAACCTCCAACCATAAGGTAAACTGTCTGCAAACACACCATGCAATCCTGCATGATGCTGTGCTGGTGCGGGCTGCAACACGGTCGAGTTATGCAGAGTAAAGGGCAAAAAGGTGGCCAAGTTTTTGCAAATAATATACAGAAAATGGACAACCTAGTATCCATTATCTTCTATCCATTATTTTTCTTGTTAACTGAACTCCCTGCTTACAACTCAAACCCTAAACGTAAACGTCTGCATCAGTAGCGGCTGGATGCTTGCCTGTCGCGACAGCCTTGTTTCGCCGGAGTAGCGTTTGGGGTTGAGGGTAACAAAGCCCCAGTACTCTAGAAACCGTCTAACAAAGCGGCTTTCAATACGACTGTCGAGCTGCCTGTGTGGTGTGCTGTATTCATTTTGAGGTAACTGCTGGAGCAATGAAGGAAAAGCCACATAGACCTCATCCATGAGCTGGTCAACCGAACCATGGCTTTGTATGCGCCAGAGTAGGAACATCCAGAACAATCGCAGATCAATGTCGTCATCAAACGCATCTAGATAGCTCCAGTTGTACTTGGCCACCGCGGCTTCGAGCATGGGCAGAAAGAAGGAGCGCAAACCTTGGTTTTGGTACTGCTTTTGCGCTGTTTTTTTAACATGGTAGCGGCCGCTTTTACGGTAAATAATGCCTGCCACTTCTGCCAAGATACGGGTGTAATGCAGCGCATTAAACTTATCTTCATTACTGCCCATGTACTCACTGATGCTAGGGTAAGTCTGATATTCGGCTATAGCAAATTCCGGCAACAGCTCGCTGGCTTGCTTGACCAGCTTGGCAGGTAAATTGCCTTTGCTGGTCGCTTTAAATGAGCCTTCATTCGCCATGGCTTCATCTAGAATTATCTCTAGGTAGCGCATTACCGGACTGGCGGATAAATCAGCTGGTGTCGTGATTGTTACTAAATCCAACTCTGTAAAGGGTGCATACATCCAGTTGGACATCTGGCTTGATGAGAGACCACAAAAGTCAGCGATGGGCTGATTGTTGCGCTGCTGAACGCGCTGTTCAGCAATCACATTCAGGTCATCCAGGCTTAGGTCTGGATTCATGGCTATGACCTGCGCAATATCGTCAAACACGCCTTGCTGCTGATTGGTTGCGTGATCGATGCAGCAACGCTTGTATTTTTTCCCACTGCCGCAGGGGCATGGATCGTTTCGACTAGTTTTCACGACAAATCTCTTCTTATCTGTACGGATTTAATTTCATCCATCATTACGAATTAGCCGCCTAAAATCAAAGTTTTCTGCACATCATTTAAAGCGTTTAAAGCTTTGGGACGATTAACAGTCCTGACTGCTTGGCCAACTAAATCCACTCTTTATTGAAACATTTGCACCTATTCTTACCTAAGTCGTATAGGTAGCCGCCTATTGTCTGTTTACATTTAGGAGAGCAGGCAATTACTCAGCGCTTCCCTAGCCATCTAACTCTTAGGGTGAACACTATGTCAAACGAAGGTTATCACGAGCCTATCGACGAGCTCACAGACGAAACAAGAGACATGCACCGTGCCATAACGTCCTTGATGGAAGAGCTCGAAGCTGTGGATTGGTACAATCAACGGGTCGATGCCTGTAAAGACGATGAGCTACGGGCAATCTTGATACATAATCGGGATGAAGAAAAAGAGCACGCGGCGATGGTGCTTGAGTGGATTCGTAGAAGAGATCCGCAGCTCGACAAAGAATTAAAGGATTATCTATTCACTGATAAACCCATAGCACATACATAAAATACTTACCCTGTTTTTAAAGTAATTTGCTGCGCAACTCAACAGCAAATTACTTTCTCTTATCGCGTTCTATCAGTCTAGCGCAGGCTTCTCCTAGCGCGTTAATTTACGCCCTTCTTCGAGATACACGGGGCTGATCTCGCTACGACCGGACACTACCTCTGAGATAGAGCGTGTGGCCATTTGGCAGTTCTTGTAGAACACCACGCCGTCATTACTGCCGGTCACTAGCGCATCAATGGCAATAGTGACGAACTCAAACGCGCGCAAGCGATCCAGCACTGTGGGGCTACCGCCGCGCTGGGTATGCCCTAAGACTGTCAGCCGCGCTTCCATGCCCACTTCTTCTTCCAGCCAGCGGGTCAGTTGCGGGGCAAAGTCCACACCTTCAGAAACAATGGCAATCATGTAGGTACGTCCATCAGCAATTTCTGCTTGGAAGCGTTTTTTTAAGCTGTCTAGATCGTAGGGAAGTTCAGGAATCAAACAAATTTCCGCACCACTGGTCAGCGCAGAAACTAACGCCAAATAACCGCAATCGCGACCCATGGTTTCAATAACAAACGCGCGCCTGGACGAGCTGGCGGTATCGCGGATTTGGTCCGTAGCTTGGCGGATAACATTCAGTGCGGTATCTACACCTAAGCAATAATCTGTGCCGAAAATATCGTTATCAATGGTCGCTGGGATACCACAAAACGCAATGCCAAACTCGCGATAAAACACATCCAGTGCACGGAAAGAGCCATCACCACCCAAAACCACTAGCATGTCGATGCCGTGGGCTTTAAGGTTGTCATAAGCCTGCTGACGGTACTCAGGCTCAAAAAAACGCGCCGAGCGTGATGAGCGCAACACCGAACCACCCTTGGTGATAATACCCGCCACATCCGCATGGGTAGCTGGCTGAATACGGTTATCGATCAAGCCCTCTAATCCATCACAGATCAAATAGGGCTTCAGCCCTTTTTCAATACTGTATTCCACAAAGCGTTTGATGCCAGGGTTCATCCCAGCACAATCACCACCCGAGGTCATGATTGCAATTCCCATATAGAAAATACCTTTTAAAAATCAATTTTAGGCTGTGTTTTCAACCGTCCGTTTCGCCTAGCCCCTTCATCTGACTGTGCGGGTGCGCTGCTTATCATTATACATTTCTTGATCTGCATAGTTGAGTAAGCTGGCACCGTCTTGCCCATGCTCAGGATACATCGCCAAACCTATAGATGCACCAAGGCTAAAACCATCACAAAAATCTAAGGGTTGCTGTATTTCCTCGTGCAAGCGCGCGATGATTTTCTCAACGTCACTTAACTCTTTAACTTCACGTAGCAGCACCACAAACTCATCACCGCCCAATCGCGCTACCACGTCATGGTCGCGCAGGACACTCTGGATACGCTGTGCAGTTTCGAACAGTGCCCGATCACCCTTGTCATGACCAAAGGTATCGTTAAGCGGCTTAAACTTATTTAAATCCAGAAACAGGAGCGCAAAGGGCTGTTTCGTGGGTTTGCGCTCAAATAGCAGGTAATTATATCAAATATAATAATACTATTATGCTAGCACTTTAGTGACGGCTTGCCTGTTACGTCAGGCGGCTCAAAACGGCCAGAACAGTGGAATAAAAATCACGCCCAATACCCAAAAGATACTGTTAAGCGGTAAACCCACCTTAATAAAGTCGCTGAACTTATAACCACCAGCGCTATACACCATCATATTGGTTTGGTATCCCACCGGGGTCATAAAGCTGGTTGAGGCGGCGAAGGTAATGGCAATCAAGAACGGCGTAGGGTCAGCGCCCATCAGCTGTGCGGTAGAAAACCCTATAGGTGTCAATAAGACAGCCGCCGCCGAATTACTCATCAACTCGCCAAATAACAACGCCATCAGATAAAGCACCGCAAGCACCACATGCGGACCTAAGTGGCTCACCAAGCCAATGCTGTTATCCACCAAAAACTGAGCCGCACCGCTGCTACTCATAGCAATCCCCAGCGGTAACAACCCGGCAATTAAAATCACAATGGACCAGTCGGTACTTTCATACACGTCATCGGCATGAATGCAGCCCGCCAAGGTCATAGCAACGGCACCTGTAAGCGCTGAAATAGCGATGGGTAACCAACCGAGTGCCGAAACTATAACTACAGCGGCCATAGTGGCAACGGCAAAAGGTGCACGCCAACCATAGTCTTGGCTGGCTTCACGCTGGGAAATCACAATCACACTTTTATCTTTACGCAGCGCAGCAAGGTCTTTTTCCGGTAGCGCTAGCAGTAAAATATCACCGATACGCAACCGCAAACTATTAAGCTGACTGCGTAATACCTGTCCTCGGCGCTGTACCCCCATGACCGAGGCGTTATAGCGCCAGCTGCGATTTAACTCAGCCAGTAAACGACCCGCTGCACGGGATTGCGGTGCGATCATGACCTCTGTGAGCACTGATTTCCCCTGCTTACGTCCTTTAAGCTGAAAATCTGTTTGCGTATTAAACTCTAGTTTTTGCTCATCTTTCAGAGCTTCCAGTGCAGACCAAACCCCACGTGCCAGTAAAATATCACCTTCTTGCAGCTTTTCTGAACGTGGCGCCCAATATTTTTCCCCGTCACGCAGTAATTCCAGAATAAAGACGTTGTAATTTTTACTCAGCTGCGCCTCTTCGACACTGACACCCAGCAACTTGGAGTCTTCGGTGATTTTTAACTCGCTAATATAATGACCAAACTCGTACAGGTTTTCCAAATCCGCGCTGCGTACTTCGGGTAATAACCAGCGGCCAAACGTCAGTAGGTACAGGCAACCGGCGATGGCACAAATGACAGCCAAGGGGAAAAACTCAAACATGCTAAAACCTGGATGACCTAGATCTTTAGCAATGGAGTTCACCAGCAGGTTGGTGGATGAACCAATGAGCGTGACCACCCCCATCATTTGCGCCACGTAAGACAGTGGAATCAATGCTTTAGAGGGCGCCAAGCCCACTTTTAAACTGGCTGCAATAACTATGGGAATAAAAATAGCTACCACGGCAGTGTTATTAACGAAAGGGGCAATCAGCGCCAGCAAGCCAAATAACATCAGCATAAATTGCAAGGGGGAACGCGCTGCGCTAAGCAGTTTTTGTATGCCGGCTAAGGCGCCACTGTTTTGTAATCCAGCAGCAAGAATAAACATGGAAGCCACGGTGATAGTGGCAGCATTACTAAAACCACTTAACGCCTGCCCAGGGCTAACCAGATCCAGCAAGGTCAGACTGACTAATACCAAAATCGCAATGGCATCAATGCGGAGCTTCTCAGTAACAAAAAGCACCAGCGCTACCATTGTGATTAACAGAACGAGAAAAATCTCAAGGGTCATAGCCAACCTCTAAACATCAGTACCGAGCAGCGCATTGGCGTTACCCTATTAGACAGTGATGCCAATATATAGCAAAACTGTAGGGTTAGATTAAATGAGTTTCTTGCTTGGCGTATCTGTTTATTGCAGCAAACTCTTGTTGAAGCTCAGCTGTTGCACCCCAACAAGACCCGCGGTGTGGGAGCGCAGCTTCTGCGCGATGCAGAACATAAACCCAGCCGGAAAAGCACATTCACGCAAGCGTGCGCTCCAACAGAAGTCGTAAATCCATATCAATCAAACCCTATCAGCTTTATTGTTAGCTCAGCGCAATATTTTTCATTAGCAAAGTACTCAGCACACTCTTACTCTTGATCCAAGTCAATTATCTAACAGAGGCCGTAGCTGTGCTGCATGCTTGTAGTATTGGCTGCGTGAGTCATTATGCAAAATTCAATTCAAGTACCTGAATACAACCTCAAAGTTGTACGCCAGTTCACCCTGGCAACCATTGTCTGGGGTGTGGTCGGCATGTGCTTTGGTGTGTTTTTGGCTGCTCAACTGGTATGGCCGGCATTGAGCTTCGACACCCCGTGGCTGACATTTGGTCGTGTTCGCCCTATTCATACCAGCTTGGTTATCTTTGCTTTTGGCGGTAGCGCGCTGTTTGCCACCTCTTTTTATATTGTTCAGCGCACCAGCTATGCACGATTGCCCTCAGACCTAATGGCTTCGATATTTTTCTGGGGTTGGCAGGTTTTATTAGTGCTTATCGTAATTAGCTATGCCATGGGTTCCACCACCAGTAAAGAATATGCCGAAATGGAGTGGTCGCTGTCGATAGTTTTAGCTGCACTCTGGCTTGTTTATACTTGGCTGTTTTTTGCCACCATCGCGCGACGCAAGGTTGCACACATTTACGTAGCCAACTGGTTTTACGGTGCTTTTATTTTCGTAACCGCGATGGTTTTTATAATAAACAGTGCCGCAGTTCCTGTCACTTTAACCAAGTCTTACTCCGCTTATTCAGGTGCTACTGATGCACTTATCCAGTGGTGGTACGGGCATAGTGTGGTTGGTTTTATTCTGTCCGTCGGTTTTTTAGGCATGATGTACTACTTCGTACCCAAGCAAGCAGACCGTCCGATTTATTCCTACCGCCTTTCGATTGTGCATTTCTGGGCCATTATCTCTATTTATATCTGGGCCGGCCCGCACCACTTACACTACACCGCCCTGCCCGACTGGGCACAAAGCTTAGGCATGGTCATGTCCGTGATCCTGCTTGCCCCCAGCTGGGGTGGCATGATCAACGGGATGATGACGCTGTCAGGCGCGTGGTATAAGTTACGTTACGACCCCATCTTGCGCTTCCTAGTGGTTTCTCTGGCCTTCTACGGCATGTCCACTTTTGAAGGTCCAATGATGGCGATTAAAACCGTCAACTCACTCTCCCACTACACGGACTGGACTATTGGTCACGTGCATGCCGGTGCGCTCGGCTGGGTGGCGATGATCAGTATCGGCAGTCTGTACTACATGATTCCAAGACTGTGGCACCGTGAAAGCATGTACAGCACAAAACTGATTCACATCCATTTCTGGCTGGCTACAGTGGGTACAGTAATGTACCTCGCGGCCATGTGGGTCAACGGTATTAGCCAAGGCTTAATGTGGCGCGCTATTAACCAAGACGGCACGCTCAGTTATTCCTTTGTTGAAACCATCGGTGCCAGTCACTACGGCTACGTAGCACGCCTAATCGGTGGCAGCCTGTTTGCTTTTGGTATGATTTTATTTGCTATCAACTGCTGGTTAACGCTCAGGGATAATCGCTTAGCTCAACCACAAGGAGACTTACAACATGTTTAGTTTAATTGTGTTACTCGTCTGCGCACCGCTTATTGTGAACCAGTGGCTGCGTTACTCCGGCCACGAAGCCAATCAGGCAGCGATGCTACCGTTTGCAGATAATTTAAGTCAGGCTAGGCGTGTTGAGCAGGAAACCGGTTTAGTGTGTGTGCCAGACAGGCTCGCATTACAAACCAGTCTAGACGCTTAAACTACGCAACAACTCAAGCGCTAAGTGCAGATCGGGGTGTGTATTGCTTCTTTTATAAAGCACATAAATAGGCAAAGAAAACTCGGGCGCTGACTGATTACGCACCAGCTGCCCACTGGCCAAATAAGGCGTCACAACATGGGTGCGAAAATACCCAGTGCCGCCGTGCTCTAGTATAAGCTGCAACGCTAACGGACCTAGATTGGTTTGGATTTGCGCTTGGGTTTGCCCCGGAAAGGCAAGTTGGTATTGCTGCTTGAAAGCAACGCCCCAGTCGATAAACAACCAAGGCTCCGGTTGTTGCGGGTGCGCTACTTGAATCAACTTCTCCTCAACCAACTGCTCCACCTGCATATCAGGACGGTAGTAAGGCTGATGCGCCAACACCACATTTTGCTCACCAGCGTCCAATCCTGATAGCAGGGTTGTCGCTTCAGCCACCGTAGCCGTTACATGTAACTCCGGCTGCTGTTTAATAAGACTGTTAAACCAACGCGTAAGCCATGGGCTCCATAGGCTAATTTCAGCTGCCAGCTTTAAGGGCTGCGGTTGGTTTTGCTGCTGCATTGTCTGCACAGCACCGTGCCACGTATTGAGAAAACTTTGGGCATAAGGAATAAACAGCTCGCCCTGCTCGGTAAGGCTAACCCCTGTTGCGTTACGCAAAAACAACTGCGCCTTGAGCTGTTGTTCTAGATTTTTTATCCGTGCAGTTACGGTGGTTTGACTGACACACAGGTGCTGGGCAGCCAAAATAAAACTGCCGCTATACACCACTGCCAAAAAAGTACGCGCTAGATTTAAATCCACTCGCCACCTCAACCCTGTGAACTTACCCACTGCAAACCAATGACCGAAGCAATCAGGCTGGCTAAAAAGAACATTCGCCAAAAGGTCGCAGGTTCATCAAACAGCAATATGCCGGCTATCACTGTGCCTGTTGCACCTATGGCACCCCAAACCGCATAAGCAGTACCCACGGGAATAGGCTTTGCACCGCCCATAGATTTGTACAGCAAAAACATGCTCAAAGATACACACAGCAAAAATACCGCCAACCAAAATGCTTGCGCTTTGCCAACACTTTGTTGCGCTTTGCCTAAGCTAATAGCAAACAGCGTCTCAAAAAAGCCGCCCACAATTAACATCAGCCAATTAATAGTCATTAAAACGCTCTTTAAATACGGGTTCAACAGAGATTGTTTAGGGCGAATTTAACGTCCTAAGGACTATCAGCTTAACTGAAGTGCATGACAAGCGCGATTTGACGGTTAGAAAAAGTAGTACCGGGGAGAAAAGCAGCAGGCACGCATAGCTGTATTTGCAATGCGCGCCTGCTGGCTGATTTGCAGTGGACTTTAAATGCTAAACTGCTGTGCTTGCTCTTTTAACTGGCGCGCCAGTGTCGCTAATTGGCGACTGGCTTCTGCGGTTTGCTGGGTTGCCTGCGCCACCTGCACAATCCCTTGGCTTAGGCCACTGACGTTCACCGTAATATCCTGCGCCACCTGGCTTTGCTCTTCAGCAGCTGTAGAGATTTGCAAGCTGGCAGACTCGATACGGCCCACAGCCTCTTGAATGTGGTCTAAGGCTGTACCTGATTCCTGCGCGCGCTCAACACTATTGCGCGTTAGCTCAGCACTGGCATGCATTTGTTCTACAGCACGCAAAGAGCCTTGCTGGAACACTTCCATTTTTTCACGAATCGTATCTGTCGCATTGCGCGTATTGCCTGCCAGCGAACGTACTTCGTCGGCTACTACCGCAAAACCACGACCGGCTTCACCGGCACGTGCGGCTTCGATGGCAGCGTTCAACGCCAGCAGGTTGGTTTGTTCAGCAACGCCCTGAATCATGTCCAATACTTGGCTAATATCCTTGGTATGCGTATTTAACTCCTCAATCACCGTCACCGAATTGAGAATTTGTTCGCTCAAAGAGGTAATCGCATCAATAGAACCACGTACTGCTCTATGGCCGCCACTCGTCTCCTGCTGCGCCAACGTCGCCATTTCCGCTGCCTGAATCGTGTTGTTAGCCACTTCTTGAATGCTGGCACTCATCTCTTCCATGGCCGTAGCTACTAAATGGGTCTGACCTTCTTGCTCATCCACTGTTCGCAGTACCTGTGAGCTAGAGGAGCTCATTTGCTCAGAAGCGGTAGCCACACTAATACTGGCTGCCTGAATTTCACCAAGAATCGTTTGGAAATGCTGCAGCAGGTCATTGACCGTTTCTGCCACCTGCCCTACTTCATCCTGACTGAGCACTGGAACACGCAAACGCAAATCACTTTTGTTACTGACTTCTAGTAACGTACGTCTGACACGTCTGAGTGGTGAAGTGATTTTACGTGCAAAATAATAGGTCGCCAGCATGCCCAAAACAATAAACATCAGGGTTAGACCCATTAACAGCCAGCGTAACGACACCTGTGAAGCAAACACCTCATCACTGTCAGCCACAGCAGCCAACACCCACTGCGTGCCGGGAATCGCCGCAAACCCAGCAATACGCTGCAAACCAAAGTACTGGTAGCTGGTTACTCCCTGATTTTGGCTGCGCATTTGCGTGATTGCGGCAGCTAAGGAGGCATAATCCGGATTTGTTTTTGCTTGCTCACCGGGATTAAGTTGCTCCAAAACATGACTGCGATCGGGGCTGGCAATCAGCGTCCCCTGTGCGTTAACAATCAGTGCGCTGCCGTGCGCGCCATACCCTTGGTCATCAGCAATCTCACTCAGCACAGTAGCGTCCATGCGCGCAATCAGCACATTCACTACCTGACCATGCTGGTACACAGGAGCAGCCAACATGATCACAGGCTTATTAATAACTCGACTAATAATCACTTCAGACATATTGGTCTGACCTTGGAAGGCTTTTTGAATGTAGTCCCTAGACGCTAAATCAGCCGAGGGTGCATCGGGGTAATGGGCAATACCCTTTTTATCAACAATGCCCATGCCTAGATAACCGAGTCGCTGACTGCTTTCCAGCAGAAAGCTCAGCTGCGTATGTTCAATATTGCCATCAAATTCTGGACGCATTGACAGCTCTTCAATAGCACGCAACTGCGTATCAATACGACTGCGTACCAGCTTCGCTCCTTCGTGCGCCATGTGTGGCAATGTGTTATTAATTTGCTCTCTCAACGCTTGACCAGAGCGGTCTACCGATAAAAACCCTATCCCGCCTGCCACCAGTATCAGCATGCAAGCAAAGCCCAACATTAATTTAAGCCCAAGGTTACTTTTGATTTTTAGCATTAATCGTCCCTATTTTTAGAGTTTGAAACTCGGCCACTCAAAACATGATTCACTGATGTACCTGCCCTCACCATGAACAGCCGAGATTTTGCCACTCCCAGACAGTGTTGTTTTGATATCACTCAATGACTAGCAAGCTACATAGTTATTTTAACTGGCGCAACAGCACAAAAAGTTACTGCACCGGCCATCTAATAATTTAAACATGCTATAACACTCAAGTTTGGTTAAACTAGCGCGTCTTAAAAGCACAGCATTTTCACATCCAGCGCGACACTGAATCGGCTTAGTGAGTTAAAACATGAGTAAAAAAGGAATTCTTTATATTCTGTCCGCTCCTTCAGGTGCGGGTAAAACCAGCTTGGTAAAGTCTTTAGTAAGCGACCTTCCTTTTATTCGTGTCTCTGTCTCGCACACCACTCGCCCTATGCGTCCCGGCGAAGAAGATGGCGTCAATTATCATTTCACTGCTCGAGATAGGTTTCAGGAAATGATTAATCAGGGTGAATTTTTGGAGTTCGCTGAAGTGTTTGGTAATTTTTATGGCACCTCACAAGCATGGGTGCAGGACACTCTAGCTGAGGGTTACGATCTGATCTTAGAAATTGACTGGCAAGGTGCGCAGCAAATTCGACGTCTTATGCCCGAAGCCAAGTCTATTTTTATCTTGCCGCCCAGCCAAGCAGCGCTCCGCGAACGCCTACAAAACCGAGGGCAAGACAACAGCGATGTGATTGAAAACCGCATGCGCCAAGCCGTCAGCGAGATGAGTCACTACGTTGAGTTTGATTACCTGATTATCAATGATAATTTCAATCAGGCACTGGACGAGCTAAAAGCCATTTTTACCGCCAATCAACTCGTCCTCAATAAACAGCAAAGCCAACATACCGAACTACTGCGCGAACTGCTCAAACCTCAGTAGGCAGTGATTTAAACCACCAGATCCACTTGCTGCATGCTGCCAATGCGACCATCTTCAAAAACGAAGATTCCATTACTACGCACCTGACCTTGCAACTCATTATTGGCAATCAAATCAAAACTTCCTTGTGCATGTTGCAGCGCTAGCGCGCCAATACCCGCATCAGCCAAACTCAGCAAGCGACCTTTGCCTTGGCTATCCGGCAACCAGAGTTTTAAATCCTTAAACACGGCATCTGCCGAATCAATAAACCCATTGCCGTCATCATCGTAACGGGCTAAATCAGCAAAACCATCACCTGACAGCGCACCAAATAACTCGCGCCCATCATCGATACGTCCATTACCGTTTTTATCCAAAGCCAAATAAGCGCTGCCATTGCCTAACATGGCTAGACTTTCTTTACGACCATTCGCATCCAAATCAAACTGCATTTGCTGCGAACTGAGTTGCGCCGAGCTAGCGGCATAATTAATCACCAATGGATCTTTTAAGGCAGCTCCCGCTCTGATGCTTACTGACTCATGACTGGCTTGTGTGTGTTGCATATGCATTGCAAAATTAAAGTCTATCGTCCGCCCATCCGCGGTGGTGAGACTGCCGCTACTGTGCACCTTTAGCTCTTGTTGCTGCCACTGGGTAACGTGATAGTCATAGCTTAGCGAAGGTGCAGCGTTATTTGGCGGCGCAGACACTGCGGCGGCACCTACGCTTGCGTTAACTGGCGCTGGGTTACTAGAAAAATCTGCTAGTTCGTTTTGGCTGAATTTAACCAACATTTCTTGATAGGCACTAAAATCGCCATTCAGACGCGCCAAGGCAGCGAGTAACATGCGTAGTTTTTCTACATCCGCCTCATCTGGTGCAAAATCTGCCAGCGCACTTTCTGACTGAGGCGTATTAGCAAGACTGGCTGAACGGCTTTCTGCAGGGCTAATACTTTTTGCATAACTATCGAGCGCCGCCTTCGAGAGCGCGGGCTTAGGTTCGCTGCTAACTTGCATCTGCTCAGCCGAGGCAAACAGCTGTTTTTCATGTCGCTGATAATGAATACTCTGCGCGCCGTTATTAAATCGCAAAGACTCGGTGACCTCGCGGCCAAATACTAACTGCTGTTCTGTTTGAATATTCAGATTACTGCTTGCCACAATATGCATATCTGCCTCCCAGTATCGCTACAACCTAACTGGCAGTGATATCGGCATGATGGCATTTTCGTGCACTATTTACGACAAACGGTACAACCCATAAAGCGTATCGCGCGTTATTAGACTGACATAGTGCTGGATTTGCGACGACGCCAGTTATTCAAACTGACCTCTAAATCTTTCAGCGTATGTATGCCTTGGGCTTGAGCTTTTTTGAGAAAAATAAGCATTAGCTCAGCGGTGACCATCGCATCGGCACAGGCGTTATGGCGCTGTAATACGTGCAAACCAAAGAACTCGACCCAGCTATCCATAGTCGGACAGCGCATACCGTGATCGGGGTAGAGCATTGGCGCGATTTCTGCCAAATCGAAAAACGGGTGTTTAAAGTTAAAACCAAAAATATCCTTGAATTCACGAATCAGCAAACGCTGGTCAAAATCCGCATGAAAAGCAAGCAGCGGGCTGACATCCACAAACTCTAAAAAATCCAGCATCGCTGTTTCTGTGCGTTCACCCGCCGCCACATCGCTCGGGGCAATCTGGTGAATCAGCACACTTTCACTGACTTTATGTCCTTCACGCTTAAGTGTGCGCGCCAACAATTGTCCTATTTCGATAGAGTTGTCCTGAATGACGACTGCACCGATGGACAGTATTTTATCCTTTAGGGTATTGAGCCCCGTTGCTTCTAAATCCACCACCACAAAGCGCTGGCTAGCTAATGGCTGCTCAGCAATGGGCTCAGGCGCAGGCAAGGCATACAGACGCGCCATATCTTTTTCATCCACTTCGGGACGTTTGCTAAACCATTTAAAGAGTTTCACAGCTGATACCTAAACGACAAACTGCTTTGCAAGCGCTGGGCCTGACGGAACGATTCACGCAAAATGCGGCGGTCCAGTGTATTCAGCTCATCGGGGTAGATACGATTTGAATACGCCACACCCTGCTCGGCTTGCAGCTGATGCTGCTGCATGCGAATCAACTGAATAAAGTGGTATGCCTCGATATAGGCATCACCATCTAAACGTTCGATTATGCCCTTGCGCACCAGTTGGCGTATGCGCTCCAGCGTATTATTGGTTTCAATACCATGACTTAGCGCCAACACACGAACACCATCAACGATGGGCACTAAGCCTTTTATTTTCAAATCTAGAGTGTCTTTTTCGACACCTTTTTTGGCCAGAGTAAAGTTACGGAACAAGCCACCCAAGGGCGGGCGGTTTTGTAAGGCTCCTTCCGCAAGAATTTTCTGGAATGCTTTGTCATTAACCACCATTTCGAGCATGTCACGCTGCAACGCCACGCAAGCATCTTCATCACCCCAAACAGCGCGCACATCAAAGAAGATTCCCTTATACACCATACGATTTGCCGAGGCTTCACGAATGAGCTTGCTGTAATAGCTCGACCATTCACGCCTCGACAAACATAGCTCAGCATTACCCGCCATCACATTGCCTTTACACAGAGCAAAGCCGCAGTCATCAAGCGCGACGTTGATTTCACGCGCAATGGGTAATAATTTTTGTCGTATAGCATTAGCTTCTGCTTGGCTGTCGGCCTCGAATAAAATACCGTTATCCTGATCCGTATGTAGTGTTTGCTCCCGCCGCCCTTGACTACCAAATACCACCCACGAGAACTTAACTCCAGGGTCACCATGTTTTTCTATGCACAGCTCGATCACCCTTGAGGTAGTGTGATCGTTAAGTAAAGTAATCAAGCGCGTTGTTTGTTCTGGACTGGCACCATGTGCAATCATGCGCTCAACCAGCTCACGCACATCGCTACGCATCTGTACTATTTTTTCTAGACTTGGTGCGGTGCGTATAGCGCGCGCCAAATGCACCAAATCAACACGGCGCAAGGAGAACAAATCGCGCTCAGACACCATACCAACAATACGCCCATCTTGGGCTAAACAGATATGAGCAATGTGCCGCTCAGTCATGGCTAAAGCAGCATCAAAGGCCGTCGCATCTGGTGATAAACAAAATGGGTTAGCGGTCATAACTTGCTGCATGGGCTGACGTAAATCCGTATTAGGATCGGCAATCACCCGGCGCAAGTCGCGCAGGGTAAAAATCCCCTGTGGTCGCTGCAAAACATCAGCAACAAGAATACTACCGACTTGCTGCTCGTGCATTATCTGCACTGCTTCATGCAGTGGAGTATCCTTAGTGCAGGTCACAGGCATGCGCATGGACGCAATATCTACCAGCTTGGTGTCCATCGAAATCTGCGAGCCTAATGACTCAGCAGCACGGCTCTGCACTTTTTGATTCACCTGATCAAGCAAGCTACTCATGCCGCGCACACAGAAATCACGGAAGTGTTCGCTGCGCGAAATCAGTTTAATAAAGGCGGCTTTATTAAATAAAAAACAGAACGTATCTTCTTCAGCAACGTGTACTGTGCGCGTTTCGCGCTCACTTAATATAGCTGCTATGGGAAAACATTCACCGGCAGAGAGCTCAAAGGTGGTTTCATCGCTGGTGCCCTGTCCTTTACGTCGCTCACCATAAACCCGGCCTTGCTTAATAATGTACAGATGCTCTACTGGCCCATCCTCTGGAGCAATAACGGACTCACCTTGGGCATAAAATCTTAAAATACAGTTTTCCACCAAGAAGCCGAGCTCTGAGGCTTCCATTGCATCAAAAGGTGGATATTGTTTTAAAAAGTCTAACGTTCCTTGGATATTTTGCTGTACCGCAGCACGTCCAGTCTCAGCAAAGGCATCATGACGGCTCATCTACATTCCTCCTACAGGGCAGAGGATAGTACTTTTCTGCCAAGCTTCGCCCAATTGGACGTAAGTTGCAGTGAGTAGGCTCAGACCTGTATGCATCTTGTTGTTTTTGTTTGCGTATTGGCTGATTCTGTGCAAATTCGCACAACTATACAAGTACTTATGCCAATAGAAGACCAAAGTTATTACTAAACTATCGTCAATTAATGACTGCTCACTTAGATAGCAGTTTTACTATGCTCGACTCGAAATAATCGTAAGCACATCAGAACCTGGCGTTTATACCCCAGCTAGAGCGAAACTCCATAAATAAAAAAAACCGCCCAAAGGCGGTTTTTTCATCACTACAGTTCAGGCTGTACTACAGTCCGTTCTTCGCTTTAAATTCGCGGCGACGACGGTGTAATACAGGTTCGGTGTAACCATTAGGCTGTGCACGGCCATCCAGTACCAGCTCCAGTGCGGCTTGGAAAGCAATGCTGTCATCGAAGTTAGGTGCCATGTTGCGATAGAAAGGATCTCCTGCATTCTGACGGTCAACTACCTCTGCCATTCGCTGCATGGTTTCAATGATTTGCGCTTCGTCGGTAATGCCGTGACGCAACCAGTTAGCCATGTGCTGGCTGGAAATACGTAAAGTGGCACGGTCTTCCATCAGGCCGATATCATTGATATCTGGAACCTTTGAACACCCTACGCTCTGCTCAACCCAGCGTACAACATAACCCAGAATACCCTGAGCGTTGTTGTCCAGTTCGGCTTGGATTTCTTCTGCAGTCCAGTCGGTGCTAGGCGCCAACGGTATGGTCAGAATGTCGTCCAAAGAAGCAAACTCGCGCTTTTTCAGCTCTTCTTGGCGCGCAAATACATCCAACTCGTGGTAGTGCGTGGCGTGCAAGGTTGCTGCAGTCGGTGACGGAACCCAAGCGGTGTTGGCACCGGCTTTCACGTGACCTATTTTTTGCTCAACCATGTCAGCCATTAGATCTGGCATCGCCCACATACCCTTACCAATTTGTGCTTTGCCCGATAGCCCCGTAGCTAAACCCACGTCAACGTTCCAATCTTCGTAAGCAGCAATCCATTTCTCGCTGCGCATCTGCGTCTTGCGAACAAAGGCGCCTGCTTCCATAGAGGTATGGATTTCATCACCGGTACGGTCCAAGAAGCCTGTGTTAATAAACACCACACGCTCTTTGGCTGCTTTAATACAGGATTTCAGGTTAACCGTAGTACGGCGCTCTTCATCCATGATGCCCATTTTCAGAGTGTAGCGCTGCATGCCAAGAACGTCTTCAACACGCGCAAACAGCTCGTCAGCAAAGGCCACTTCTTCTGGGCCGTGCATTTTTGGCTTCACAATGTACATGCTGCCGGTGCGGCTGTTTGGACGCGTGGTGTTGCCTTTCAGGTTATGCAAAGCAATCAAGCTCGTAAACAACGCATCCATTATACCTTCTGGCATCTCGTTGCCGTCTGCATCAAGAATCGCGGGGTTCGTCATTAGGTGACCAACGTTACGCACAAACAGCAGTGAACGGCCATGCAGGGTGACGGTGTCGCCATTCAAACCCGTGTATTCACGATCCGGATTCATCTCACGCACAAAGGTCTTGTCGCCCTTGGTGACGCTTTCGGACAAATCACCCTTCATCAAGCCTAACCAGTTGCGGTACACCAGGGTTTTGTCGTCGGCATCCACAGCGGCCACAGAGTCTTCACAGTCAATGATGGTGGTGATGGCGGCTTCTAAAATAATATCTTTAACGCCGGCAGCGTCGGTTTTGCCAATAAAGTTATCGGGGTCAATCTGGATCTCAATATGCAAACCGTTGTTTTTCAACAGGATAGCTGTTGGATTTTGGGCGTCACCCTGATAACCAACGAGCTGTGCATCATTGTCCAAGCCGGTATTGGTGCCGCCTTTAAGGGCAACAATCAGCTTGCCATCGGCAATACGGTAACCTGTGGACTCTGCATGGGAACCCGCAGCTAAAGGTACAGCTTTGTCTAAGAAAGCACGTGCATAGGCGATTACTTTATCGCCACGGACTTTGTTATAGCCTTTACCTTTTTCAGCGCCATCTGCTTCGCTAATTACGTCAGTGCCATAAAGCGCATCATAGAGCGAACCCCAGCGTGCATTGGCAGCGTTTAGCGCAAAACGTGCGTTGGTCACAGGTACTACTAACTGTGGACCCGCCATACGAGCAATTTCATCGTCAACATTTTGTGTGCTGGCTTGGAAGTCCGCCGCTTCTGGCAACAAATATCCAATTTCTTGCAGGAATGCTTTATAAGCCACTGCATCATGAGCTTGGCCCTTGCGTGCAAGGTGCCACTCATCAATTTTCGCTTGTAAGGCATCACGTTTTTCTAGCAGGGCGCGATTTTTCGGTGCAAGGTCTTGCAGAACCTTCGTTGCGCCTTCCCAGAATTTGTCTGCATCTATGCCAGTGCCGGGAATAGCTTGCTCATTTACGAAGTCATAGAGAACTTTAGCGACTTGTAAGCCGCCTACTTGTACACGTTCGGTCATCTTTGCCTCACTCTCTGCTTGAAAAAGCCTTATATAAAAACACAGCTAAAAATGCTGTGTAGTGAAAGATTCTAAATACTACAGGATTACGAAAAAAATAACAGAGGTAAAAATGCGACTTTAGAAATACACAAGGTGCAGTAGCGGAGCGCTTAAATAATAGGCAAAAAAAACTCCGAATCTCCGGTTGGGGGAAGAGATTCGGAGTATAAGCTCGGACTGCTAGGGATAGATGTCCGAGTTCTGCCAACTTAACTCATCACAATATTTACAGCTGGAGAACACTCAATAGGAGACATTCATGTAATCAGACTTGAGCGTATTATTAAAGTTCAAACTTTTTAATCCTTAATGCGCTTCATCCCAATTGTTACCCACTCCCGCTTCAACCAATAACGGCACATCGAGCTGCGCCGCTTGACTCATCAATGGCAACAGCTTTTTTCGTACCTGCTCCACATCATCCTGATGCACTTCAAGCACCAGCTCATCGTGCACCTGCAACACCACGTGCGCACGCAAATCGCTATCGCTCAACCACGCATCCACAGCAATCATCGCGCGTTTGATGATATCGGCGGCCGTGCCCTGCATCGGCGCATTAATGGCTGTGCGCTCCGCTGCTTTGCGAAGCATTGGATTTTTGGCCTTAATTTCGGGCAAATAGAGTCGGCGTCCAAACAGTGTTTCTACATAGCCTTGCTCTGCCGCTTGTTTGCGGGTGTTCTCCATATAGGCCAGCACACCCGGATAACGTTCAAAGTAGCGATCAATATACTGCTGTGCTTCGGTGCGGTTGCTGCCGATTTGTTTGGCTAAGCCGTGGGCGCTCATGCCGTAAATCAAGCCAAAGTTAATCGCTTTGGCGTTGCGACGCTGCTCGCTGGTGACTTCATCCAAGGCCACACCAAACACCTCGGCAGCGGTGGCTTTGTGCACATCACGATCGTTGCGAAAGGCTTCGAGCAAACTGCTGTCCTGCGCTAAATGCGCCATGATACGCAGCTCGATTTGCGAGTAGTCCGCTGCTAATAAGCAATGCTCTGGTGCAGCAATAAAGGCTTGGCGAATGCGTCGTCCTTCAGCGGTACGGATTGGAATGTTTTGCAAATTCGGATCGCTGGAAGATAAGCGTCCTGTCGCTGTCACCGCTTGATGGTAACTGGTATGAATACGTCCTGTGAGCGGATTGATTTGTTCAGGCAAGCGATCGGTGTAGGTGCTTTTGAGTTTGCTGAGGCTGCGGTACTCCATCAGCAACACCGGCAACTCATGCCCTTGCTCTGCCAATTGGCTTAATACAGCTTCAGCGGTACTGGGCTGCCCTTTGTTGGTTTTACCCAACACCGGCAAGCCTAGCTTTTCATATAAAACCTCACCCAATTGTTTCGGCGAAGCAAGGTTAAAGGGTTGACCTGCTATGGCATAGGCTTGGCGCTCTAGCTCAGTGAGTTTTTCACCCAGTTCAAGACTTTGCAGGCCCAGCAAATTGGCATCAACCAAAGCGCCTTTGCGCTCAATTCGTGCCAGCACTGGCATCAGCGGAATTTCAATATCAGCATAGACGCGCGCCAGTGACTCTATTTTCTGCAACTTTTCCTGCAGAGTTTGATGTAACTGTAAGGTGATATCGGCATCTTCTGCGGCGTAATGCCCAGCTACAGCCAAATCAATCTGAGCAAAAGTGAGCTGTTTGGCTCCTTTGCCGGCAATTTTCTCAAAAGGAGTCGTCTCACGCTGTAGATACATGCGCGCCAAGCTATCCATATCGTGTCGCGTGGCCGTAGCATTGAGCACGTAGGAAGCCAGCATACTGTCATGCAGTACGCCCCGCATATCTATCTGATAGCGCGCCAGCACATTGATATCGTACTTGCCGTTTTGACAGATTTTTATGCAACCAGCATCCTCAAGCAAAGGCCGTATTTGCGCCAACACATCCTCCAGCGGCAACTGCTGTGGCACACCCATATAGCTGTGCGCTAAGGGCACATAAGCAGCTTCGTTTGGGGTTACCGCAAACGACAAACCCACCAGCTGCGCTTGTTGCGCATCCACGCTGGTAGTTTCAGTATCAAAGGCAAATATCCCAGCCTGTTTTAGTTTTGCCAACCACTGGTTAAGTTCGGCCTGGGTGAAAATGGTGCTGTAATTAGTCTCGACTACAGCGGCAGGCTCTGGGATGGTTGCTGTGCTTTTACTGGCGGCTTCTTCGGCTTCAGCTAACCAACCTCTAAATTCGAGCTGACGATAAAGCTCCAGCTGCTGGGCATAGTTGGGCTCATGCATCTGTAACTCAGTCGCCTGCACTGCCAGCTTCACATCGGTTTTAATGGTTGCCAGTTGACGGGATAAATACGCTTGGTCTTTGTGTTCAAGCAGTTTTGCCGCCAATGTTTTTGCACCACGAATCGGCAGCTCAGCGACTTTGTCTAGGTTGGCATAGATGGAGTCCATATCGCCCAAACCTTGCAGCAAACCCAAAGCGGTTTTCTCGCCCACGCCGGGCACTCCGGGAATGTTGTCGGACTTGTCACCCATTAATGCCAAGAAATCGATAATAAGCTCAGGGCCAATACCGTACTTTTCTTTCACCCCAGCTTCGTCTGTCGCGGTGTTGTACATAGTGTTAACCAAGGTAACCCGCTCGGTGACCAGCTGCGCCATGTCTTTATCGCCGGTGGAAATCACTACCGGCATATTTTGGCTGCACGCCTCTAACGCCAAAGTGCCAATCACATCATCCGCTTCCACGCCCTCAACGCACAGCAACGGAAAGCCTTCTGCCTGCACACACTGATGCAAAGGCTCGATTTGCGCGCGTAAATCATCGGGCATGGGTGGGCGCTGGGCTTTATATTGCTCAAACAGCTCATCGCGGAAGGTGGGCCCCTTAGCATCAAACACCACAGCAATCACGCTGCCAGGATACTGTTTACGCAAACTGCGTAACATGTTTAACACACCACGAACCGCTCCCGTTGGCTGCCCGCTTGAGGTTGATAACGGCGGCAAAGCAAAATACGCACGGTACAAATAGGAAGAACCATCAACCAATACTAACGCAGACGCAGACATAATTAACAACCTTTATTATTAGTCGTGATAACCAACAATCACGGACAAATTAGCAGACCCTCTAAGGATTTTGCAGTATATTACATTCTTAACATCTATGACTTAGCTGTCTTGCAGCTGCCTAATAAGGACATCGCCATGTTTAAATATTTCCAGCAACTCTTACTGCTAGTCGCACTTGCTTGCGCGCCTTTCTGGGCAAGCGCGCAGACCGACTCTCTGGGTGAGCCTGAAGTAACCATCACCCAAAAAGGCGACCAAAAAATTGAGGAGTACCGCGTCAATGGCTTTTTGTATGCCGTGAAAGTAACGCCTAAGGTAGGTCCTGCATATTTTTTAGTACGTGCTGAGGGTGAAGGCGAGGATTTTTATCACTCTGGCAAGCCTGAGCTACGCATCCCTTCTTGGAAAATCTTTACTTGGTAAAGATCAAATCGCTGCAGCCCATCTCTGGGCTGCTTGCCATTACGCCACTAGTCTTGCTTTGGCTCTAACTGATTAAAGGTACGCTGTTTAGTACTCCAATGCGCCTGCTCACCCTGTGCATTTTTAATAAACACATCCAATTGTTTAAAGGCCATCTCAATTTTATGCTCGCGAAAGCGCACCACTAATTGATTGAGCACCTCATCAATGGACGGGTTACGATCGCCCAGCTCGCGCACGTGATAACGCAGCTCATGATCAAAGGTGCTTTCGCTGATACCTAAAAACAACACTACTGGCTCTGGATCGCTCATAACTCGCGAGTTTTCCTGCAGCGTTTGCAGCATCAACTTTCGCGCCAAATCCAGATCAGTGTCGTACGCCAAACCTATATTGACCACCACGCGGGTCACGGTATCTGAAAGAGACCAGTTGATAAGTCGCTCTGTCACAAACACCTTGTTGGGAACAATAATTTCTTTACGGTCAAAATCAATAATTGTAGTAGCACGTATACGAATACGGTTTACCGTACCCGACAAATTACCAATGGTGACCACATCGCCAATACGTACGGGCCGCTCAAACAAGATAATTAAGCCTGAAACAAAGTTGGCAAATATTTCCTGCAAACCAAAACCCAAACCTACAGACAAGGCTGCCACTAGCCATTGCAGCTTGCTCCAGCTTACACCCAACACAGCCAAGGTCATGACAAAACCAGCCGACACTGTTGCATAGGTCAGCAGTCTAATGGCCGCATACGCACTGCCCTGAGCAAGGTTTAACCTGGAAAAGAACAAGACTTCCAGCAATCCCGGTAGGTTACGCGCCAGCATCGCGGTCATGGCCACAATAACCGCCGCATTCAGCAGATCGCGCAGGCTAAGAATCGCTTGCGCGGCGTTCAAATCATTACTAAATTTGTCTTCATACAAAACCACATTGTCTAAGTAGGCAAACAGCGAAATCACATCCGCCCAAATCCAATAAATGCCCGCCGTTAATGTAAGCAGTAAAAGCAGACGCACCAAACGCAAGGATTGCTGATTTACCTCGCTTATATTTAATCCCATCCTAGCCTGTGACTGCTCCGCTTCGTTTGACTCCTGCTGATTGCTACGCGCTTTCTCGGCACGCTGCCACGCCAAGCGGCGCGCGGCGATAATCAAGCCACGCTCCAGCATCGCCTGCATAATTATCCACACCACCAGCAATACCAATGTGGTTAACAAACGCTCCGTCAGCTGCAAGACGGTGTAGTAATAGCCCGAAGCCAAAGCGCCAACAAACAACACCGGCAGAAACGCTAAAAACATACCCAAGCCACGCGCCCACCAAGGCAGCGGCTCTTCCACATATTTGTGCAACACAGCGCTGCCCAGCAAAAAACTTAAGGCCAGTAAACCCACTGCCAGCAACACCGAACCCAGCACGTCCTCGCTCAGATTCGACAAGCGCGCCTGCGCCAATGGCACCACTAAAGCCAACAGCCACACCACCAACGCCAACCACGCCACGCGCTTACGCAAAAACTCCACCTGCTGGGCCGGCCAAGCAAAATGAACCTGCGCTACACCCTGCTTAGCCAGCAAGCGGTAGGCAATGGAAAACACCAGCCCTAACTTAGCCATATTGAGCAAAGCCGTACCAAACTCATAGGCAACCGATTGAGTATGCAACTGCGCCAACCAACCTGCTGTAGCAAACAGCGCGGCAATAGGTAGCGATACCACTGCTACCGCCAATACTGCCAGCGGTGTATAAAACTGTCGATCGCGCAGATAATGTCCAATACTGGCTTGGGTATTCTGTACCTGCACACGCAAGCCAGTGCGCTTCCACAATACCAGCAGAGTTAATAGTAATACGGGGAAAAAACTCAGAGCGTTATCACGCCAAACTGGCCATAACTCGGCAAACACAGTGCCGATATCAATAGCGCGCCACTGTTGCTTGAGCTGCGCAGGCAAGCTTTTAAACCAGCCGCGATCAACGGCTTTATTGCTAGGCACCCAAAACATTTGCTCATCTAAAATTACATGCAGCATCTTCGCAGTTGATTGCAATTGTTTTTGATTCAACTGGACACGAATAGCTTCGCTTAAATAAGCATTAAGCTCGTGGTTAAGTTTTTGTAGCAGTTCATTACGCGCGGTGACCAAACCCAGTAAGTCAGCGCGCAACTGTGGGTTATCGTCGGCTAACGGCAACAGCATACTGTCGACATATTCTTGTGGGCGCTGCACGGTTTCGCGTAATTGTCTAAGCTCAAACTGATACAACCGCGTATCCGCGATTTGCTCAGTAAGGCGCTGGTCAAAACTTAGTTGCGGCAAGGCTTGTTTTTGCTGATACAGTATTTTCGCCAGCAGCAAACTGCCCTGTAGGACACTTATTTGCTCTTCCAGTGCTTGCTCAATTTGCTGCACGTTTTCCAATTGCTGGCGTACCTGTAAACTTTTTTGGGTCAGCTGATTGCGCCGCTCGGTAACGGTGAGTAAGTAGTCAGACAACTTAAGGTTAAGACTACTTTCCTTCAGTAATAACGCATCCTCACCGGCTTTTTCGACACCCAAGGATTGCTCTTGCACTGCCTGTTCAGAAGCGGCTTGGCGTCTTTTATTAAGCATTTCTTGTAAAGCGATTAAATAGCGTTCTTGCGTCTGCACTTTAGCCGCGAGTAACTCTCTATTACTGCTGGCCAAATCCTGTAGCACGCTATTGCCTGCCAGCTCTGCTTGATTAAGTTTATTACGCTCCTGTAACGCGCCCAGTTCGGCCTGCAGCCGATCCAATGCTTCTGGCAGCAATAAGGCTTTACCACCTTCTTTGCCAGCTTTTATTTGTGCATTAATTTCTTGGATACGTTTTTGATTGTTACTGACTTCAAGCTGCGCGCGCTCTGGCCGGGTTTGCGTACGAATAATTAATGCGCTGGCATCATTTAGCTCTTTTTGCCAAAACTCCAGCTGCTGGGTTTGCTCGCCGACTAATTGTTCTAACTGCAGGATAGTTAAGTTAGGTGAAATTTGTTTGTCGGTCTGTTGAGCTAGCTGCGCGAGTGCTTGTTTGTTTTGCTGAATTTGCTGCGGTGCCTGACTGAGCTGCTGCTCTAAACTGCTTTGTGCTTTTTTCGCACGCTCGATCGCATCCAGCCACACAAGAGTTTGTTCTAGCGTTTGTTGGGCCAACTGCTGTTCGTTTTCAGGCAGTTTGCGCTCGCTCAAAGTAGCAAGATTTTTTTTGATAAAATCAATGCTCGGTACCGCCGCCGTTGCCTGCATTGCGCCGCATATAAGCAGTAAAACCAGAAGAACTCTGCGCCACACCCGCATACTTATATCCACTCTGAAAATTCGTTCCTGTTAGTACCTTCAGCTTCTACTTAACAACCTAGGAACAGGGCGTACTAAATGGCAGCGTCTTTAGTGTCTGGAAAACGCAAACCCACTTTACTGACCTTATCATTTTCCATTTCCACAACAACCCAAGTTAAGCCCTGCCATTCGGTGTAGTCACCCACTACCGCCTCACCACCCACGGCTTCACTAATAAAGTCAGAAAGGCTTTCTTTTGCGTTGCGACCTTTCAAATCCAAGCCATACACAGCGGCCACATCACCCAGCTGCGCCTGCCCTTGTAAAACAAAATCACCAAAGAAGCGCTTATCCAACCCTTTATCCGGCTCCTCACTAAATAAACGACCCAGTGCCGGCAAGTCTTCATCGTGACCAATCACACACAAAATATCATCCACTTCCAAGCGGGTACTACCGGTGGGGTGCAACAGGCAGTTGTTACGAAATAAAGCAGCTATTCGTGTTCCGGTAGGCATTTTTAGTTCACGTAGTTGCGCGCCAATACACCACTTTTCACGCTTAAGCTTATAAACAAACAACTCCCACTGGCTGGTGGGATAAATCTCTAAACCCGCACGGGATATGGGGGCAGGCGCAGGTGGTACTTCTACTCTGGCTTTGCGTGCTGCCCAAGGCAATGTCGAGCCCTGCACAATTAATGACACCAACACAATAAAGAAGGCTACGTTAAAAAACAGTTGTGCGTTTGGCAGGCCATAAACGAGCGGGAACACCGCCAAAATAACTGGCACTGCACCACGCAAACCAATCCATGAAATAAACACCCGCTCACGCAGATTAAAGCCACGAAACGGCAGCAAGCCAATAAACACAGAAACTGGACGGGCAAAAAGAATCATCCACAATGACAGTAACAATGCCGGCACCGCAATAGGCAATAGCTCATGCGGGGTAAGTAACAAACCCAACACCAAGAACATGCCGATTTGGCTAAGCCACGCCAAACCATCAAACATATGCAAAATACCGTGACGGTTACGAATGGGGCGATTACCCAGCACCATGCCACAAATATAGACAGCTAAAATCCCGCTACCGCCGACATGCCCAGCAAAGGCATAAATCATAATACTGCCGCTCACCGCCAACAAAGGATACAAGCCATCGGCAACCGTCAGACGGTTTATTATCTGCACCAATAGCCAGCCACCACTTAAACCCAGCAACGTGCCCAAACCAAATTGCTGCACTAAGCTGGCAAGAAAATCCAAGGTAAAGCTGGTTTGCCCTGCCGCCAACATGCCAATCAAGGTCACGGTCAGGAACATGGCCATCGGGTCGTTACTGCCGGACTCAATCTCAAGGGTTGAACCAACTCGATCATTGAGCCCTTTGCCGTTAAGCAGGTTAAACACCACCGCCGCATCCGTTGAGCCGACGATAGAGCCGATCAACAACCCTTCCAGCAGGGTTAAATTAAACAGCCAAGCCGCCGCCAAGCCGGTTAACACCGCAGTAGCAATCACACCAAAGGTTGCCAGTGACAAAGCTGGCCACAAAGCCACGCGGAAAGTCGCCACTCGCGTACGCATACCACCATCGAGTAAAATCACCGCCAAGGCGAGGTTGCTCACGATGTAGGTCAGTGAATAATCATTAAAAACAATACCACCGATACCGTCGGTACCGGCCATCATGCCAACCCCCATAAAAATCACTAAAATGGGGATACCAATACGCGAGGATACCGTGCTGACCAGAATACTGACAGCGACCAGCAAACCACCGACAAAAAATAAACTATTGGTTGCAGATAGATCCAAAAAACTCACCTTAAAATAGCTGGTTAATAAAAAAGAATAAATAATTCTACCTTGATAGTGAAAATCTTTTTAGTTTTCTTACGCTTATTTTCAGCCAAGCCGCGAATTCAGCAAAAGTACCGATACAATCGTGTAAAATACGGTCTCTAGATTAAAGCCTTATTATCAGAACAACGAACATGTCAGATTTTCGCCAACACCTCAGTCAAGTTTTCGCCCAAGACATTCCCCTTAGCCAAGCGATGGGAGTTCAGGTATGCAGCTGGCATGAGCAACGCTTAGAGCTAAGCTTTCCGCTCACACCCAACATCAACCACCAAGCCAGTATGTTTGGCGGCAGCATATACTGTGCCGCAGTACTCGCCAGTTGGGGCTGGCTACATTTACGCCTGCGTGAAATAGGTATAAACACCACCCATATAGTGGTGCAATCAGGGCAGATCGATTACCCACGCCCCATCACCCACGAGTCCATTACTGCTCTGTGTGAAGCGCCTGAAGAGCACCTCTGGCAACGTTTTGTCGCCACCTACAACAAACACGGCAAAGCGCGTTTACAGCTCACCAGTCACGTGCTAACTGACACGGGCGAAGATGGCGCGCTACTTACCGCCCAATTCGTGTTACACCAATAACCTCTATGCAAACCTATGACGTAATTATTATCGGCGCGGGTGCGGCAGGGCTAATGTGCGCGCAAACCGCTGCCCAGCGCGGACGCAGAGTGCTGGTGTTGGATCACGCCAATAAAGCCGGTAAAAAAATTTTGATGTCCGGTGGTGGGCGCTGCAATTTCACTAATATGTACTGCAGTCCTGAGGATTTTATCAGTCGCAATACGCATTTTGTAAAATCAGCACTGGCGCGCTACACGCCATGGCACTTTATGGAACTTATTCATAAGCACGCTGTGGCTTACGAAGAAAAGCAGGCAGGACAGTTATTCTGCAGCAATAGCGCCAAAGATGTGCTGGCTATGTTGCTTGCCGAGTGCGAGCAAGCAGGCGTCACCCTTCAGCTAAAAACACGTATCGACAGCGTGCAGTATCAAGACAGCGACGGCTTCAAGTTAAAAACAAACGCTCATACCTATCAGTGCCAGTCTTTAGTGATTGCTACAGGAGGGTTGTCGATCCCGACCATGGGCGCAACCGGTTTTGGCTATCAAGTGGCGCAACAGTTTGGCCACAGCCTAGTGCCCACCCGTGCAGGATTAGTACCCTTTACCATTACCGATGAGAAACTCAAACAGCTCTGCACTGCGCTGGCCGGCAGCTCGATTAACAACTGCAGACTGACTTGCAACGGGCATGAGTTTGTGGAGGATCTGCTTTTTACCCATCGCGGCTTAAGCGGACCGGTGGTGTTGCAGGCGTCCTTGTACTGGCAAACAGGTCAACCTATTAGCCTTGACCTGTTAAACCGGCCCGATGCAGCGCAGTGGCTGTTAGAGCAGCAGCAACAACGCCCTAATATCGAACTTAAAACACTATTAGGTGAGCGCTTCACCAAAAAAATTGCGCAGCTTTTGACTGAGTTTTTCAACTTCAATAATCAATCTCTAAGAAATTACTCAGCCAGCCAACTAGAACACATCGCCCAGCAACTAAGCCATTGGTCACTGACACCAGCGGGCACTGAGGGCTACCGCACCGCAGAGGTCACACTGGGCGGAATCAATACCAATGAGGTGTCCTCCAAAACCATGGCTTCTAAATATCAAACTGACCTGTACTTTATCGGTGAAGTACTGGACGTTACCGGACACTTGGGCGGCTTTAATTTTCAATGGGCCTGGGCCAGCGGACATGCTGCTGGTTCTTGCGTCTAACAAAACCACAGCTGTTAGAAGTACACAGATACAATCTAACGGTTAAGTTTTGTTTAACTCTAAGGCATACTGTGCACCCTTTAAATTTCAACAACTGAGAGACTAGTATGCAACGTTTTCTAACCTTAGCCTTGGCATTGTTCATCGGCTTAAGTTTTAGTTTTGATGCTGAAGCACGTCGCTTCGGTGGTGGCAAATCTTGGGGCGCACCGGCTAAACACCGCCCTGCCCAACAAAGACAACAGCAACAACAGCAACAACAGCAGCCCAAGCAGCAGCCCGGTCAAAAAGGCCCTGCCGCTGCGGGCAAAATGGGCTGGATGGGGCCGCTAGCAGGTTTAGCCGCTGGCGGTTTGCTGGCCTCCATGTTCTTTGGCGACGGTTTTGAAGGCATACAAATGTTCGATATGCTAATTCTTGCCGCTATTGCGTTCTTCTTATTTAGATTTATTGCCTCCAGACGCCAGCCCAGCATGCAAACTGCTGGCGCAGGTCCGCAACCCATGCAGCGTGAAATGCCCAACAATCTGTTTGGCAGCAGCAACGCCCAGCCTCAACAGCAACCCGTTATGCAAGCGCCCAGCTGGTTTAATCAGCAGCGTTTTGTTGAGCAGGCTCGTGAGCATTTTATGCAGCTACAGCAATTATGGGATGCCAACGACTTTAGCCAAATCGCTGCATATCTAACCCCTGAAATGCGCACATTCTTGGAAAAAGAGCGCGCCAGCCTCGGTGATGGCTTTCAGTCCACCTATATTGAACAGCTCGAGGTTCAGCTAGACGGCATTGAAGAGCTGGAAGACTATACTGTAGCCACGCTTTCCTTCACTGGTGTGGCCAAAACTTCACGCTTTGATCAGGGTGAGCCTTTCCACGAAAGCTGGCGTATGGAACGCGCGCACGGTGACAACGAATCCTGGTTGATTGCCGGCATTCAGCAAAACAATTAAGGCGCATCCACTATGGAAGAGGTACTCGATCTGCTACGCGAACACTGTGAAGATACCCCATACCCTATGGAGCTACCCACAGATGACGACTTGCTCGACATACAAGAACAGCTACTCATTCATATTCCCTATGAGTTACGCGAATTCTTACTTAACGCTAGCGATATAGTACTTGGCAGCCTTGAGCCAGTTACCGCCAGTGACCCTGGTGCGCATACCTATTTGCCAGAAGTCGCTTCACTGGCTTGGGAGCAAGGCTTACCGCGCTACCTTGTTCCCTTATGCCAACATGCTGACGGCTATTACGCTGTGCAGCCTGATGGTGAAGTCGTTAATTGGGACTCTAACGGGCAAGACTTTTCCGATGAGTCCTGGGAAACCGTCTGGGATTGGGCGCACGACTGCTGGCTAGCAACCGTGCAAAGCTAAACTTTAGCTGTAAGCTGTATTGCACGCACCACTTAAATAATGAGAAACGCATGAAACCTGGTTCTCCTAGTCTATCCATGACCGTGTTGATGACCCCTGACATGGCCAATTTTTCCGGCAATGTGCATGGCGGCACAGTGCTTAAGTATCTTGACGAAGTGGCCTATGCCTGCGCCAGTCGTTACGCCGGTATCTATGTCGTAACCCTGTCTGTTGACCAAGTGACTTTCCGCCAACCTATCCATGTAGGCGAGTTAGTCACCTTTTTAGCCTCCGTCAATTACACTGGCCGCACATCCATGGAAGTGGGCATCAAGGTAATTACCGAAAATATCCGCACTCAAGTAGTACGTCATACCAATAGTTGTTTTTTTACTATGGTGGCCGTGGATGAGCAGGGAAAACCCACTGATGTGCCTGTGTTTACAGCCAAAACAGCAGAAGAGATACGTCGCTACAATAACGCCGTTGAGCGCCGTGCTATCCGTGCGGAGTTAGCCGAACGTTACGAGGCATTAAAATCCAGCCCTTAAACACAACAAAGCCAGTCCGCTTTTATCAATGGACTGGCTTTAGTCTTACCGATAGTTATAAACGTTTAGTCTTACCGATAGTTATAAACGCTAATTTAGTCGGAACTTACTTCTTGTATTTTCCCACCGCGCGCTAAAAAAGCTTCCATAGCCTGCGCCAGCGCATCACGCTCTTTTTTCTTAGCTTCTAAAGAGGGTAAGTCTTCATACACTGGGGCTTTGCTTTTAACAGGCGGCGCGTCATACCCCTCATCATCACTTTCTACCACCTCATCTGCGATAGCTGCATCGTCCTCTACTTCCGCAACTTCATCCAACGAAATATCGTCAGTTTCTTCAGTGTCTAAGTCTTCGTCTTCTATATCATCTTCGAACATTCCACCAACCTCAAATCAGCAAACAGTCAAAAAGTAACATGCTTATTTGGCGCGCATTTTAGTGCGCAATTTTCAAATTTGCTACGATAAAAAATATCTTTTTTTGTGGCTATGCTTTGCTGATTTGAACACTGAAAAAAACAAGGCACAAGCGGTTAAGCATTGTGCCTTGGTTGTACTTCAGCGACTGTTTGATAAAGCAGCTAGCGCAGCAACACAGCCCACTGCTTACGCGCCTTTAGATAGCGCTAACACCTGTTTCGCCAGTGCGGATTCGTACAATCTGCTCTAGGCTGGTAACGAAAATTTTGCCATCACCGATTTTTCCGGTATTAGCTGCCTTACTGATAGTCTCAATCACCAAATCTAACTGCGACTGAGCAATAGCCACCTCAATTTTAACCTTGGGTAAGAAATCCACTACGTATTCAGCACCACGATAAAGCTCTGTGTGGCCTTTCTGACGACCAAAACCTTTTACTTCGGTAACTGTTATCCCTTGCACGCCTATTTCAGACAGCGCCTCGCGCACATCATCAAGTTTAAAAGGTTTGATTATTGCAGTGACCAATTTCATACTGTTCTCCCATGGACTGATTTGCCCTAATTAGTGAGTAGAGCTTGAGCAAACCTGAAAATGCTATTCATGGCTTAATAGTCTAAGCCGCGAAACAGATTTTGTAACCCGTTTTAATAAATCTTTGCGCTATAGTCGCGAATTATGTTTTTTGCTAGCCAGCATTAGTTTTAAAGCGTGCTAAAATTAGCTTAGATATTTTATCAATTAAGGATTATTTATGCTGCCGCCCAAAGCCTTTCTGGACACCCTAAGCGAACAAGCAACGCGTTTACTCAGTCAAGAAAGTCCTATTGCACCTGCCGAGTTAGAAAAACAACTAAAAGCCTTGCTGCAAAGTGCTTTTAGCAAACTTGATCTGGTCAGTCGTGAAGAGTTTGAAGGTCAAATGCTGGTACTGGCGCGTACGCGTAAGCGCTTGGAAGCGCTCGAAAAACAGGTACAGGCTCTTGAGCAACAACTGGAGCAAAATCCAGCCCAGTAGCACTAACAAAAGCCACAAGTCATAGCTCAAGGAGGAACTATGTCCATCGCCATCATCAATAGCCGTGCGCAAATTGGCGTCGAAGCACCACCTGTACATGTAGAAGTCCATCTAAGTAACGGTATGCCCTCCTTCACCTTGGTGGGCCTGCCTGAAACTGCTGTGCGCGAAAGTAAGGATCGGGTGAGAAGCGCCTTACTAACCAGCGGACTGAGCTTTCCTTATAAAAGAATTACCCTAAGCCTTGCACCCGCCGACCTACCCAAAGACGGTGCTCGCTTTGATCTGGCCATTGCTTTGGGACTTCTAGCTGCCAGCGGTCAAATTCCTGTCAACACCCTACCCGTGCTTGAATGCATTGGCGAGCTGGGTTTATCCGGTGATATTCGCCCAGTGCGTGGTGTGCTTCCGGCTGCTTTAGCCGCACGTCAAGCCCAGCGTAGTTTAATTGTGCCCCGCGCCAATGCCGAGGAAGCCAGTTTAGTCTCCGGTCTAACCATCTATGCCGTTGATCATATCCTGCAGCTGGTTCATCACTTTACCCAACAACAACCCCTTGAACCCTACCGTAGCAACGGTCTAACCGATAGCTGCCCACCCTACCCTGATTTACAAGAAGTTCAGGGGCAAGAAGCCGCTAAGCGCGCGTTGATTGTGGCAGCGGCTGGCATGCATAATTTATTGCTCAGCGGCCAGCCCGGCACTGGGAAAACCATGCTCGCCAGTCGCTTGCCGGGGTTACTGCCTATGCTGACCGAAGCCGAAGCCCTAGAAGTAGCTGCCGTACAGTCTGTGGTCAGTTTACAAAGCTTGACCCATTGGCCGCAACGCCCATTTAGACAACCACACCACAGCGCCTCTGGACCTGCGTTGGTTGGCGGTGGCAGTAAACCACAACCCGGAGAAATTACCTTAGCGCATCAAGGTGTGCTTTTTTTAGATGAGCTGCCAGAGTTTGATCGCAAGGTGCTTGAAGTACTCCGCGAGCCGCTGGAAGCAGGTCACATTGTGATTGCACGTGCCAATGGACGGCTGAAGTTTCCCGCACGCTTTCAACTGGTAGCGGCGATGAATCCCTGTCCATGCGGCTATCTAGGCGACCCCGATGGGCGCTGTCGCTGCACGCCAGAGCTAATTGCGCGCTATCGCCATAAATTATCAGGGCCGCTGCTAGACCGCATTGATCTGCACGTCAGCATGGCGCGTGAACCCACTTCACTTATGCCGCAGCAGAGCAAGTCAGGTATAACCAGCCAAGAAGCTGCAGCTATAGTCAGTCAGGCTCGGCAAATACAACTTAAGCGTCAAGGCAGCACTAACAGTCAACTCGCGACAAACTCGCTACACCAGTTTTGTACTTTGGCAGAAGCCGATCGAATTTGGTTAGAGCAGGCTTGCGAGCGGCTTAAGCTGTCCCTGCGCGCCAGCCACAGAGTGCTGAAAGTGGCACGCACACTGGCTGATTTAGATGCACAAGAGATAATAGGCAAACACCACTTAGCCGAAGCATTGCAGTATCGCTTTCAGAACATCAATTAATTATTTGTTTTTAGTTGAGTCTTTGTTTTTTTAGGCATGACATACTTAAACAAGCCCTGAAACCACAGCACCTTGGCCGTATCACCGGTAATTTTTATATCTTTATTTTGGATGCCCTGCATAAAAGCAAGCTGCTTGTTTTTTGCCGTCATCACCGAGTAACCGAAGCTGGCATCACGAAAACTCATAACAAAAATAGGCGATGCCGTAGTTCCTGAATGACTGCTTATACGCTCATTTTGCACATGAAAGCTACGGGCTACCTTGCCATCCATTGTCTGCAAACTAAAGCTTAGCTCTTTGTCGGCCAGCTGTTGCTGTAATTGCGGATTAACCTTACTTGCCTTGCTCAGCATGCGTGCAATCATCCACAGTAGAAAACGAAATTTCATTTTTATCCCCCCCCAGGATTTTTCTTAATTTATTTATTATTATGCGTAAAAAACGCACAACCAGCTCTCACCAATTGTGCGTTAATTCTGAGTATATCGAAGCAAATACACTCAATAATTCTGCTACGAGTTTACTGCATCCTTCAACTGCTTACCTGCTTTAAATGCTACGGTGTTACTCGCACTTATTTGCATCTCAGCGCCTGTTTGCGGGTTTTTACCAGTACGTGCACCGCGATGGCGCTGGGAAAAACTGCCAAAACCAACCAAACTTACTGTGTCATTTTTCTCCATAGCCACAGTAATTTCATCAAGAATTGCATTTAATACTCTGCCAGCCTGTTGTTTAGTCAAGCCCGCTTTATCAGCTATAGCTGAAACCAACTCCGGTTTACGCATGTTAAGCCTCTTAATTTGCCCTATTGTACCTATTGTATAAACAGCAAATGCTTTGTCCTATTCAACTCACCCAACAAAGCCTTTGCCGTAGGGGGCTAAGAATGACATGAGCCGTCAACAGAGGCTAGAGCCTTTCTTTGCTTTGAATCAAGAATCTTGTACATAAACCAAGTGGCCTGCCATCGGCAATTTTGACAGCCATGCAGAACTAAAAAACCATTGACCAACGTGTTAAGATTGGCGCTTTGCAAAACAAGATAGTTATCGTGAGTACTCCAATAAACACAGCGCTAACCTGGCATTCCCAGCCACAATCAGAACCTCTAGTTAACGACTGGTTGTTTAATCAAGACTCTTTAACTCAGCGTCTAATACAACTCAGCCACAATAATTTTAGCGTTTTACCCCTTAATGAAGGCTGGCAAAGGCTGCGCGCTGATGAGTGTGCTGCTCTAGGCTGTCCCGAGCAAAGCAGCGGCTGGGTAAGAGAGGTTTTTTTGCGCGGCAAGCAACAGCCCTGGGTGTATGCACGCAGCGTCGCCAGCCAAGCTTCGCTACAAGAGTCTGATTTTGACCTAGCCTGTTTAGGTACGCGCTCCTTAGGAGAACTGTTATTTAGCGATCAGGCCTTTGAGCGTGGCGTTATTGAAATCTGCCAATTAACGCCTAAAATCCTACCCGATACGCTGTTGCCTTTTACCAGCGACGCAAGCACACTTTGGGCGCGCCGTTCTTGCTTTAGCAAAGAGCCGCTTAAAATTTTAGTCGCCGAAGCTTTTTTACCTGCATTCTGGCAACACTTAGCCACTCATAAACACTAGCCTATTGTTATGTATTTAAAGATTTTGCGTTCAGCTAATGCGATTCATCCACGGGCATGGGATTTTATTCAACTCATGCGCTGGGATCGGCCTATAGGCATTTACCTGTTACTTTGGCCAACGCTTTGGTCGTTATGGATTGCCGGACAAGGCTCACCCAGCCTTAACAATGTGGTTATTTTTGTACTAGGCGTCATTTTAATGCGCTCTGCGGGTTGCGCTATCAATGATTTCGCGGATCGAAAAATTGATGGCCACATCTCGCGCACCAAAGAACGCCCCTTAGCAACTGGACGCGTTAAACCCAAGGAAGCGTTAATTACCTTCACGATTTTAATCAGCCTAAGCTTCGGCTTGGTCTTGCTGACCAACCAACTGACCTTTTACTGGGCTTTTTTAGCAGTCTTTTTGGCGGCACTCTATCCCTTTACCAAGCGCTATACCTACTACCCACAGCTGTTTTTAGGCGCGGCGTATTCGTGCAGTATTATTCTTGCCTTCACCGCACAAGCAGGCGATCTACCTAAAGAAGTCTGGCTGATTTATATCGCTAACCTGCTGTGGACCATCGCTTACGATACCTACTACGCCATGAGTGATAGAGAAGACGATCTGAAAATCGGGGTTAAGTCGACGGCTATTGTTTTCGGTGATGCGGACCGTGTCATTATTCTCACACTGCAAGTTTGTGCACTGCTGTGCTTAGTCTTAGTGGGGCAGAATTTTGCGTTGGGAATATATTTTTATATTGGTTTGCTGGCCGCTGCTGCATGCTTTACGTGGGAGTTTTATTCCACGCGCGAGCGCGACGCGCAGTCGTCACTTAAGGCGTTTTTGCACAACCATTGGGCTGGGCTGGCTATTTTCCTAGGGATAGTCACCGACTATGCTTTAGCCAGTGTGTAGTGGCGTTATTTAGCGCTGGGGACAAAGTGCTTTTGCGCCGTTCCGCGAGCAATTAAGCGCGAAATATAATCCATCTTCTGCGGGTCTTTATCGACAAAGCGACAATTCACCTGCAGCCATTCGCTGTCAGGACTGGCGTCCACTGCAGTCAGCGAGTGGATATAGGCATTGAGTCGCGCCACTTCAGCCGTTTCACCCTGCTCTAAATCCAGTACTACCGAATCTAGAATTTGCGGCAAAATCTCTGTACGTCTAACCACCAACGCTGCTTCCTTGAGACTAATGGCTTTAATAACACAGTCCATTTCAGCATTAGGTAAGCGCAGGCGACCTTGTCCACGCCCCTTTGGTGCAGCAGATTTGGCTGGTACCGGTGGTGCTTGGTTAATTAATGGTGACGAAAATGCCGCTGGTTGCGCGCTTGGAGCGGCTCGTGGTGCAGTTTCAGCGGGCTTGCCACCAGTTAAAACCGAGAGTGAGTCATTGGCCGTTCCGGTACTTAACATACGGTTGGGCGCAGCAGCCTCTAGCACTGCAAGACGACCTGTTCTGCTGAGGGCTTTTTTGACCTTGGTGATGAGCTGCTCGTTGGTAAAAGGTTTGCCAATGTAGTCAGACACACCAGCCTGGATAGCCTGCACCACATTTTCTTTATCACCGCGACTGGTCACCATAATAAAGGGGACTTTGGCGTACTGCGGTTGTTCGCGGAACCACACAAGCAGCTCCAAACCGGACATCTCCGGCATTTCCCAGTCGCACAAAACCAGATCAAAGGTTTGGTTGGCTAAAACTTGCTGCGCTTTACGACCATTAACGGCCTCATCCGTGACAATTCCTGGGAAATAGCTTCTTAGGCCTTTCTTAACAAGATCACGAATAAATGATGCATCATCAACCACCAATACACTTACTTTACTCATGCTATCTCCCAGAAAAACTTAATAACTTATCACCAAGCCTGCAACAACAGCCCCTGATTAAGCCTGCTCTTGTTGACGCTCCATTTCTTGAGCATACAGTGCATCAAAGTTAACCGGCGCCAGCATTAATGCAGGAAATGAACCTTTAATGACCACGCTATCTAAGGTTTCACGCGCATAAGGAAACAGAATGCTTGGGCAAAATGAACCCAATGCATGACCTAGAGCGGCCTCATCAAAGCCGTGAATTAAAAAGATACCGGCTTGCTGTATTTCTGCAATAAAAGCTACATGCTCTTCTGTTTTTGCGGTAACGGTAATACCTAACACAACCTCATAGAAATCATCATTCAAGTGACGCTTTTGTGTAAACAGGTTCAATTCAATATCTGGCTGCCAGCTTTCACGAAACACTTCAGGGCTTTTAGGCGCCTCAAAAGAAAGGTCTTTTATATAAATACGCTGTAATGAAAACTGTGAGCTGGGCTGTTCCTGTGTAACTGCTTCACTATTTTGCTCTGACATAAAACCTTCCTTAATGATTTCAAGATCAAGTTAACAAATACTTTAGCACTTTAACAGCCTAATTTAAGCTTGTAATAAAGTGTCTAATTTACCAGCACGCTCCAACGCAAAGAGATCGTCGCAACCACCTACGTGCAGCTCGCCGATCCAAATCTGTGGCACAGAGGTGCGGCCGGCTTTTTGTGCCATTTGCGCACGCAGCTCTGGCTGACCGTCCACGCGTATTTCTTCAAACGTAACGTTCTTACTGGCTAGCAACTGCTTTGCACGCACGCAAAATGGGCACCAGTCGCTACTGTAAATTACTACCTTACTCATTTTATTTTTTTACCGTTGGCAAGTTATCTGAACGCCAGCCAGCAATACCACCCGAAAGACGTGCCGTAGTAAATCCGGCTTTGTTTAGCTCTGAGCAGGAAGCACCCGCTGTCATTCCAGAGGCACAAACCACAATAATGGTTTTATCTTTGTATGCTTCTAGCTCACCGATACGCTCTTTAAGTTTAGCCGCAGGTATGTGAATAGAATCGACAATATGACCCGCCGAAAAATCTTTTTGCTGACGTATATCCAACACTACAGCTTCATCACGATTAATCAGCGCAGTCACCTCGCGACTACTCAAATTACGCCCTGAACGCTTTGTTTCATGCAGCACTAGCAGGATTGCCAATCCAATAAAACTGCTCACCAGAATATAGTGATTACCGACAAACTCTATGACCCGTTCCAACATTATTATCTTCCCAGCTTGGGTTAAAATTGGCTGATTATACACGCTAGCCGCATAAGCTACAGCACAAACTCGCATTACCAGCAAAAGGCTATCCGTAGCATTTTTTAATATTCATGACTAAAAAGTGTCAACAGGGTAAAATAACTCTATTAAATGTTATTACTTAGTGAGCCCAGCAGTATGCCAAACTCTCGAAAACCTGTCGTTTTAATGATTCTTGACGGCTTCGGCCATAGCGAAGCCACTGAACACAACGCTATCTATAGCGCCAGCACGCCTGTGTACGATCAACTGCGCCGCGACTACCCCAACGGCTTAATCTCCACCAGTGGCATGGACGTCGGCTTACCTGAAGGCCAAATGGGTAACTCAGAAGTCGGGCATATGAACCTCGGTTCAGGCCGTGTGGTCTATCAAGACTTCACCCGCATCACCAAAGCTATTGTCGAGGGGGATTTCTTTACCAACCCCGCCCTGTGCCAAGCCGTAGATAAAGCCGTTGCTCACAACAAAGCCGTGCATATTATGGGTTTGCTATCAGATGGCGGTGTGCATAGCCACCAAGAACATCTGGCAGCGATGGTGGAGTTAGCAGTCCAGCGCGGCGCCGAGACTATTTATGTGCATGCTTTCCTCGATGGACGCGATACCCCACCGCGCAGCGCGCAAAGTTCCATCGACTTTATTGAACACACCTTTAACAGGTTAGGCAAAGGCCGTATCGCCTCACTGATTGGTCGTTACTTCGCAATGGACCGTGATAACCGCTGGGACCGCGTGGAAAAAGCCTGGAAGCTGCTCGTTGATGCACAACCCGAATTTACCGCCAGCACGGCCAACGAAGGCTTAGCCGCGGCCTATGCGCGTGACGAGTCTGACGAGTTTGTTAAGCCGACACAAATCGGCGACGCGGCGCCTATCAGCGATGGCGATGCGGTGATCTTTATGAACTTCCGTGCCGACCGCGCGCGTGAAATCACCCAAGCCTTTATCCAAGACGACTTTGCTGGTTTTGCTCGCCAAAGCGTACCGCAACTGGCCGACTACGTGATGCTGACTCAATACGCCGCTAGCTTTGCGACCCCTTGTGCATTTGCGCCCTCAGCACTCACCAATGTGCTGGGCGAATACCTGTCTGATTTGGGCAAAACTCAGTTACGCATTGCTGAAACCGAAAAATATGCTCATGTGACTTTTTTCTTCTCCGGCGGTCGTGAAGAGCCTTTCCCTGGCGAAACCCGCGTACTGATTCCATCACCTCAGGTCGCCACCTATGACCTACAGCCTGAAATGAGCGCACCCGCAGTCACTGATCGCATCGTGCAAGCCATTGATAAGCAAGAATTTGACGTCATTATCGTCAACTTTGCCAATGGCGACATGGTGGGCCATACCGGTGTCTTTTCTGCTGCAGTGCAGGCCGTTGAGTGCTTGGATGCCTGCATGGGTAAAATTGTAGCTGCTCTCAAACGCGTCGGTGGCGAAGCGCTGATCACTGCGGACCACGGTAATGTTGAACAGATGCTCGATACCGACACCGGACAAGCGCATACTGCACACACCTGCAAGCCTGTTCCTTTTATTTATATTGGTGAGCGTACCGCACGTATTCGTAGTGGTGGCATCTTGGCTGATGTTGCACCGACCTTACTTACATTGATGGGTTTACCTATTCCTGAAGAAATGACCGGTACCAACCTTGTAGAACTCTTATAAATAGCCAAAGCCGCCGCGTAGCGCGTGCGGCTATTAACATTTATACCCCTCATTAACTCTTATACTGTTCTTTTCTGTGCGGTCGGTTTTAGTCATGCTACGTTTCTTGCTCGCCTTATTGCTTCTTAGTCTCGTTCAGCCTAGCTATGCTGACGAACGCGCTGCTACGCGACAACAAATTGAACAAGCCAAAAAGGATATCGCCGAACTCAAGCAGCGGCTTAAAAAAACACAGAGTGAAAAATCGACAGCACAACGCGAATTACAAAAAACTGAGCAAGAAATTGGCGCACTGGAAACTAAAGTGCGTCAGCTAGAAGCTGAGCTTAAAAAAAATCAGCAAGAGCTTGAGCAGCTCAACCAGGAAGCGAAGACGCTGCAAATACAGCGCCAGCAACAACAAAAACTGATTGCCATACAGGGGCGCGCCGCCTATCAGGCAGGTCAACAAGAACCCCTGCGTTTATTTTTAAACCAGCAACAGCCAGGTCATGCCAACCACAACCTGACCTACTACCAGTACATGCACAAAGCGCGTAGCGAGCAGATTGACACCTATAATAAAACCATTACACAGCTGGCTGAGCTGCAAAGCGATATCCGCCAACAGCAACAACAAATCGAAAACCAAAAAAACAGTCTACTGACAGACAAACAGCAGTTAGCCGAGCTAAAACAGCAGCGTCAGCAACGAGTAAAGCAACTGAATCAACAGCAAAGCCAACAGCAACAGCAAATCAGCTCCAAAGAAAAAGACCAGCAAGAGCTGAACAAAGTGCTGGCAACCATTGAGGCTACGCTAGCCAAGCAAGCGCAAGAAGAAAAACGCCGCCTAGAGCAAGCGCAGGCGATAGCTCGGCAGCAGCAACAAAACCAAATTCAAAATCAACCCAAAGATGGCAAACACATTGTGGTCAGTAGCAGCTTCAGCCATCCGGGTGGTAATTTTGATAAAGCGCGTGGCAAATTGGCTTGGCCGGTAAGCGGTCCGCTGATTGCCCGCTTCGGCACTCCCAGAGGTGACTCACGCAGTCTATGGGATGGCGTGCTGATTCAGGCTCCGGAAGGCACGCAAGTCAAAGCCATTCATCCGGGCCGCGTGGTATTTGCCGATTGGTTACGCGGCGCTGGCATGCTCATTATTGTTGATCACGGCGGCGGTTACTTGACCTTATACGGTCATAACCAAAGCTTACTCAGCTCAGCGGGCGATACCGTAAAAGCAGGACAAGTCATAGCCACCGTCGGTAATACTGGCGGACAAGCACAAAGTGCGCTTTACTTTGCCATTCGCAAACAAGGCAAAGCCACAGACCCCAATCAATGGTGCCGAACCTAAGCCACTTTGTTAGGCGCCAGCAAGACCATAACAGTACCTTTTATGCTGTTGAGATGAATTTTTAGGAGTAGGCATATGCCAAGCAACTCGCAAACTGTTGTACAACGTTTAGTTATCGCTTTCTTTGCTGTAACTCTAAGCTGGCAAGTAGGGGCCAAAGAGCCACAGGAACCACGCCTGCCCCTCGAAGAGCTGCGTACTTTTGTTGAGGTTATGGAGCGCATCAAGTCTGCTTATGTTGAGCCGATTGACGACAAAACTCTGCTCGAGAACGCCATCAAAGGTATGCTCAATAACCTTGATCCTCATTCTAGCTACCTTGACCCCAAGGCCTTTCAGGAACTGCAAGAAAGCACCAGCGGCGAGTTTGGCGGCCTAGGTATAGAAGTGGGTATGGAAGACGATGTATTGAAAGTTGTCTCGCCTATTGATGACACACCAGCTTTTCGGGCTGGGATTGAAGCCCAAGACTTCATTATTAAGATTGATGGTCAGCCAACCAAAGGCATGTCGTTGATGGATGCTGTTGCCAAAATGCGCGGTAAGCCCGGCACTTCTATCGTGCTGACTATTGCGCGCGAAAACCGTGCTCCTTTTGACGTAAAACTTAAGCGCGCGATAATTAAAGCACAAAGTGTACGCGCACAAACGCTTGAGCAAGGCTATGGCCTAATCCGCATCAGCCAGTTCCAGAGCAACACTGCTAACGAGGTATCTAAGGCACTACGCAAGCTTAATCAAGACAAGAACAACCTACTTAAGGGCTTAGTGCTTGATTTGCGTAACAACCCAGGCGGGCTGCTGCAAGCCGCTATTGATGTCACTGACTTATTCATTGACCAAGGCTTAATAGTGTATACCAAAGGCCGCTTGGATAACTCCGAGCAAAATTACTTCGCTAACAGCCGTACCAGTATTGGTGATATTCCCTTGGTTATTCTGGTTAACAGCGGTAGCGCTTCCGCCTCAGAAATTGTCGCCGGTGCATTACAAGACCATAAGCGTGGGATTGTGATGGGTACCAACAGTTTTGGTAAAGGCTCGGTACAAACCATTCTGCCATTGAATAACGAGCATGCTTTAAAGCTAACCACCGCGCTGTACTACACACCGCTGGGCCGCTCAATTCAGGCTGAAGGTATTGAGCCTGATATCGTTGTTGAGCGTGCAAAGATTAGCCAAGAGCAACAAAGCATCACTATTAAAGAAGCAGATTTAGTTGGACACCTAAATAACGACAAATCGCCCAGTACCACGGATAAGAAAAACACCGTAGATGCGATTACCGATGACTACCAACTCAACCAAGCACTCAACCTGCTTAAAGGTCTAAACATCATCGCCAGCAAAGAAAAGGTCCGATAACAATCGCGCAAAAGTTGCGCTCCCACAGTATTAAGCGTTCGCTGCACCAGGCTTGGGTTGGCACAGCTATTAAGGGGCACAGCTATTGAGAAGCACAGCTATTGAGGGGCACAGCTTTTTGTGGGAGCGCATCTTATGCGCGATTGGATTCAACGCTGCAGGATGGTTCTTTCGCGCAAAAGTTGCGCTCCCACAGTTGCCCTCCCACAGCTGCGCTTCAACAGTGCAAGAAGTGGCGCTACAACAATTCAAACCCTACTAACAGGTTTAGCGCACAGGTATGCCGCGCTCGGCCAAATAGGCTTTGACTTGCGCAATGCTGTATTCACCAAAGTGGAAAATGCTGGCCGCCAACACCGCATCAGCTTTACCTTGCAGAATTCCTTCAGCCAAATGCTCAAGATTACCCACACCGCCAGAGGCAATAACTGGAATACTCACTGCCTCGCTAATGGCACGGGTTACTTCAAGGTCAAACCCGGTTTTCATGCCATCCTTGTCCATACTGGTCACTAGCAACTCTCCGGCACCGTAGTCCTGCATTTTCTGCGCCCACTCAACCGCATCCACACCGGCTGATTTTTTCCCACCATGGGTGAAAATCTCCCAACGGGCAGGCTCACCCTCAGCGGACACTTTTTTCACATCAATGGCGACAATTATGCCCTGACTGCCAAACTCAGCGGCTGCCTCACGCACAAATTCAGGGTTAAACACCGCTGCCGAGTTAATCGACACCTTATCGGCACCGGCTTTAAGCAAGGCACGAATATCCTCAACCGTGCGCACACCACCACCGACAATCAGCGGGATATTAATCACGGCTGCGATACGCTCAACCATCTGCAAGGTGGTAGCACGCCCTTCCACCGTGGCGCTGATATCCAAGAAAGTCAGCTCATCAGCGCCCTCTTGCGAGTACTTGCGCGCAATCTCGACTGGATCACCGGCGTCACGGATATCAACAAACTTGACCCCTTTTACCACGCGGCCATTTTCAACGTCTAAACAAGGAATAATGCGTTTTGGCTGTGTCATTTTTTTCGTTCCTAGGTGCAGATAAAAAAGCCCTCTGCTGAGGGCTTTAAGTTATTTAAACTGGTCGCACAGTTGCTGTGCTTGGGCCACATCGAGTGTGCCCTCGTAAATAGCTCGTCCGGTAATGGCACCGACAATCCCCGCCTCACGTGCATCCAGCAACGCTTGAATATCAGCAATGGTATGAATACCGCCCGAGGCAATTACGGGAATACGAGTCGCACGCGCCAAGGCAGCGGTGGCTTCAACGTTACAGCCTTGCATCATGCCGTCTTTGGCAATATCGGTGTAAACAATGGCACTAACGCCATCGTTCTCAAACTGCCTAGCCAGATCAATCACCTGCAGCTCACTGACCTCAGCCCAACCATCGGTGGCAACAAAGCCATCTTTAGCATCCAGCCCAACAATAACTTTGCCCGGAAAAGCGTTACAGGCTTCGGCCACAAACTCAGGCTCTTTCACCGCTTTAGTGCCGATAATCACATAGCTCACACCGGCGCGCACATAATGCTCAATGGTTTCTAGGGTGCGAATACCGCCGCCAATTTGAATCGGCAGATCGGGGTACAGCTTAGCAATCGCAGTGACCACTTCACCGTTAACCGGCTCGCCTTCAAAGGCACCGTTAAGATCCACCAAGTGCAAGCGGCGACAGCCCGCTTCGACCCATTTGGCCGCCATGCTAACTGGATCATCAGAAAACACTGTGGAGTCTTCCATGCGCCCCTGACGCAAGCGAACACAGGCACCGTCTTTTAAATCAATTGCAGGAATAATCAGCATCGAACAGCCTTAATTAAAATAGTGAGCAGGGCTTATAAGCAACCTTTAGTGGAAGGCATGCGACCTTCCATACGTGGATCACGCTCCAACGCCATACGCAGCGCACGACCAAAGGCCTTAAATACAGTTTCGATTTGGTGGTGCGTATTCAAGCCGCGTAGGTTATCAATGTGTAGGGTAATTTGCGCGTGGTTAGCAAATCCTTGGAAGAACTCTTGGAACAAATCCACATCAAAGCCGCCCACCAACGCACGTTTGTAGGGCACATCCATAAACAAACCAGGACGACCGGAAAAATCTAGCGCCACGCGCGACATGGCTTCATCCATCACTACATAGGAGTGGCCGTAACGATAAATACCGCGTTTATCACCCACAGCTTTAGCAAACGCCTGCCCTAGCGTAATGCCCACGTCTTCGACGGTGTGGTGATCATCAATGTGCAAATCGCCTTGGCACTCAACATCCAAATCAATCAAACCATGACGTGCGATCTGGTCGAGCATATGCTCCATAAAAGGCACACCCATAGCAAAACGCCCTTCACCAGTGCCATCTAAATTAATCGACACCTTAACCTGGGTTTCTAAGGTATTACGCTCTACAGAAGCGATACGCTGAGTCATACTGTACTCCATAAAGGATAAACTAAACTTTGCTATTATATGCGTCTATGCGCTCAATCGCTAGCACAGCAGCTTCCACACAGCCAAGGATCATCAACATGCCCGTATTTATTGAATATCCAACCGAACTCAGCCAGCAAGATTTAGCGGATCTAGATAAAATTTATGCCGACATGCCAGCTGAGCTACTGGCACCCTACGCCGATGCAACAACACTCATTGAGCACGGCATAGCTAACAATGCCTTAGTCACCGCGCGCTTTAATAGTCGTCTGCTGGGTGCTGCTTTGTTAAATCGCCAAAGCACACAATGGCTGTTATCTCATCTATGCATCAGAGAAATTACCCGCCAGCGTGGCGTGGCAAAAAGACTAGTGTCAGAGGTTCATCGTGTTGCACAACAAGAACAAACCAGCTTAACGCTTTGTATTCCCCAGCAACTTGACAGCCTACAGCAGTGGGCTAAGAGCAACGATTATCCAACGCAACTGTCAAACTAAACCACCTCTGTTAAACTTAAAGTCATTTCTGAGCAAATACTAAGGAGTCTAATTGTGAAATCTGTTAGCAAAGTTCTAGGGCTATTTTTAGTTGGCCTTTTATTGCTCATAGTAGCTGCTGGTTTTGCTATAACCCATCTATTTGATCCCAACGACTATAAAGATGAAATTCGTCAGCTGGTACGCGACAAAGCTGAGTTGGAGCTGCACTTAAATGGTGAAATTGGCTGGAGTCTATTTCCTTGGCTTGGGCTTGAGGTTACTGATGTGCAAGTCGCACAATTGGCCACCCCCGAACAGCCTTTTGCTGATGTGCGCTTACTCGCCTTGTCCGTGCGCGTCATGCCATTGCTGCGTAAAGAAATTCAAATGAGCGACATCCGTGTGGATGGTCTCAGCCTTAACTTACACCGCGACAAAAAAGGACTCAGCAACTGGGAGCCGCAACCCGCTAAGCAAGAACAAAAGAGCAGCACAACCGAGCAAAGTCAAACAAAACCTGAAGACACTGCAACAGCTAACTCCAGTCTTAAGCTCGATATTGACAGCCTAATAGTGAACAGCGCTCGTATTGACTACAAAGACGAGCAAGCCAAGCAGCACTTCACACTGGAAAACGTACAAATCACCACCGGTGCCATCAGCACCGATAAAGATATCCCACTGAAAATATCTGGCTTTATGGCTAACGCCGAACCGCTGATTCGCGCACGCATTGAGATGAGCGCTTTGGCCAGTCTAGATTTTGAACTGCAGCGCTATCAAGTTAAGGACTTAAAAATGGCCGGTGAATTTGCCGGTGAACCTTTAAATGGAAAATCAGCTAACTTCACCGTGCGCGGCAATATGCTGTTAGATCAAAGTGCGCAAATAGCAGTAATTGACCAGCTGAAAATCTCCTTGAACCAGCTCAAAGCCATGACTGACCTGCGCATCGAGCAACTTGACAAAGAACCGCAAATTCAAGGAAAACTATCCGTTGCCACCGTCAATTTACGCGAATTTTTACCGAGCGTTGGCATAGACCTGCCCGAAACTCAAAACTCTAAGGCGTTAACCAACTTTGAATTTAGCAGCGCAGTGAAAGGCACCACACAGACTATTAGCTTCAACGATGCCAACATCAAACTGGATGAAACCAGCTTTACCGGTTCTTTTGGTAGTAAAAATCTTGCTAAAGGTGCAATTTTCGCCATTCTTGATGGTGACAAAATCAATGTAGACGACTACCTGCCGCCCAGCACAGCACCGAAAACCAGTGCCACCAGCTCAAGCAAATCAAGCGGCTCCGGCAATAACCCACTGCCCCCTTCGCCCACTGAAAACCCATGGAGCACCGCCGAGGTGCTACCGCTGGCCGACCTACGCGAACTTAACCTTGATACGCAACTGAAACTCAAAGAGGCAACCTTCAATAAGCTGCCACTGCGCAATCTGAATATTAATGCACAAACCAACCAAGGCGCGCTTACCCTTAAAGAATTCTCAACAAATCTTTACGATGGCAGTATTTCTAGCAACGCCACTGTCAACGCCAAAACCGACAACCCGCAAATTACGCTGAACACAGAGATTAAAAATATCCCCATCGAGAAGTTACTCGCTGCTTTTGAACAAGAAGCGCCACTTGAAGGGAAAATTATTTTAAGTGGAAAGTTCAACACTCAAGGCAACAGCGAACGTGCTTGGGTTGCCAACTTAAATGGTGCTAGCAACTTTAAAGTCAGCGATGGCAAGCTCACCACCATCAACGTTGACCAATACCTGTGTACGGCCATTGCAACGCTTAACCGCAAGCAACTAACGCAAAACTTTACTGGCAACACCACTCAGTTTAATGCGCTCAACGGCAGCGTCAGCATTAAAAATGGGCGCGCGCACAACCCTGACCTAACCATTAACATTCCCGGATTAAACGTGAAAGGCACGGGCTCATTAGATCTAAACCTACTGGGTTTGGATTATAAGATCGGTGCAACCCTACTGGGCGATAGCAGAGAAATGCCCGACCCTGCCTGCGCCATCAATGAGCGTTATGTGGGATTAGAACTGCCTATCCGCTGTCGCGGCCCGCTCACCGGTGATGCGCCTAATTGTCAGCTAGACCAAGACGGGCTGGGTAAAATTGCCGCCAAACTGGCCGGCAGCAAACTCACCGAAAAACTCGACAAAAAACTCGGCGAGAAAGTCAGCCCTGACCTTAAGGATGCCCTCAAAGGTTTGTTCAGATAATGTCACCCCACGAGTTTAGCGCGGCCATTGTGCGCTGGTATCAGGCACACGGCCGCAAAACTCTTCCTTGGCAGCAAGACATCAATCCCTACAAAGTTTGGGTGTCTGAAATTATGCTGCAGCAGACTCAAGTCAGCACCGTCATTGATTATTATCAGCGTTTTATCCAACGCTTTGCCGATATCCAGCAATTAGCACAAGCACCTTTAGATGAGGTGCTGCACCTGTGGGCCGGACTGGGTTATTACTCGCGTGCGCGCAATCTGCACAAAACCGCACAGCTCATCTGCCGAGACTATGCTGGCAACTTCCCCAGCAGCGTCGACGCGCTAAACGAGCTACCAGGAATTGGACGCTCAACAGCCGGCGCCATAGCCAGCTTAAGCATGCAAGTGCGCGCACCCATCCTAGACGGTAACGTTAAACGCGTTTTAGCGCGCTACAGCGCCGAATTTGAGCATCCCAACACCAGCGCAGCTAGCAAGCGATTATGGCAGCTTGCAGAGCAGCTCACGCCCGCACAGGATTTTGCTCAGTACAACCAAGCTATGATGGATATTGGCGCAACCCTATGCACGCGCAGTCGTCCACAGTGCGATAGCTGTCCCGTGCGTGAAGGCTGCTCAGCCCTCAAACAAAACCTGCAACAAAGCTTGCCCGTACCGCGACCTAAAAAGCTGCTGCCCAAGAAAACCAGCAACATGTTAATTATTAGCGACCCTCAGCAGCAGGTCATGCTCTATCAACGTCCACCGCAAGGTTTGTGGGGCGGTTTATTCAGTCTGCCTGAACTGGACGACCTAGCGCAGCTGGATGCATTCATGTACAAGCACCAGCTCAAATCACTCGACCAACAACCACTACCACCACTAACGCATAAATTTAGCCATTTCGAGCTAACGATAGAACCCTGGCTAATCCAACTAGCCGAGCAACCAATTTGTCTGGCTGAATCTGGATGGTTTTGGTATAACACCAAGCAACCGCAAGCAATTGGCCTTGCTGCCCCCATTAAAAAACTACTTGGACAGCAGTTTAATCTCATCGATTAGGAGTTTAATATGTCTCGTATGGTATTTTGTCGAAAACTAAAACAAGAGCTGCCCGGCTTAGCGCGCGCGCCCTTCCCCGGTGTAAAAGGCGAAGACATCTTACAAAACATCTCCCAGCAAGCTTGGGATGAATGGCAAGCGCATCAAACGATGATTATCAACGAGCGTCATTTAAATATGATGGATGCTGATGACCGCAAATTCGTCATGCAAGAGATGGAAAAGTTCTTTGCTGGCGAAGATTTTGCCCGCGCAGAAGGTTATGTTCCACCCAGCGACAACTAAGGCTTGACAACCTCTTAATAAAGCTCTTTAATAGCGCCCCATTGTTGCCCGGATAGCTCAGTCGGTAGAGCAGAGGATTGAAAATCCTCGTGTCGGCGGTTCGATTCCGTCTCCGGGCACCATTTTCAAATAAAAGCCCATTTTCGAATGGGCTTTTTTATTTCTGCCTAGCTAGTTTTCACAAAATAATCTACAGTAACTGCGCCCTCTATATTCATATAATCCTTATATAAGCATGACAGATACACTATGAAGCTTAATATGCTCAGTAAGATTTTTGTGGGCTACTTTATATTAGCCCTAGCTTTGCTAAGCGTTAGCTTATGGCTTCCTTATACCAATAATTCACAAATAAAACTGTATACCACTGCAGCTGGTTTGTTTATGGTGTCTGCAGTGTATTTTTATTTTGCACTGCGCAAGCTACAACACACTAACCAACAAGCAAAGCAAGAAATCACCAAGCTCAATATCGCACTGGAAGCAGGTCACGAATCCGTTTGGGAATGGCATCTTGCCGATGGCAATAAAAAAATTACATTTTCACCCAGCTACTGCCGCATGCTGGGTTATGAGCCGGTAAACTTCGCCAAAGAACAAAGTCAGTGGCAGAATTATTTACACCCAGACGAAAGTGAGCGCATCTACAAAAAAGTAATGCAGTTCATTGCTGACCGCAATCCTGCCTGTTATGAAAACACCTACCGCATGCTACACAGCGATGGCGAATACCGCTGGATTCACTCTCGCGGCCGTCTTATTTTTGATAACCATGGTCAACCCCTAAGTCTAATTGGGATGGCCACTGACACCAGCGCCAAGCGCCAAGACCACGACCGCTTGCTGCAGGCGAATGCCGTCTTCGAAGCCACTCATGAAGGCGTCTTAATTAGCGATCACAACAACACCATTGTGTTTGTTAATCCTGCTTTTTCGTTAATTACTGGTTATCAATCTGATGAAGTACTAGGTAAAAACCCGCGTTTATTTAAGTCGGGTCGGCACACCAAAGAGTTTTACCAAGAAATGTGGCGCTCCCTAGAGGAACAGGATTACTGGTGCGGTGAAATTTGGAACCGCCGCAAAAATGGCGAAATCCTGCCACAACTGCAAAGTATTCGTCTGATACGCGATGAAAACGGCTTCGTTACTTACAGCGTGGCGATTTTTTCTGATATTTCTTTGCTCAAGCGCTCGCAATCTGAGCTGAGCTTCCTAGCACATTATGATCCGCTGACCAACCTGTCCAACCGTTTGCTGTTGCATGAACATATTAAACTGTCATTGCGCAGGGCCATACAGAGTAAAACCCAAGCAGCACTGTTTATCGTCGACCTAGACCATTTTAAGAACATCAACGAGAGCCTCGGGCACTCGCGAGGCGATGAGCTGTTAAAGGCTGCTGCAGAGCGACTCAGCCAGTTTATGGAGAACAATGCCACCCTCTCACGTTTTGGCGGTGATGAGTTTGCTGTAGTGTTTGACAATGTAAGCAGTGCCGCCGAAGCCGCTACGCTCGCACAGCAAATTCTAACACTTTTTGATACCGCATTTATTGTTGATAATAATGAAATTTTCATAACCGCCAGCATAGGTATTTGCTTGTTTCCACTATCCGGCAAATCTTCCGAGGAAATTTTCCGCAATGCCGATACCGCCTTAAGTAAAGCCAAAGCTATTGGTCGCGCTACCTTTGCGTTTTATACCAGCGAGCTTACTGATCAGGCTTACCAAAGATTACGTATTGCTAGCGAACTGCGCTATGCGTTGGAAAACAATCAGTTAAGGGTGTTTTTCCAGCCTGTTTACTCACTGACCAAAGAGCGCATCGTGGGCTGTGAAGCTTTAGTGCGCTGGCTGCATCCAGAGCGCGGCATGATTTCCCCAGCTGACTTTATCCCTATTGCTGAGGACAGCGGCTTAATTACCAATATTGATTCGTGGGTGCTAAACACTAGCTGCCAACAAATGAAAGCTTGGCTGGATGCTGGCTTAGATCTTAAGTTTGTTGCTGTTAACGTCTCCAGCAGACTGTTTAGCCGTATAGATTTCACCGAAAAAGTCGTTGAGGCACTAGCCGAGAGTCAGCTTGACCCAAGCTATTTAGAACTTGAAATCACTGAAAGCGCGGTGATGGACGATGTAGAGCGCGCCGATAGCCTGCTGAACAAACTCTGTGATATGAATGTGCGCTTAGCTCTTGATGACTTTGGCACCGGCTATTCATCACTGAACCGCCTCAAATCCCTTCCCGTGCACAAGCTCAAGATAGATCAAAGCTTTGTTCGCAACCTACCTAGCGACGGCAGTGACGCCGCCATTGTCCGCGCCATCATTGCACTGGGCTTTAGCATGCAGCTAGAAATTCAGGCTGAAGGTATAGAAACCCTAGAACAGGCTGAGTTTTTACGGCAAAGCAACTGTATTTTGGCGCAGGGCTATTTCTTCGGCAGACCCATGCCAGCTGCTGAGTTTGAGCAACTAATCAGCTAATAACTCAGCTGCTATCGGATAATTCCAATCGCGCATAAGATGCGCTCCCACAAAGAGCTGTGCCAACTCAAGCCCGGTGCAGCGACGCTTAATACTGTGGGAGCGCAACTCTTGCGCGATGGACTTGCAAACCGCTCAACAGCTTCCGGCTGAATCCCATTCGCGCATAAGATGCGCTCCAAAAAAAGCAGCCCTAAACGAACAAACCCGCCATTGCGGCGGGTTTGTTTTTTTCTATGCCAATTACTTTTTAACAAATGGCTCCGGGCGCGGAGTTGCATTAGTAGATGGCGGCAGAATAGGCATGGTGAATGTTGGCTGCTCACCAGTCAGCGTTTTCAAAAAAGCAACAATGTTGTCAATCTCGGTTTTCTTCAACGTACGACCCAACTGCAAGCGCGCCATTACGTCTGTCGCCTCTTCCAAAGTCCAGTACGCACCGTCGTGGAAGTAGGGGTAGGTTAACTCTACGTTACGCAGCGTTGGCACTTTAAATTTGAAGCGATCCAAGTCATTACCGGTCAAGCCAGCCACACCCTCAGCAGGGTTCTTGGTGACATACTCTTCGTACAAGCCCATTTTCTGGAACGAGTTACCACCTACGTTCACACCATTATGACACGCAGTACAGCCAACACCTTTAAACAACTCATAGCCTTTAAGCTCCGTTTTGGTCAGTGCTTTGTCATCGCCTTTGAGCCAGAGGTCAAAACGCGAGTTCGGCGTAACTAGGGTTTTCTCAAACTCGGCAATGGCATCTGTAACTTCGTTAATGGTGATTTTCTTAACGTTGTAAACCTGATTAAAGCTGTCTACATATTGAGGAATAGACTGCAACACTTCAACGGCTAGCTCATGGGTAAAACCCATTTCCATTGGGTTCGCGATAGGGCCACCCGCCTGCTCTTGCAAGTCCGCGGCACGACCATCCCAGAACTGAGCAACGTTTAAGCTGGAGTTCAGTACTGTAGGCGAGTTAATCGGACCTTCTTGCCACTGATCACCAATGGATGTTGGGATATTGTCCGTACCACCCATACTCAGGTTGTGGCATGAGTTACAGGAAATAAAGCCAGACTTGGATAGACGCGGGTCGAAAAACAACTGTTTACCCAACTCCACCTTGGCTTCATCTGTGATTGCTGCTGGCTCAATGGGCTGGATTGGTTCGTTGCGCGGCGCTGCAATTGCAGCCACACTAAATCCAATCGTTAGAGCTAATGTAGTTAGCTTATGCATAGGTTTCACCTCTCGTTATGACTAGGTTAACTGTGCAGCAGATAAAATTTATATACTTGATCTACGTCAACCAGCTAGCCTGTTTCAACGAAATTTCCTTTATATGTTATGTACTTACCCTACGGCAAATATTCACATCCCGCTATTACGCCAGCACTGAATTTAAGATTCTGCCCACTACAAGTTTATTTTTGCCGTCTTTGCTCCATGCGTGCAGCAATACCACTTAAGTCATAACCCGCTTGCTGCGCCTGCTCTACCAGCCATTGCACATCCTGATTCGCCGCCTCTGCTAATGCCCACAAATAGGTACAGCGCGTTCCTGTACGGCAAAACATCAGCACAGGACTCTCTATCTGGGGAGCCAGCTTAGTAAATTCGGCAATATTGTCATCGGTTAATTGCGACGCGAGCACTGGCATAAAGTAATAGTCCAAGCCCAACTGCGCTGCTGCCTGCTCAATAGCCTGATTGGTAGGCTGTCCCGCCTCTTCCGCATCCGGTCGATTATTTATGATTGTCTTAAAGCCTGCCGCATGTGCACGCTGCATGTCTTCCGGCTGCAACTGTCCCGCCACCGCCAACTGCTCGGTTAAATATTTAAATGGCTGCATCACGCCCTCATCGTCATATTTATAAATCTAGATAATTTAAGTAGCTTGGCACCCTAGAGCGTCAAAAATTCACTCGGGAATAGTAACAGCTTAAAAACACCTAGGCATAAAAAAGCACCCCTGAGGGTGCTTTTTTAAAGACAATCGCCTACGCATGCTAGCTTTTGTCGTTACACTTTTTACAGGTACTAAAACCAAAGACAGTATAAGCAGGACAGCTTCCCATCGCTGCGGTGACTAACGGCACAATACCTATCCAGCCCCACCAGCCGATAACACCAACCAAGGTGAGTACAACAAGCAATACACCTATTGCAGCACGCGCTGCACGATCCCAAACCGCCATATTTGTTTTCATATTTGCCTCCAAGTCCAAACTTAGTGAGCGAATAGAATGAAGCTTGTTTAGAAGCCTCTGAATAACTACCTGCGTAGCTACCACTGCGTTAAAAACGTACTCACAATTTTTAGATTGAACGTGCTTTAGCACGGCCCCGAAGGGGGAGCGAAGCGAATAAAATGCTCATTTACTCGGTGTAAACTGCGCTTTTTCGCACGTTTTTGCCTTGTGTTAGCGTCCTCGGTAACGTTATTCAGAGGTTCCTTTACTTTTACCTTGCTGGACTCTTTCTCTGCACAAGCAACGCACAGGGAAAACAGACCATCAAGCAAAGTTAAAACAAATATAGAGCATTTTTACAAGAAGCAATAGGGGCATTTAGGCGTATACGGCGCTTGCTGTGCTGTTATGACTCAGGCACTGCGCAATACAGGTCATGTAACGTTTTGATAATAGCCAGCGCATCTGGACTGCTGATGCGGTAGTAAATTTGTCGCCCACTACGCCGAGTATCAACCATACCCTCGCGACGTAGCACACCTAGCTGCTGTGACAATGTCGGCTGCACGATTTGTAAGCGTTTCTCCAGCTCGCCCACATTCATTTCACCTTCTACCAGCTGGCATAACAGCAGTAAACGATCTGGATTGCCTAATGCTTTGAGCAACTGTCCCGCATCGTCTGCGCTTTCACGCAGCTTTTCCAAATCCATTGCTGCTGGATTCAAGTTATTCATGCTTACTCACCTTAAAAAGTCATCATTTTTGCATGCTGCAAATTGAAAGCTTATTTTTACACAGTTTAATCCTAGTTGGCATGACACCTATAATTTATAAGGTGTAGCAACTAGATAGCTCTATATAGGGTCTATCAAAGACAGGATCGCACTATTTAACCAATGCTATTGGTCTTTGTAAAAGTATATTCTATGCGCGAATAATAAGTATTTTAATTTGTAGCATCATTAGCAAAACGCTAAGTCCATGACTTTTGTCAACTTCTTCGCGGAACAAGGAAGGCCCAGAACAGCCCCCAGACCAATGCCCCAGCGCCTAACCAGAATGCGCCCTGCAGAGTGCCACCGGCGTTTAGCCATTGTTTTGTCAGCCATGGACCGCCCAACTGAGTTACACTATAAAGCGCGACCAGTGCTGCTGAGAGACGTGGCCCTTGGTGTGGATGCAAGGTTCTGGCCAAACGTTGAGACAGCAAAACGGTGCCAAGGAAAGTACTCCCCACCAACAGACCACAAAGCAAGACCCCGAACGTGCCCGGTATGACCAACACGGCTAGCACACCTAGCAGTTGCAATGCGTAATTCACCCGCAGGGCAACGGTGTCGCCCAGCATTGCACCGGCTCTATTCCAGATCCAAGGCGCCGGCAAGGTAGCCAAGGCCACCACCAGCCAACTGTAACCGACCAATGACTTGGGTATATCAGGTAACTGTGATGCCAGTGTCGGCAGGAAGGTCATGGGCAAAATATAGCCCATGCCTGCACCGGCATAAGATAAGAACAACGGGGTGCTGTTTTTATCTAATAGCTTGCTGCTGGCTGGTATACCGGCGGAACTCACCGTGATGGGCGATGCCACTTCGAGCCGCATCAGCTGTCGCCAACCCCAAATGGCCAACGGCACACTTAAAATAAACGCAGGCCACCAACGTTCGGAGCCTGATAACCAGTCGGCAGGTATACTAACCAAGGCGCTGGAAACGATCAGACCAACGCCAACGCCTAGGTAAACCAAGCCGCTGGCACTGGCGCGTCCGTGGCGCGCCAGCCACTCTAAAATAAACGCCGGCGCCTGCACAAATACAATGCCGTTACTAATCCCATTAATCAGCCGCAACATTGAAAGAAGCTCGAAGCTATCCGTTTGTGTCTGCAGAAAGGTGCAGAGCACATTTATCCCTAACGCCCAAGGCAACACACTACGAATTTGCTCAATACGGTGCCAGCGCATCGCCAGTAATGCACCGATCAAATAGCCTAGGTAGTTCCAACTGGCAATATCTGCACCCTGCTTGATCGTCAGCGCGCCATCGGCAATCAGCAATGGCAGCAAAGGTGTGTAGATAAAGCGCCCAAGGGTGTGCACCACTAATAAAATAAGGGCACCGGCAACGATGACTTTAAGTAAATTTGGCGTGTTATTGTTATTCATATGCCTTACCGCTTAAAAAATAGTTGGTTAGTGTGCTATGTTTTTTCTCCTGCAGCCTTGAGACGTTAGTCGGTACGCTTTAGCAGCGCTGTATTCACTATTTTATCGCGCCACACAGAACCTTTTGGCAGGGCATAAAAGTACGGGTTTAAGTGGCTTTCTCGAGCTACATAAGTTATTGGATTACCCTGTTCATCAATCACCTCTCCGCCTGCGCCTTCCAACACTGCCTGCGCGGCTGCTGTATCCCATTGCGACGTAGGCGCAAGACGCGGGTACAGATCGGCTTTACCTTCTGCCAACCAACAAAACTTCAACGAGCTGCCGGCATTGAGTAGCTCAATTTCAGCTTCTTGCTGTAAACGCTGCATTAGCTGCTGCTGCTCTAGACTGGAATGGCGCAAACTGGCTAAAACACGCAAGGGTTGCGCGGGTTTTGCCACACTAATGGCATGTGTCTTACCTTGCTCAACACGCCAAGCACCTGAATTTTTACCGCCATAATAAATCACATTCTGCGTCGGCACACCCACTAGGCCAAACACCACCTGACCAGCCTCAATCAACGCCACATTAACGGTGAACTCTTCACTGCCAGCGATAAACTCTTTGGTGCCATCCAGCGGATCAACCAACCACCACCGCTGCCATTGTTGGCGCTGGGCTAGAGGAATATCACAGGCCTCTTCTGATAAAACGGGTATATCAGGGGTAAGCTGCTGTAAGCCCGCGACTAACACGCGATGCGCCGCCATATCTGCAGCGGTAACCGGACTGTCATCGGCTTTACTGCTCACGCTTACATCAGCGCGCCAAAATGGCAATGTTTGCTGCCCTGCTTCCTCTACCAGCTTTAGCAGTGCTTGAATCTGCTGCGCATTCATCACCATTGGCCACGCTCCATCAGTAAATCTCGCGCAATATACAGTGCACCTAAAGCGCGGCCTTCGGAAAAATTCGGCTCGCGTAGCAATGCAAGCAAGTCAGATAGCGGATGGGTACGCACACGCATGGGTTCGGGCTCATCGCCAGGTAAACTAGACGGGTAAATATCCCGCGCCAGCACCACCGTCACCCGTTGGCTCATGTAGCCGGGCGATAGACTCAACTCTGCAATCACCTCTAACTCTTTCGCGGCAAAGCCCGCTTCTTCCTGCAATTCACGGTTGGCCGCTTGCAAAGCATTCTCACCTGCATCTATGAGTCCTTTGGGCAGCGACCATTCATAACTGGCACTGCCAGCGCAATATTCCTCAATCAGCACCGCATTATTGCGCTCATCCAAGGCGACAATCATCACCGCGCCATGCCCGTCAGCTCGACCTCGCAGACGCTCATAGGTGCGCTCTTCGCCATTACTGAACCTGAGCTGCATTTGCTCAACGCGGAAAATACGGGTCTGGGCTATTTGCTCACAGCTTAAAATCTCTGGTTTTACTCGCATCAGTTAACCTCTCCTTTCATTACAGGCTATGATAGCGCGCTTAATCCATTATTTTTATCTTCTTTTATGACAGCCTTACCTTGGTCGCACATTGATACCGTTTTGCTGGATATGGACGGCACCCTGCTGGATCTGCATTTTGATAATTTTTTCTGGCTCGATTACCTGCATCAGTGTTATGCGCAACAGCATTCGCTCAGCGTCGATGAAGCTAAAGCCCATGTAGTACCACTGCTCAACTCCTATACGGGACAGTTGAAATGGTATTGCGTGGAGTTTTGGACTGAAAAACTGCAGCTACCGATTCGTGAGATGAAACGCGAACAAGCGGCGCGTATTGCTCCGCGTGAGCATGCGTTGGAGTTTTTGCACTGCTTGCAACAGGCGGGTAAGCAGGTGATTTTGGTGACTAATGCCCATCGCCATTCGCTGGACATTAAGCTCGAACGGGTGGATTTAGCCGCTGGCTTGGATGCCATGGTGAGTTCGCATGATTACGGCTACCCAAAAGAGCGCGAGGAGTTTTGGCAACACTTGCAGCAACACTATCCATTTGATCCACAGCGCACGCTATTTATTGATGACAGCCTGAATGTCCTTCGTAGCGCGCAACGTTATGGCATCCAACACCTGCGCTGCATCGCCCAACCCGATAGCCACAGCCCGCACAAAGACTGCGCCGAGTTTATCGATGGCGGAGATTTCGCCCAACTGCTACATGGAATCTAACCCCAAAGAACGGCAGCCTATTGACCACGCTAGTGTATGAGCGCTTCTGTGGGGATTTCTGTGGCTGCTTCTGTGAGGGTTTCTGTGGCTATTTCTGTGGTCGGCTTCTGTGGGAGCGCAACTCTTGCGCGAACAAACTATCCAGCATCACCAAAGCCAATCGCGCATAAGATGCGCTCCCACAAAGAGCTGTGCCAACCCAAGCCCGGTGCAGCGACGCTTAATACTGTAGGAGCGCAACTCTTGCGCGAAAAAAACCAACCTGCAGCGCTGAATCCAATCGCGCATAAGATGCGCTCCCACAAGAACTGTGCCCACCCCACCCCAAAAGCCAGTCTCCCACAGAGCCGTTGGAATTCGTTTTTATAAGAGTTTTTTAGGGTTTTGTTTCTGGGCCAATACTGCCTAAGGCTTCATCCGCTGCAGAATGGGTTCTTTATCAATCAGCTGATGTTTCAACACCGCCGCCACATGCAACACTATTAAACCAACCAAAAACCACACACTCAATTCATGAAGGGTTTTAAACAGCTGAACCTGACGGGTTGAAACATGCAGCATTGCCGGCACAGAAAACAGATTAAAAAACTCTAACGCCCGACCACTGCCTGTTGCGACTAAATAGCCCGAGACAGCCACAACAAAAACATTCGCATACATGACTCGATGCACCAGCTTGCCCAACAGCATCATAACGGGACTACGCGCCACTGCAGGTGCAGGCGTTGCAGTTAGCATACGCCAAAGCAAACGAATCAACATCAACAACGCCACCACCACACCCAAACTGGTATGCAGCATAGGCGCGGTACGGTACCAAGAATCAAACACGCTCAGGCTGACCATCCATAACCCCAGCCCAATCAGCACAGCAATCAGCACAGCGATTGTCCAATGCAACAAAACACTGATCAGCCCATAACGCGTCTGGTCATCACGCAACTGAATCGACATAAATTACATTTGTGCCTGCAGATAGTTTGACAGACCAATAAGCTCAATCAAACGCAGCTGTTTTTCCAACCAGTACATATGATCTTCTTCTGTATCCCGCTGCTGTTCTAACAACATGTCACGCGTGACGTAATCCTGATGCTCTTCACAGAGTGCAATCGCATCGGCTAGATTTTTCTGCACCAGATACTCAACTGCCAAATCATTACGCAGCATACTGGGCACATCTGTACCTGGGTTGACCGGCTCAGGCGTCATATCCGGCGTGCCCCCCAAAAATAAAATACGCTTAAGGATGGCATCGGCATGCTGGGTTTCTTCTTCCATTTCGTGGTTGATACGCTCATAAAGCTTGGTCAAACCCAGATCTTCGTATTGTCTAGAATGCAGAAAATACTGATCCCGCGCCGCCAGCTCACCGCGTAGCAAATCGATTAAACAGGCTACAACTTGTTTATTACCTTGCATAAACACCCCCACATAGTTTGACGCTCATCATAAAGCACAGCGCTAAAAGTTTCAGGGATAATTCTATGTCCAAACTCTATGGCTAGCAAAAAGACGCGTCGGATGAGTATTGTCAAGCGGATCAAAAAAGGGGCGCAACCTGTGCACCCCTTTTTATTCAGCTAGCAAGATTAGAACTTGTAGCGGATACCTGCGGAAAACATATCAATATCATGTTTCACGCTAACTTTTGTACGTGTAGCACCTGCCCAAGCTTTAGCATCAGCAACTTTGTGATAACGCTCATACTCAACCACGGCGGCTAAGTTTTCAACAAACTCATAACTGGCACCTACACCATATAATGGCGCCCACTTACGCACTTTTCCAGTAGCAGAATACCCATTGGTGTCTTTATCTGAAAGCTTGGTTTCAAGTCTATGTAAGCCTGCCTTAGCAAATAAAGTAAAATCAGCAATTGGCAAAGTACCCACTACATTAGCACCCAAACCTTTTGTGCTGCTCTTTATTTTATCCTGATAGCCAACTTTTGTTAATTTGTACTGCGCTTTACCCAAATCAACATACTGAGCCTCAAGGGCTACATAGGGGTTTAGCTGCAGACCCACAAGCAGCTTATAAGCTGTATCTTTTTTATCCGTTTTAGTACTAGCTGACAGGCTCTCGGCTTCGCGCTTTACAAAGCTTGGCTTTTCAGCTTTCGCTTGCCCCAAGTTACCCTGAATATAACCCGACACATCCCAATCCGCTGCCTGTGCACCCGTGCTAGCCAAACCCAGCACTACAGCTGCTGCCAATACTTTCTTCAACATACTGCTACTCTCCATGAGTTACTTAAAATAAGAGAAAGCATAATATAATTAATGGTAGTAAAGTCAAGGCTGGTGATTTGCTCTCTTAATTTTGCATAATGTGCTAAGCATATAAAACCCCGTACTTTTAAATTAGTACGGGGTTTTATATAGCTAAGTTAGTTAATCAGCTTACTTATACAGCTCACCGCTGGCATAACGCTGATACATGATTTCCATGGAAATCGGGGTGATTTTGCTGGCATTGCCAGCCGCACCAAAGGCCTCATAACGTGCGATACAGATATCACGCATGGCTTTAACGGTTTCCGCCAAGTATTTGCGCGGGTCAAACTCGCTGGGGTTTTGCGCCAAGTAGCGACGAATCGCGCCCGTTGAGGCTAAACGCAAGTCGGTGTCAATATTCACTTTACGCACGCCGTGCTTGATACCTTCGACGATTTCGTCCACTGGCACACCGTAGGTTTCGCCAATGTCGCCGCCGTATTCATTGATAATTGCCAACCAATCCTGCGGCACCGAGCTGGAGCCGTGCATCACCAAGTGCGTGTTCGGAATGCGCGCATGGATTTCTTTGATGCGTTCAATGGCTAAGGTATCGCCAGTAGGTGGCTTGGTAAATTTGTACGCGCCATGGCTGGTGCCGATGGCAATCGCCAGTGCATCCACCTTAGTTTTCGCTACAAAATCAGCGGCTTCTTCTGGGTCGGTGAGCATTTGCTCCATATCCAGCACGCCTTCTGCGCCAACGCCGTCTTCTTCACCGGCCATACCAGTTTCTAAGCTACCTAAGCAACCCAGCTCACCTTCTACCGACACACCGCACGCATGCGCCATTTCTACGGTACGACGGGTGACTTCGACGTTGTAGTCATAATCGGATGGGGTTTTACCGTCTTCAAGGAGCGAGCCGTCCATCATCACTGAGCTGAAGCCCAGTTGGATCGAACGCTGACAAATCGCCGGGCTGGTGCCGTGATCCTGGTGCATACAGACGGGAATGTGCGGGAACTCTTCGATTGCCGCTAATATCAGGTGACGCAAAAACGGGGCGCCAGCATATTTGCGCGCACCGGCTGAAGCCTGGACAATCACCGGAGAATTGGTGTGATCAGCCGCTTCCATAATCGCGCGCATTTGCTCAAGGTTGTTCACGTTATACGCTGGGATGCCATAGCCAAATTCGGCGGCATGATCCAGCAATTGACGCATAGTAATTAGAGCCATAGGGTCTACTCCTGTTTTTTAATGCGGGCTGGCATTAGGCCAACCCGTGTGAAAATTATGTATGTTGCGCCCCACAACAAGAGTCGTGCCCCAACTGTGGGAGCGCAACTGTGGGAGCGCAACTCTTGCGCGAAAAAATTCAGCCCTGCGCGCGCTGTTGCAGCATTTCTACGGCTGGCAATACTTTACCTTCGACAAACTCAAGGAAAGCGCCGCCGCCGGTGGAGATGTAACTAATCTGTTCGGCAACATTGTATTTATCAATAGCTGCAAGGGTATCACCGCCGCCGGCAATAGAAAACGCTTCGCTGTCGGCAATGGCTTGCGCGAGCACCTGGGTGCCGTTAGCAAATTGGTCAAATTCGAACACGCCCACCGGGCCGTTCCATAAAATTGTTTTAGCGCTTTTGAGCAACTCAGCAAATTGCGCCGCGGTCTCTGGGCCGATATCCAAAATCATATCGTCTTCAGCGACATCCGCCACGGCTTTTACTGTCGCCTCAGCATCCGCAGCAAAGGCTTTGGCTACCACCACATCCACCGGCAAAGGCACGCTCACTTTCGCGGCAATGGCTTTTGCCGTGTCTAATAAATCAGGCTCATACAGCGACTTACCCACCGCAAAACCAGCAGCGGCTAAGAAAGTATTGGCAATGCCGCCGCCAACGATCAGCTGGTCACACACCCTTGCCAAGCTATTGAGTACATCTAATTTGGTCGAGACTTTTGAACCCGCCACAATCGCCGTCATCGGCTGGGCTGGGTTATCCAACGCCTTGCCCAAAGCTTCAAGCTCAGTTGCTAGCAAAGGACCAGCACAAGCGGTTTTGGCAAATTTCGCCACACCATGGGTAGACGCCTGCGCACGGTGTGCTGTACCAAAGGCATCCATGACAAACACATCACAGAGCGCGGCATACTGTTGCGCCAACGCATCGGTATTCTTTTTCTCGCCAGCGTTAAAACGTACGTTTTCCAGCAAAACGACCTCACCGGGCTTAACCTCAACACCGTTTAAATAGTCACGCACCAAAGGCACATCACGACCCAGCGCTTCACTTAAATACGCTGCCACCGGCGCTAAGCTGTTTTCTTCGCTAAACACGCCTTCCTCTGGGCGAGCCAAGTGCGAGCAAACCAACACCGCCGCACCTTTTTCTAGCGCCAGACGAATAGTGGGCAACGAGGCGACAATCCGCGCATCACTACTGACTTTGCCATCTTTTATCGGCACGTTCAGGTCTTCACGAATCAATACACGTTTCTGGTTTAAATCCAGATCAGCCATTTTCAAAACAGTCATGGGTTATTCCTTTGCTGAGGCAGTAGAAGAAAGCTGTAAAAAATAATCCGCCACATCCAACATCCGATTGGCGAAACCCCATTCGTTATCAAACCACGCCACGAGATTTAACATGCGCGAGCCGCACATGCGCGTCTGGCTGGCATCAATAATCGCCGAATGAGGGTCATGGTTAAAATCGCAACTGGCATGCGGAAACTCAGTACAGTTTAACAAACCTTGAAGTGTTTGACCTTGCGCTGCGTCGGCAAACAACTGGTTAATTTCCGCGGCACTGGTGTCGCGCGCGCACTGCACGGTGATATCCAAACAGGACACGTTCACCGTTGGCACACGCAAGGCTTTGGCCTGCACACGACCGGTTAATTCCGGCAGCAAGCGCTCAATGCCGCGCGCCAAACCGGTAGACACCGGAATCACCGACTGAAACGCCGAGCGCGTGCGGCGCAAGTCTTCATGATGATAAGCATCAATCACGGGCTGATCATTCATCGCCGAGTGAATGGTGGTGATCAGCACCTGTTCGATCCCCACTGCGTGCTGCAACAATTGCAACACCGGCACACCGCAGTTCGTGGTGCAGGAAGCGTTAGACAGAATACGTTCCTGCCCGCTCAGTTGTTGATGATTGACACCATAAACCACTGTAGCGTCGACATCTTCGGCGCTGGCCATGGGCTGAGAAAACAAAATCCGCGGCACACCGGCATCCAGAAAACGCTGCGCCTGGGCGCGAGTGGTGTATTGACCGGAACATTCGATTAGCAGATCAATCTCCAGCGCCTGCCAGTCCACGTCCTCGGGCGTGGCAGCGCGCAACACCTGCACGCAATCGCCGTTAATGTGCAAGCAATCGCCATCAACACGCACTTCGCCGGGAAAACGCCCGTGAGTGGAATCAAAACGGGTGAGGTATTCAATACTGGCCTGATCGGCAATATCGTTAAGCGCCACAATCGTAAAATTAGCGTCTTGATTGCGCTCATACAACGCCCGCAACACACAGCGCCCAATGCGGCCATAGCCATTTAATGCAACACGATAATTTGCCAAGGGAGTTCCTTAGTGTTGTCCCACTCTAATTCGAAATATACATGTGCATATTACGTTAGTTTGGCATAAGTTTCCTGTCTAACAGCGGCAACGACAAGCAAAAAATGCGTTAGGGGGATTCAGAATACAGAAGACAAAGGACGGTAAACGCCTGCTCGGACATTACGCATTGAGGTTGGAAACTCTCACTAACACAGTAATTTCATCAGGCAAGCTCTTCTAGAGCAGGCCATGCCTGCGACATCTGTGCGCCAAACAGCACTGTGTTTGCAGACGCAATCCGCGGCCGGATGCATGGCATCCTCGTACACGCGTAACGGATTTTCTAGATACTCTGCTTAAGCGCAGCTTTTGCGCGATTGGACTTAAGGCCAGCACTGTTTTTTGTATCGGGCACTAATAGCCAGCGTGAGACTTGGTTTGCCAGGGAACCAAAGCTCAAACCATGACAGGATTTACGCCGGCATAAATGCCCACCCTACAACTAGCACGGTGCGTTATTCCTTTCCCGGCAAGAACCAGCCCTAAACATCTAAGCCGCCTGATGAATCCAATCGCGCGAAAGTTGCGCTCCCACAGTAGAACCCGCATCAATCTCAACCTGCTGGAGCGCCGTTTTGCCTTAGTCTTCCAGTAATTCCGCTGCCAGACCCAGCAGAACCCTGTATCCACACAGATTCTTAAACACTGTCTGATAAACCATCATCGCCCAGAAACTGGACTCCAGCAGGGCTAAGCTCTTGTAGGAGCGCAACTTTTGCGCGATTGGATGCAAATACATACAGCAATTAGACGCTTGTACTTTGAGCAATTGGACGCTATTTTATACAGCAATTGGACGCAGACAAAAAGGTGCTCGATGACCCATCCATTTCTTCCCCGCCTACTCAGGCAGCGCGTGCTTGAAGCACTCACTGATACGCCAGTTGTTTGCCTGTTAGGGCCGCGTCAAGTTGGCAAATCTACTCTGGCGCAGCATATTAATGCTGGGCGCTCATACCTGAGCTTGGACGATCCAACCTTGCTTCAAGCCGCCAAACAAGATGCTCTGGGGTTTATCGAAAGTCTGCCTGAGCGTGTCATTCTCGACGAAGTACAGCGAGCGCCGGAATTAATGCTGGCCATTAAATCCGTGGTCGATCGTGACCGTACACCCGGTCGTTTTTTGCTCACCGGATCCGCCAACCTGCTTTTACTGCCGCAAATACAAGACTCGCTGGCTGGGCGCATGGAGGTTATCTATCTACATCCGCTAACCGAGCAAGAGAAGCGCGTCAGCACAACAACCCTACTCGAAAAGTTGATAAATGCTGAGCTGGCGCCGGACATGGTGCCAGATTCCGTGCCTTTAGCGCCGGTGGCCGACGTTTTATGTCAAGGCGGATACCCAGAACCCAATCAACGCGCACCTCACCGAGCCCGCCAATGGTATCGCCAATACTTGAATGCCATTGTGCAGCGTGACGTGCAGGATATTGCCGCCATTCAAGATAAGGACGGCATGTTGCGATTGATGGAGCTGCTCGCATGCAGAACGGCCAGCCTGCTCAATATCAGCCGTTTAAGTAAAGACCTCGGGCTTGAGCGCGCTACTGTTGGCAGATACCTCAGTATTCTGGAGAAATTATTTCTGGTTCATCAGCTCCCTGCGTGGCACCGCAATCACGCTAAGCGTCTGATTAAAAGCCCCAAGCTGCACTTAGTTGACACCGGACTTGCCGCCGCCCTAGCCCGATTAACGCCAGAGCAATGGCTGACTGATGCGGCGCGTTTTGGTGCTTTATTGGAGAGCCACGTTGTTGAACAACTTATTGCCCAAGCGGGCTGGCTGGACCCTGAGCTACGCTTTTACCACTACCGCGACAAAGACCAACTGGAGGTTGATTTGGTTATCGAGCGCGGCCATGACGTATGGGGGGTTGAAGTTAAGCGTGCCGCCAGTATTCAAGCCAAAGACGCTGCAGGACTGGCTAGGCTAGCAGCGCAGTCGGGCACAGGATTTCGTGGCGGCATGCTGATTTATACTGGCCGTCACTGCCTCAAACTACAAGTACCCGGCTGCTTTGCCGTGCCCATCGGCATGCTCTGGGGAGAACAACCGGGCCAGCCAATTTCTAGCCAAGAAGCTTGGCAATCATTACTGACTGGAAAAGCGCTCTAGATTAGCTGTTGAAACGCAACTTTACGCGATTAAAACCAACCAACAACACTGCGCAGCCAACCCTAAACATCCACGCCGCCCGATAACCCGCATCGCCCAGAAGCCGTACTCCTACAAGGCTAAGCTCTTGTAGGAGCGCAACTTTTGCGCGACTGGACTAAAGCCAGCACTGGATTTTGTATCGAGCACTAATAATCAGTGTGAGACTTGGCTTGCCAGAGAGCCAAAACTCAAACCATGACAGAATTTACGCGGACATAACTGCCCGTCCTACAACTAGCACGGTGCGTTATCCCTTTCCCGACAAGAGCCAACCCTAAACACCTAAGCCGCCTGATGATTCCTATCGCGCAAAAGTTGCGCTCCCACAGTAGAGTCCGCATCAATCTCAACCTGTTGGAGCGCCGTTTTGCCTTAATCTTCCAGCAATTCCGTTGCCAGACCCAGCAGGTTGTCTAGGGTAAAGCCAAAGTGCGCAAACAAGTCACCTGCCGGAGCTGACTCGCCGTAGGTGTGCATGCCCATCACACGGCCGTCTAGACCCACATACTTGTACCAGTAATCAGCATGTGCGGCTTCAATGGCTATACGCGCACCGACTTCAATCGGCAATACCGCTTGCTTGTACTCGGCATCTTGCGCATCAAACACGCTGGTGCATGGCATCGACACCACGCGCACTTTATGGCCTTGCTCGGTCAGCACGTTATATGCTTCAACAGCCAAGCCCACTTCTGAACCGGTCGAGATCAAAATCAACTCGGGCTCACCCGCGCAATCTTTCAACACATAACCACCGCGTTCAATATCGGCGATTTGCCCGGCGCTACGCTCTTGGTGATCCAAGTTTTGACGACTGAAAATCAACGCGCTGGGGCCGTTTTTACGCTGCAAAGAATACTTCCACGCCACCGCCGACTCGACCGCGTCACATGGGCGCCAAGTATCTAAATTAGGGGTGGTACGCAGACTGGTTAGCTGCTCGATCGGTTGATGCGTTGGGCCATCTTCGCCCAAACCAATGGAGTCGTGGGTAAACACATAAAGCACGCGCTGCTTCATCAATGCCGACATACGCACCGCATTACGCGCATACTCCATAAACATCAAGAAGGTTGCACCGTAAGGAATCAAACCACCGTGCAGGGCGATACCGTTCATAACGGCGCTCATGCCAAACTCACGCACACCGTAGAACACATAGTTACCCGCCGCGTCAGTGCTGGAAATGCCTTGGCAGCCACTCCAGAGCGTTAGGTTTGAGCCGGCTAAGTCCGCGGACCCACCCAGCAATTCAGGCAATAACGGGCCGTACGCATTCAAGGTATTCTGACTGGCTTTACGACTGGCAATACTCTCGCCTTTAGCCGCCACTTCAGCAATGTACTGTGCTGCTTTCTCAGCAAAATCGGCAGGTAAATCACCCGCCATACGGCGCTCAAACTCAGCAGCTAACTCAGGGAATTCTGCCGCGTATGCTGCAAATTTAACATTCCACTCAGATTCAGCTTTGATACCCGCCTCTTTAGCATCCCACTGTGCATAAATATCGGCAGGAATTTCAAAGGGGCCGTGCGTCCAACCCAACTCAGCACGCGCCAACGCAATTTCTTCCGCACCTAAAGGCGCACCGTGACTGCTGGCTTTGCCGCCATGGTTGGGCGAACCAAAACCAATAGTCGTTTTACAGCAGATCAGGGTGGGCTTATCGCTCGCTAAAGCGGCTTCAATCGCCACCTCAACCTCATCGGCATCATGACCATTCACATTGCGAATCACATGCCAGCCGTAAGACTCAAAACGGCGCGGTGTGTCATCGGTAAACCAACCCTGCACTTCGCCATCAATGGAAATGCCGTTGTCATCGTAAAACGCAGTGAGTTTGTTTAAACCCAACGTGCCCGCCAGCGAGCAGACTTCGTGGGAAATGCCTTCCATCAAGCAGCCATCGCCTAAAAAGGCATAGGTTTGGTGGTCAACAATGGTGTGACCTTCGCGGTTGAACTGCGCGGCCAACACTTTTTCTGCCAACGCAAAACCCACCGCATTGGCAATACCCTGACCCAGAGGACCCGTGGTCGTTTCCACGCCTGGGGTGTAACCCAGCTCAGGGTGACCTGGCGTGCGGCTGTTGAGCTGGCGGAAGTTTTTCAAATCATCCAAGCTCAGATCGTAGCCCGTGAGGTGTAATAAGGAGTAAATCAGCATCGAACCATGACCGTTGGACAACACAAAGCGGTCGCGATTAGCCCAGTTTGGATTGGTAGGGTTGTGCTGTAAATAACCACGCCACAGCGCCTCGGCAATATCAGCCATACCCATAGGGGCACCCGGATGTCCGCTATTCGCTTTTTGGACAGCATCCATACTCAGTGCACGAATGGCATTAGCACGCTCTCGACGACTTGGCATTTTTTTGTTTCTCCTGCAGAACTGAAATTTAGAAAGATGCCCTATTTTCGCCCAGCTAGAGCAGTTGGGCAATCTTTGCCGCGATTAAATTGCCAAAACAACGTAAAACAACAGCTTCACGTCCGCCAAACACCATTGCTCTTGTTTGCTGCAGCGTACTTGTTAGTTAGAAGGCGTTTGTTAGGGAGTATTTATTGGGGGATGTTTATTAAGGTTGTTTTGTGGGAGCGCATCTTATGCGCGATTGGGGTTTGGTGTTGCTGGATGGCTTGTTTCGCGCAAGAGTTGCGCTCCCACAGTTGCGCTCCCACAGAAGCACCCCCCACATCAACAGCAAATTATTAAACCCTAACTGATTTACTCAATATCAATATTTATTGATATAGCAATTGCACTGCAAACTGACTCGGTTTACACTGCGCAGCATGACTGCATGCACTCCTCTTCCCCAACCTGAACCCTTTGAATCCCTTGCAGCCTTTTTTAAGGCGGCGGGTGAGCCGTTGCGGCTAAATATTTTACGGGTGCTGAGCAATAACTCCTTTGGCGTGCTGGAACTGGCACATATTTTCGCCACGGGACAATCCGGCATCAGCCATCATCTAAAAGTGCTGACCCAAGCCGGATTAGTCACAACCCGCCGGGAAGGCAATGCGATTTTTTATCGTCGCAGCCTAACCCAAACCCATGAGCACGAACTGCACAGCGCCCTACTGGCCAGCCTAGATGCCCAACCCATTGCCGCTGAAATTGCTACACGCATTAACGAGATTCACCGCGAACGTGCCAGCGCCAGCGAAGCTTTTTTCCAGCGCGTTGCCCATGAATTTAATCAGCATCAAGACTTAATTGTCGGTCTGCCGCAGTATCGCGACAGCCTTACCAGCTTGCTGGATAGTTTAGAGTTTCCAGAGCACGCCCGCGCAACCGAAATCGGCCCGGGTGACGGCAGTTTTTTGCCCGAATTGGCTAAGCGTTTTGAGCACGTATTAGCCGTAGATAACAGCTCGCACATGCTGCAACAGGCGCAACACAGCTGCACTAAACACCTGCTTGAAAATGTTGAGCTCTTGCTGGCAGATGCGTTAAGCAGCCAACTGCCACCCGCTGATTGTGTGCTGCTGAATATGGTTTTGCACCATTTCGCCGCACCTGCTGCAGCGATTGAGCACCTAGCACAAGCAGTAAAACCCGGTGGCAGCTTGATTATCAGCGAACTCTGCCGCCACGACCAAGACTGGGCGCAGCAAGCCTGTGGCGACCTATGGCTAGGTTTTGAACAAAGCGAGTTGACCCACTGGGCTGAACACGCAGGACTCATTTCCAGAGAAAGTATTTATCTGGGTTTAAAAAACGGCTTTCAAATTCAGCTACGGCACTTCGCCAAGCCGGACTCACAAAGCACCCCCACTATGAAGGAATCGATATGAGCGAATACTCTATTTTTACCTCAGAATCCGTTTCTGAAGGCCATCCCGATAAAATTGCCGACCAAATCTCAGATGCGGTACTGGACGCCATCATTAGCGAAGACAAAAACGCCCGCGTGGCCTGTGAAACCCTCGTCAAAACCGGCGTGGCTATTATTGCTGGCGAAATCACCACCAATGCGTGGATCGATTTGGAACAGCTGGTGCGCGATGTCATCACCGGCATTGGCTACACTAGCTCTGACGTGGGCTACGACGGTGCGACCTGCGGAATTATCAATATTATCGGCAAACAATCCTCCGATATCGCCCAAGGCGTTGACCGCGCTGCCCCTGAAGAACAGGGTGCCGGTGACCAAGGCTTGATGTTTGGTTACGCCAGCAACGAAACCGATGTTTTAATGCCCGCACCCATCACCTACGCGCACCGCTTGATGGAGCGCCAAGCCGAAGCCCGTAAAAATGGCCTGCTGCCGTGGCTGCGTCCCGATGCGAAAAGCCAAGTTACTTGCCGTTATGAAAACGGCAAAGTGGTGGGCATTGATGCGGTGGTTTTGTCTACCCAACACAGCCCAGATGTGAGCCTGAAAGACCTGCGCGAAGCCTGTATGGAGCTGATTATCAAGCACACTCTACCGGCTGAACTGCTGCATAAAGACACCCAGTTTCACATTAACCCCACGGGGAATTTCGTGATTGGTGGGCCGGTAGGCGACTGTGGTTTGACAGGGCGTAAAATCATTGTTGATACCTACGGCGGCATGGCGCGGCATGGTGGCGGCGCTTTCTCGGGTAAGGATCCGTCCAAAGTTGACCGTAGCGCGGCTTATGCAGGACGTTACGTGGCGAAAAATATTGTTGCTGCTGGTTTAGCGGAAAAGTGTGAAATTCAAGTGTCTTACGCGATCGGCGTGGCTCAGCCCACCTCGATCTCGCTGAACACCTTTGGCACGGGCAAAATCAGCGATGAGCGTATTATCCAGCTGGTGCGTGACGTGTTCGACCTGCGCCCTTACACCATTACGCAAATGCTGGACTTGCTGCACCCGATGTATCAGGCAACTGCCGCATACGGACACTTCGGCCGCAATCCTTACGAAATGACGGTAGGCAACGACACCTTCACCGCCTTCACCTGGGAAAAAACCGACCGCGCCGAAGAACTACGCAAACTAGCAGGGCTATAAACCAAAAATCGCGCAAGAGTTGCGCTCCCACAAGAGCTGTGCCAACCGCTTTATTGTAGGAGCGCATCTTATGCGCGATGAAACCTTCAGCCAACTTCAGCGTCTCTGGTTAATCCATTCGCGCAAGAGTTGCGCTCCCACAAGAGCTGTGCCAACCCAAAAACCAACTGCGCAAAGGGGCCACTTATGTAAACCTAACCCGCTTTGCCAGTTGCATAAAGTAATCACGTGACCAAATATCTAGCACTTGTGTATCTGCAATAAAACGTCGCACATCACTCTTGGCCGACTCGACATCTAGCTGCTCAATCCGCTGGGTTAACCAAGCACTAAACAAATCTGGAGTTAAAGGCTCACTACCTAGGTCACCACTCTGCCGTGCACGCACTTCTAAATGCGCTAAATTCAACTCAGCGCCACGGCGCACATACCATTCAAAATCAAACCAATCACGCCCTTTAACACGGTTTTTCCACTGCCTAAAAAGCAAGGCATGCATTTTACCGGCATACAAATCAGGTAGGCTAAAACACTTCACATACACAGAATAAGGATTCAACAACAGTTTTTCTTCCGTTTTAAACCCAAGTGGTGGCTCGGTATCTACCTCAAACTTAATTTTTAATACCTTCTGCCCGCGTACCTGCACATCATAAATGCTGGTATTTTTCTTTAAAAATGCTGACACCACAGCAGTTTCAGCCGACTTCTTACGTGCCGAAATCTCCACCTCAAATCCTAACGCATTAAACTCGGACACCAGCGCATCAAAGTAGGGCTCAAAAGAAAAGTCTTCTTGTGATTGCACTAACGAAAAATCCAAATCTTCAGAAAATCTAGGCAAGTCGTAAAAAATTCGTAAGCAAGTGCCGCCATAAAAAGCCGCTTTATCAAAAAAACCTGCCCGCACTAAGCTAGCCAAGGCTATCTCTTGCATCACTTCGCGTAAGGCGTCGTTGATGTTGTCGCCATCGGTCAAAGGATATTTTTGCAGCATCTGCTCAACAACACTCACAGCAACCCCTCCAAAACCTGTCGTAACGCTTTAAACTGACGCGGTTTATAGCCTGAGGACGCATAACCCTCTAATACCGACTCGTCAAAATCACGTAAGATTTCTTCATCCATGCGTAAATCTTCAAGCAAAAAATCCTGCATCGATGCTTTGCCAAAGGCGCGTAAATGCCGCGTGAGTAAAACTGTGTCACACACCGCCTTAGTTGGGTTTGCCAACCAAAAATGCTGGTTTCCGACTGCCTCAATTGTTATGCCTAGCGGAAAAAGCTGTTGTGGAATTTTAGTATAAGAAAAGCGACCTAGGGCATTTTCAAATTCCCGCCCACGCCCCGTGCACACCGAGGTTACTTCAACCACTCGTTCAGGAATCAGACCATGCCACGCCAGCGCATACTCCAAGGAAACACAAGATGGACCGTATAATCGATTAGCAAGCAAAGGCATGCACAAGGCTTCTTGGCGCCAAGGTGCGCCCACAACATACAAACCACGCTTTAAGGAAATGAGTGTGCCCGAGGCCAGCCACTCAGAAATCTTGTCATTCGGACGGGCGTAATCTGACAGCAAAGGCAATAACGCACCATGCGAAAAAGGCACACCACCGAAGGAAGATAAACGAAGCTCTAGCATCTCGGTCTCTTTTTTGGATAGATAATCGTAAATTATCCGATTAATGCATCAAAATAACAACGACCAAATAGGCTTTATGTCCGCGGCACATAAAACAAGACGCTATAAACCAAAAATCGCGCAAGAGTTGCGCTCCCACAAGAGCTGTGCCAACCCCAGACCGGCGGTGCATCAACCGCTTGACTGTAGGAGCGCATCTTATGCGCGACAGTGCTTTCAGTCCGCACAAAAACCAACTTAATGCAAACACCAACAGGCAGGCTTTTGTGGGACCCGACTTGTCGGGGAACGGTGGAATGCACTGAGCTGAGGGCGTGCACAGATTACAATTCACTGCCATGGCTTAATTTTTGATTCCCTGACAAGTCAGGTCCCACATTGGATTGTGCCTGACGCTAAACTCTGCGCTGCTGGTTAATCCCATTCGCGCAAGAGTTGCGCTCCAGCAGTCAGTGGCTAATCTCATTGCACAAAACTGCGTTCTAACGGAAGCTATTTATTCTGGTTATACACCAAGTCAACAATTTCGCATTGGGGGGTGTAGCCGTTGACTGTGTCGCGTAGGAGTTGGCGGATGGCGGTGCAGTCGCCTTGTTCGGCTAGAGCTATTAAATGCTGGAGCACGTCACTGAGTTCGGCCCAAGGCAGCAGTTCTTCATTGGCGCGCATGATCATCTCGTGCTCTGTCGGCGAGACGTTATCGCCAATCAGCAATTCTTCATAGAGCTTTTCACCGGGGCGCAGGCCAGTAAACTCAATCGCAATCTCGCCATTCGGCTCAGTTTCGGAGCGTACTGTTAAACCTGTTAAGCGAATCATCTTCTCCGCCATATCCAAAATAGTGACCGGCTCACCCATATCCAAGACAAAAACATCACCGCCCTGCCCCAACGATCCCGCCTGAATCACCAACTGCGAGGCTTCTGGAATGGTCATAAAATAACGCGTCATCTTTGGATGGGTCACTGTGACCGGACCGCCACGCTTAATCTGCTCGCGAAACAGCGGAATCACCGAGCCCGATGAGCCGAGGACATTGCCAAAACGCACCATCGTAAAGCGCGTGTTGTTGGCATAACTCTGGCAATCATCCGCATCACACATCTGTACCTGCTGTTCCTGACTCAACGCCTGCAACACCATCTCAGCCAAACGCTTAGTCGCGCCCATCACATTAGTCGGGCGAACCGCTTTATCAGTGGAAATCAGCACAAAATTCTGCACGTTCGCTCGAATTGCAGCCTGCGCCGTATACAGTGTACCCATCACATTATTACGAATACCCGCAACAATATTTTGCTCAACGATAGGCACGTGCTTATAAGCCGCCGCGTGATAAACCGTATCCACTTGCCAAGCGAGCATCACTTCCAATAGATGTTTTTTGTTGCGAATCGAGCCCAACACAGGCACTAGCTGCACACGCAACGCCTCATGCTTAATGCGCCGTTCAAGTTCTTGCTGAATGCTATAGAGGTTAAACTCACTGTGTTCATACAAAATCAGCGTGGTGGCGCCACTGGCTAAAATTTGGCGACACAACTCAGCGCCGATAGAGCCGCCCGCGCCGGTGACCATCACCACCCGCTCTTTAATACAGCGCTCGAACAATGCTTGATTAGGCGTAACCACATCACGCCCCAGCAGATCGGCAATATCCACTTCCTGTAGATCATTCACCTTCACCCGCCCACTAGCCAAATCCATAAAACCCGGCACCGTACGCACATGCACCGGATAGGACTCCAGCTGAGCTAAAATTTCACGCCGCCGCGCACGACTGGCTGAAGGAACCGCCAACAACACCTGAGTCGCACCCGTAACCCGCAACATCTCCTCGATATGCTTGGGTTTATACACTTTAAGCCCAGCAATGGTGCGCGTAGCGATGTTGTCATCATCATCAATAAAGGCCACCGGCTCCATGGCTTTGCCCATACGTAACGCGCGTACCAGCTGATTACCTGCCGAGCCTGCTCCGTAGATAGCAACACGCGGCAACTGTCGCTTGGTTTGCAAGAACGGCACAAGCTGCTGACCGGCACTCATCCAGTCGCCAGTAAAATACTGGCGCATCAGCAAACGCAGGCCACCAATGGCGAGCAGGCTATTGATCCAGTAGAGCATGACAAACGAACGTGGAATTTGTGGTTTGCCAGGCGATTGCATCCAGTACACCAACAAAGCCAGTGCCAGTGCTGCCATGGTCACTGCCTTGGCAATCTCAACCAATGCTTCACGCCCCAGATAGCGCATAACCGCACGGTACATACCAAAACGAATGCTAACCGGAATGGTGACCAGCGGCGCGACAACAAACAGCCATTCATGCTCATTGACTGCGACCCAGGCCTTGTCAAAACCAAGCCGCATGACAAACGCCAGCCACAGGCACAGCCAGATCAGCAAGACGTCTACAACAACTTGCAGAATACGCTTATAACGACGTGGCAAATTCAACAAAAAATCACGCACTATAGAACACTCATATCAGAAATCACACACCATGCTACCTGAACCCTGTAGATACTCTGTTCAAGTGCAAGCCTTTTGGTGGCCTTGGCTAACAACCTGGCTGAATCACACAGGGCATCGTGCATTACACAAACACCGCGGCAGGCGCGTGCTTTTGTGTAAGGGGGCTTGCCCCCGACAGTGGTTGACCATAGTTCTCAGGGGCAAGCCCCTTCACACAGGGTGTCGTGCAACATACAACTCTTGCGCAAGACACTGCTTTGTATAGAAACGGCTTTAGCCGCGAGCGGTGTAGCGTCCTTCGCCGCCGGGAAACCACTTGCGCAGACCGCGACTGAAGCCGCTTACAATGAAAGAGCATATTCTTAGGCTGATTGAGCTGCCTGCATCACCTGCTTGATAACAGCACAGGTTTTATCCATCTCGGCATCCGTTAACGTCGGGTGCACCAAAAACATCAAACTGGTCTCACCCAGTTCGCGCGCTACAGGCAACGATTGCTCTGGCCGCCATCCAGTGTCATCAAACGCCTTTTCCAGATAAATTTCAGAGCATGAGCCGCTATAGCAAGGCACACCCCGCTCGTTGATTTCAGCCATGATCCGGTCACGACTCCAGCCATCAGCCAACAGCTCAGGTCGCACAAATACATAACACTTATAAGCTGCATGCAATACATCAGTCGGCACTTCCGGTACGCGCAAAGCTGGGCACTCTGCTGCGGCCCGCCAGATGCGCTGCGCATGGTTCAAGCGTTGCTCTTGCCACTGCTTCATACGTTTAAGCTGAATACGCCCAATGGCACCCTGCACTTCTGTCATGCGCCAGTTGGTACCGAAACTTTCATGCAACCAGCGGAAACCCGGTGCATGCTCACGCTCATACACCGCTTCATAGCTTTTACCATGATCCTTGTACGACCACATTTTTCGCCACAAGACTTCATCATTGGTGGTAACCATGCCACCCTCACCACCCGTGGTCATAATCTTGTCCTGGCAAAACGACCAGGCACCCACATGACCAATACTGCCCACAGGTTGCCCTTTGTAGAGCGCACCATGCGCCTGGGCACAATCCTCGATGACCAGCAAATTATGCTTGCTGGCGAGTTCCATAATGGGGTCCATATCGCAAGGCCAACCTGCCAGATGTACACAAATGATCGCGCGGGTTTTCAGTGTCAGCACATTGGCAATCGTTTCAGCCGTAATATTTTGTGAATCAGGGTCAACATCAGCAAAAACAGGCACTGCTCCAGCATTGACAATGCTGGAAGCCGAAGCCAGAAAAGTACGTGAAGCAACAATCACTTCATCACCCGCTCCGATACCTAAAGCGATTAGCGCCAAATCCAGTGCCAACGTACCATTGGCCAGTGCCACCGCATGACCTGTGCCAGCCCAAGCAGCAAACTCTTTCTCAAACTCGCGGCATTCCTGCCCGGTCCAATAGTTAACCTTATTGGACAAAATCACATCACGGGCAGCGTTGGCTTCTTCTTCAGTGAATGAGGGCCAGGGAGAAAATGCAGTATTTAACATATAAAATCCAAAATTTAATTATTTACAGCGCGCCGGTACACCCACCACTGTTTGGCCAGCTGGCACATCATTAACGACTACAGCGCCGGCTCCCACTACCACATCTTCACCTATGGATATCAGCTGCCGGACAGAACAGCCTATACCCAGCCAGCTACGCTCACCAACTTTTACGGCTCCGGCAAGGTTGGCACCAGGGCTAATATGCACAGCGTCAGCCAACTGGCAGTCGTGATCAACGGTACAACCCGTATTCAAAATCACTCCGCTATCAAGTCGGGCATCCGCATTCAATACCGCCCCCGCAAACACAACGGTACCTTTACCTAATGTTGCATAGCGGCTGACCACCGCCTGCGGATGAATCAGGGCTGGCAAATCGAAGCCCGCTTCGTGCAGTTGTATCAACTTGTTCTGACGAATACGATTATTGCCAATCGCTACAGCAGCCCCAGAAAATTCAAGCTGGCGCTCCAGCATGTTGGCTGTTTTACCCACAACAGGCCAGTGTCCATTGCTTGTCAGCTCCGGCCAGGCATCATCAAAAAACACACAATGATAACCCAGCAGCTCAGCCAACTCGGCAACTACCTTACCGTGGCCACTGGCCCCAAGAATAGCCAACTGTTTCAATGATCATTCCCGGTAAATTTGCTCATGGTCGCTTCACCTTCAGCGCTGATGCCATCACGTTTCAATACTTTTTTTACCGTCAACCACAGAATTTTGATATCCAGCCACAGCGAGCGATTATCCACATACCACACATCCAGCTTGAACTTGTCTTCCCAGCTGATGGCGTTACGGCCGTTAATCTGTGCCCAACCTGTCACTCCTGGACGCACCTCATGACGACGAGCCTGCTCCTCGTCATACAACGGCAAATACTCCATTAGCAAAGGCCGTGGGCCAACCAAGCTCATCTCGCCTTTAAGCACGTTCCACAGCTCAGGCAACTCATCAAGACTAGTTGAGCGTAAAAAATTGCCAAAGGGTGTCATACGTTCGACATCAGGCAGCGGATTACCATTGGAATCAACAGCATCACGCATGGTGCGAAACTTGATCATCTCAAAAGGTTTGCCATGCAAGCCAGGGCGCATCTGGCGAAACAACACAGGCGAGCCGAGTTTACGACTGATTTTCCAAGCGATAACAAGAATAACGGGTAACAGCAGCAGTAACGCAGCAGCTGATACCAAAATATCAAACAATCGCTTCACTGTTTTACATCCTTATCAAATAGTACAGCCATCAAGCGCTTATTAGCCTCACGTACATCATAATGCTTGCGTGCCATTTCCAGACTGGCCATGCCCATGGGCTCAATCAACTCCGGCTGCTCAACAAAACGTAACATGGCGGCTGCTAAAGCCATAGAGTTACATTGATAGTTTCCGCGCAAATCATAGCAGGGAGGGGGTACCACAAACCCGTTCAGGCCATCAACAACTGTCTGCCTACAACCCGGAACATCAGTAGTAATCACTGCGCGCGCCGAAGCCATCGCCTCCTGAGTGCTGACCGGCATACCCTCGCGCCATGAAGGCAATACAAACACGCTCGCTTGCGCCATGACAGGTGCTACAGCCGTATGGCCATGCCACTCCAGAACTCCTTCATCCACCCAGGCTTGCACGTCTCGTTCCGATAAAGCACCAGGATTGTCATCCAGCCCACCCAGTAAAATAAATCGAACCTGCGGATGCTGAAGCTTGATCTGCCGTGCAGCTGCTGCAAATTGCTCTATTCCTTTTTCGCGCAGCAATCTGGCAACCAGCAAAAAGGTGACCGGAGCAATCACATGTGGCAAAGGGCGCCATCGTTGCAAGTCAACACCAATCCCGCCCAGCAACCATGTTTTACTATGCGGTACAACTCCAGCGCCCACCAACTCGGCACGATCGTCTGGATTGAGAAATATAACCTTGTGCGCACAACGCAAACCGATTTTATATAACCGCAACACCACAGCCTTTAACAGTTTGCGCTGATAAGACAGTGGCCGCCCTGTCTCAGTAAATACAAAACCAAGCCCCTCAATCATGGCCACTCGATATGGCACTCTAGCAATAAAAGCAGCCAAGCTACCAAACACCACAGGTTTGACAAAGTAATTCAGTACCACATCTGGCTTAAGCCGGCGCAACAGGAAAATCAGCCGCATTGTATCAAGTGCATCACGCACAGGATTCATACCTGTACGACTAATAGAGCAATCCACAGGTTCTGCGCCCAACTGTATGACCGCTTCACGAGTTTCTTGGTCATAATTGGGTGCCAGTGCCCACACTTGGATGCCTTTCGTAACCAGGTCTGTAATCAATACCCCACGAAACGCAACCAAAGAAGGCGCATGTGAGGTAACTAAGGCAATACTTTTCATGTTTCTTCAGCTACCCCGCGCGGCTCATTCCCCAAGTTTTTAGTGAAACTATCTGGTAATCCTGTAGCAACCATTCCGCCCAAAAACAGCCAAAACAAACGCTGATATAACATCTCATGAAACATTGCCATCGCGCCGAGCGACAACAGCAGGAGGAAGACTGCATTCTTACGCATACAACGCCGTCCGGTAAAAAACACAAACCAAATCAGCGAGACAAAGAAAACGGCAAATAAAATAAAACCTAACAAGCCCATTTCAGATAGCACCCACAACAAGCTGTTATGCTGCACAATGGGCACACCGTATACTGCTTCACTGCTAGTATAAAATGCGCCGAGTCCTGCACCGAAGAACGGATGTTCAAGCCACATTAGAAAAGTATTCTTAATCAGTAGGCCGCGTAACAAATCGCTTTCATCAGAAGATATTGCCATTTTAACCTGACTGATTATTTGTTCCTGTCCAGAATACACAGTAAAAAACCAAAAATGAATTTCTGGCCAATATATAATAAAAAGATTTATCACTCCTGCTAAAACCAAGCTACTGACGAGCAATCGCCAGTGGCTTATACGCATGATCAGGGCGAAAAAGTATAAAAGCAACATGCTTGCAATGCCGCTTCTCGACGAAGTCAAAAACATTGTGCAAGTCAGAATGGTAGTGGCAAGCAATAGAAACCAACGCCCAAATATAATTTTTCTTTCATACAACGGCTGAAATGCCAGCAACAGTGACAACACAGACAAAATTTGAAATGCCAGAGCATTTCGATTGCCAGACAATCCCTTCAAGTAACTGAGATAGACCGTGCCGGTTCCAGCCCCTTTGATTATTTCCAAGAAAAACAAAGCAACACTGACAACAAGCACGCAAAGAAAAAACACTAACAGTAAATTGAAAAATCGAAAAAAGCTAAAAAAACCTAATTGATTGACCAACAATGCAGAAGTATACAAATAGCCCAAGATAACCATCCAGCCTACCAGCTTGGAAGTCCCCCAGGTTAGAGACAATCCAGACAAAGCAGCAATAAGCCAACTTGACAAAAGCGCTAAAGCAGTCAAAAGAATATACCGATTGAATCGGGCAATTTTCCACACAATCACTCGCCGCTCACTGATATAGGTAAGCAATATCGCAGACAAGGCAAGTAAAACAAAAAAATCAGCAATATTTACATTGATAGCAAAGCCTAACGCATCAACATGAAACTGCACAACCGCCAAGAAAAATACAAACAGAGCAATCGCCCAGACTAATTGCCTTTCCTTTGTGATCGCAATGTTCATAATCACCTACCTTTACCAAGTAGCAATATCGGATAAAACAACAAGACTATCCCTATAGAAATCAGGCCAATAAATAATGAAGCGACAAAACCTGCTTCTGCACTGCCCCCCAGATAAGCCACAAAAAACATTGAACTAAGCTCACGCAGTCCCCAGCCACCAAAGCTTATCGGTAACGATGCTAAAAACGAAACGATAAAGGCGATCGACACAAGCTGCCAAGGATCTGCACCGGGTAAAATGCTCGAAAACATCTGAGCAAAGCAGAGCATCATCAAAATCATTCCGGCCGTCACAATCAGGGTAACCCTAAATAACCGAAAAATAGCCCCCCAGCTTAATAAGGTACGTAGCACCTGCTTTTCTTGTTCGTTCATTATCCACTTGACAAAAACCACCAGCGCGATCAAAGGCGCCACTAAAAACATAACCAAGTCGGTGATAGCCGTATTCTCTGCCAGCTGAAAATCGTAGATATAAATAAATCCCGATATGGCAAACACAGCACTTACGCCCCCGGCAAGAACACGTTCGTAGCCGGAAGCAGCCGAGTTTTCAATGGCAGTCACACCCAGTTGCTCCAGATATATCTGCCGCCCAGCAATCTGACCAAACACTGGAATAAAAAATAACGCACCTATATTACCTGCCATGCAGGCTTTCGCTACCGGATAAAAAGCAATGTCGTGGCCAAAATCCCGAAAAATGATCCATATGCGCACAAATGAGAGTAAAACAGTCCCCAAAAATAATCCTGCCACAGTCAGTAACGTACCTGGTCTGAACAACGCTAAATTAGCCGAAACGTCATCCAGTCCATCAAACCCAGCCATAGCAGCAATAAGCAACAATAATGAAACCACTAAAGCAAAATATTTTCTGTTAATTTTAAGCACCAAATACCGCCTCTGCAAAATATTCCGCAAGCACGGCGTAAGCACGGTTCTCCAGTAACCATTCCTTACCCTTTTGCCCCATTTCTGCACGCTGCTCAACGGGCATTTGTGCAATTTGTAGCAGCCGCTCAGCCAATTTTTCTGCATCACCCGCAGGTACAAAATAGCCACAGCTTGCTTCGTTGATCATGGAAGGATAGCCGGAGTAAGACGCTACAACAGGGGTGCCCGAAAGCATGTAATCAATCAACTTATTCAAAGACTGACCATAGTACCAATCTTTGGAAGGAAACGCTGAAAAATACACTACATCAGCATGCTCAAGCACAGCAGGAACCTGATGCCGATTGACTTTAGGTGCGAAAACCACGTTAGGGAGCTGTCCGTACTGCTCAATAAACTGTTGTTTCAAAGCACCTTCGCCCACTAGTACAAACTGAATACTCGTGTTGTCCTGTAAGCGCTCGGCAGCGGCAAAAAACACCTCTAGCGCATTGGTAATGCCGATCGTGCCTGCGTGTATAACTTTCATTGCGGGACTGGAGAGGTAGCGCTCTATATAGCCAGGCTCAAGCGGTTGATGGCTCTGCACCTGCTCGGGTGCTACTCCCATGGGTATGCAATACACCGGAGCAGTACTGCGCGACACCGCACGCACATGCGCACAAGATTGGGCATGGTACCAATAATGGCATCAGACTTTTCACAACCCAAACGCTCAATCCAGGCCAGAAAAAGTACAAACGGATTATTTTTAGAGGCTCCCCCTTCCTCCGTAATGGTTAATGGCCAGATATCACGCACTTCAAATATCAGCCTGCACTTGTATTTGCGTTTAAGCCACAAACCATTAAGCACCGTCAACAGCGACAGGCTAGACACGACAATGGCATCTGGCTTGGGCAACTGCTTTTTATTCAATCGCCATAGGTTCCACTCAAAATGAAACCAGCTCAATATACGAAGAAATGACTTTGCTACTCCATACTTCATTGTTTTCAACCAGACCAGCTGCATACCACTTTTCTGTTCCGTGGTGACTGCTTGCGTAAGGCGCGGCACCTCAACCAAATTATTCGAATCGGAGGTTATAACCACCACCGAATGACCGGCCTGCGCCAGCTCTTTCAACAAAAACCAAGCTCGTCCACCCGGCGTAGTCTTGGTCGCTGGAGAAAAGTACTTGGTCACATACCAGATGGTTTTAGGCATTAATAAAGCTTCTCATGCAAGCGCGGCATCGCATTGATCCGCTTAATGGTGTCAACAAAATCAAAACCTGTCGAAGCCAAGTACCAGCGCAAGTTGTCATGGCAAGGAGCATTTTCCACTTCGACCAACTGCAACGCCTGCTCACGGGTCAGCTCACCTTCACGCACCTGGTTGCTGCGGAAGGTGTCATGTTCGGTAAAGCCGGCCAACGTATAGTAAATGTAGTTATAAATCCCGGCGGTGCCATCACCAATACGCCAGGTTGTTGGTGTATCAGTTGCCAGCTCCCAGTCGTAGTCGGCAAGCAAGCTATTAATTTCTTTTTCAGACCACTGCCAATAATCAAACACATGGAAATAGTCTGATTTTTTCGCAGCACTGCGAAAGTACTCACCGCTCCAGGTGTCCCACAACGAACTATTAAAATAACCCGGACTTTTCAGCATCTGTTGCAGACGCTTACCTTGATAACGCAACTGCCCCATTTTTCCGCTGGCATATACTCTTTGCCGTTCAAAATCCGGCTCAATACCCAAGAATCCGGTCTTAAAATGAGTAACCTCTAACGGATTAACCCCCCACAGGTTAAGACTGATACCCGTATCTTCCTTAACCTTGTTCACATAGCGGAAAAAGTGCTTATCACCAGCCGTTAAAATGGCCCTTCGCATTTGAGGGTGTAGAAAAAATTTGACCGGCTGGAAAAGGAGTCGGGGATCTTAGAAAATGTAAGTTCCCACACCAACAAAAACTAAGCCCCCGACGTGAACAATCTTACCTTTTCTAGCCCTGATCTTTCCAGCTTTTGCCAACTAAATATCCTCGGCCTGACTGCCACTGGACAACATCTTTGTGCAGAACGCGCCGTCATCGAATGCCGTTTCACCAAAGCACCCGAGCCGTGCCCCAAGTGCGGGGCTGCTGGCGTTTCACGCGGCACGGTCGAGAGGCATCTTGCTCACACACCTTACGGGCAACGGCCAACTACATTGCTGCTGCGTATTCGTCGCTGGCGTTGTGCTTGTGGCTGTTTCTGGCACGAAGACACCAGCAGTGCCGCGCCGCCACGCTCAAAGCTTTCCCATGGGGCGATACGTTGGGGATTGGCAGCCATCGTGCTGGATGACTTGTCGGTCTCCCGTGTTGCGAGTCATCTTGACGTTGCCTGGCACACCGCCAATAACGCCATTATCAACGAAGGACGGCGCCTGCTTTTTAATGACTCGACACGTTTTGACGGTGTGACCGTGCTGGGCGTGGATGAGCATGTTTGGCGACATACACGCCGTGGTGACAAGTACGTCACCATCGTGGTTGACCTTACGCCCGTGCGTAACAAAACCGGGCCGGCCCGCTTGCTCGATGTGCTGGAAGGCCGCTCCAAACAAGCCTTTAAACATTGGCTGAAGAGTCGTCCCAAGCTGTGGCGTGACCAGATTGAAAGCATTGCCATGGACGGCTTCACGGGGTTTAAATCTGCGGCGCAAGAAGCCCTGCCTCAAGCCCAAACCGTGCTGGATCCTTTCCATGTCGTGCGCTGGGCAAGCAACATGCTGGATGAATGCCGCCGACGTGTGCAACACGACATCCTGGGCCGCAGAGGGCGTAAAAACGACCCGCTCTATAGAAGCCGTCGAACGCTACTGACTCGGATCAGCTACCTGTCTGACGCCAACAAAAAGCAACTGTTCCAGCTGTTTGCAGATGAGCACCACCTCGAAGTGGATTGCACCTGGAACATGTACCAACGGGTGGTCAGCGCCTACAACGAGCCGGATCGAGGGCGTGGTAAAAAACTCATGCAAGAGGTCATAAATATCATTACAGCCAGCGACTTGCCCAAAGCGCTCATCGAGGTGAAAGGCTTGGGGAAAACGCTGAAAATATACGCTCAGAGCATCCTTGCTTACTTCGACCGGCCAGGAACCAGCAACGGTCCAACAGAAGCTATCAACGGGCGGCTTGAGCACTTACGAGGTACGGCCCTAGGCTTTAGAAATTTAACCAATTACATAGCTAGGTGCTTGCTGAAGTCAGGAGGGTTTAGAAATCAGCTACACCCTTAAATGCGAAGAGCCGTATTAGAGTTGCCTGCGTCTGGCGATCCTATAAGCCAGTAGCGAGCTTTAACACCGCGCTGCTGCAGAATGTTACATGCTTCCACAAACTCAGCTACACCCTTGTCTTTCAGCAAGCGCGACGCTAAAGCGACAATAGGCTCATGATTAGCTTGCTCAGGTACCACAGGATAGTCTTGCAAAGACACACCTGAGCCACGAATCAAAACTGGTTTTTCATTACTGATTTTTAACCAATCCAGCAACAAAGTACGATCATCATCGTTTTGAAAAATTAGCTTTTGATTTTTATGACCAAACGCAAAGCGGTAAAGTGGATATAAAGCAGCACGTAAAAACCGATACTTAAACGTATTTTCGTTAAATAACGTACCCAAGCCGGCCACAGCAGAGACAACAGCAGGTACACCAGCCAAGCGCGCAGCAATCCCACCGTATAAGTACGGTTTGATTGTCACGAGGTGCACTACATCAGGTTTTATCCGCTTAAAAAGCTTGTACAGCTCAAATATGGTATTCAGTTCAGAAAAAGGATTTTTACCTTTGCGCGACATTGAGACGGATTGAAAGATAAAACCCTGCTCTTGCAAGCCTTGCGGACAGCAACCTGGACCAATCACATAAACTTCATGACCTTGCTCTAATAGCGATAAACCAATAGCTAATCTATGCGATATAAAATAAGCAGGATTATTTATAACAAATGCAAAGGTTTTCTTCATGATATGCGTCTATCGCTCTCAGTATTTACAGTCCCACTTATTATACGTGACTGATATACCAAGGCATGGCCTTGGCAATTCCATCCATAATTCGGTACTCAGGCGCATAGCCAAGTTTACTCGCAGCCTTACTAATATCTGCTTGCGAATGGCGTACATCGCCCACTCGGAAATCACGGTACACTGGCTTACGCACATATGGCCTACCGTTCTCAGCAAGTGCCGACTGCAAGGCATCGAACAAATCGTTCAGCGTAGTGCGATCACCCACTGCCACGTTATAGACTTCGTTCTTCGCCTCATCAGGCGCATTGGCAGCCAGCAAATTCATTTGCACTGTATTTTCAATAAAACAAAAATCACGGCTGGTTTCGCCATCGCCATTGATAAACAGCTCTTCGCCTTGAATCATTGCTGCCGTCCACTTTGGAATCACTGCAGCGTAGGCACCGTTAGGGTCCTGGCGCTTTCCAAAAACATTAAAATAGCGCAAACCAATGCAGTTAAAGCCATAGGTTTTCGCGAAAACATCGGCATACAGTTCATTCACATACTTAGTCACCGCATAAGGTGATAAGGGCTTGCCAATGTTTTCTTCCACCTTGGGTAACGCAGGGTGATCACCATAAGTCGAACTGCTGGCTGCATAAGTAAAGCTTTTGACCTGTGCATCACGTGCAGCAACAAGCATATTCACAAAGCCAGTAATGTTGGCTGCATTAGTGGTGATCGGGTCAGCAATCGAGCGCGGAACCGAACCTAACGCCGCCTGATGCAGCACATAATCCACACCCAGACAGGCTTTTTGACAATCCTCTAAATTACGGATGTCACCTTCAATAAACGTAAAGCCTGCCCACTGCTCCGGCGTGACCAAGCCTTGAACTTCATCAAGATTGTATTGATGCCCAGTCGCAAAGTTATCAAGGCCAATCACGGCCTGGTTGAGCTTTAATAAGTGCTCAAGCAAATTCGATCCAATAAAACCAGCCACACCGGTAACAAGCCAAGTTTTAGGCTCGCGGGTCAGACGTTTTAATAATGTGTCGTAAACAGTCATGTACTCAACCCAACCAGTGGGCCTCCTTGTTGGGCGTTATAAACGCAAATCACTTTCTTCAGCAGGCAGCAAGTACTTCAAGTCATATAAAATATGCTCTGACTTACCCAACGCGCGAATCTCGGCAGCGCCCATCTCTTTAAATTGCTGATGACCAACCGCTAAAATAATCGCATCATAGGTCGCAGCTTCAGGCTGACTGATTGGTGTGATTGCGTATTCGCGCTGAGCTTCTTCTACAGCAACCCATGGGTCAAACACATCTGCTTGCACACCGTAATCTTTTAACTCAGTCACAATATCTACAATGCGAGTATTGCGAAGGTCGGGGCAGTTTTCTTTAAAGGCTAAGCCCATCACCAACACACGCGCGCCTTGCACTTGAATACGCTTTTTCATCATAGCTTTAACCAACTGCGAGACCACGTACTGCCCCATGCTGTCGTTAATACGACGACCAGCAAGAATGATCTCTGGGTGATAGCCAATCGATTGCGCTTTATGCGTGAGGTAGTAAGGATCAACACCAATACAGTGCCCACCTACTAAACCTGGACGGAACGGCAAGAAGTTCCACTTGGTACCGGCAGCTTCCAAAACGGCTTCAGTATCAATACCCATCTTATTAAAAATCAGCGCAAGCTCATTAATTAAAGCAATGTTCACATCACGCTGCGTATTTTCAATCACCTTAGCCGCTTCAGCCACTCGAATGCTTTTGGCCTTATGCGTACCTACAGTGATGATCTCGTTGTACAGCGCATCGACAATATCGGCAATTTCTGGCGTTGAACCTGCCGTGACTTTTTTGATATTGGTCACACGGTGTTCTTTATCACCAGGATTAATACGCTCTGGGCTGTAGCCCGCATAAAAATCTTGGTTAAAGACCAAACCCGATACCCGCTCAAGTACGGGGACACAGTCTTCTTCTGTTGCGCCGGGATACACAGTCGACTCGTAAATAACGATATCGCCTTTTTTTAACACCTTGCCAATAGTTTCTGAGGCTTTAATCAAAGGCGTTAAATCTGGGCGTTTAAACTCATCGATAGGCGTTGGCACAGTAACAATAAAAACATTACAGTTTTTTAAATCGTCTAGATTCGAGGTGTAGCTAAGTAGTGCTGCTTGAGCTAGCACCTCGTCACTCACTTCTAAGGTACTGTCATGACCGGCTTGCAGCGCTGCAATACGAGGTTGGTTAATATCAAAGCCAACAACTGAACGCTGTTTACCAAACTCTACAGCAAGAGGAAGGCCTACGTAGCCAAGACCGATTACGGCTAGTTTTATTTCTGAGAGTGCTTTCATAGGTGTTCCTTCTGTTTAACTATTCCAAACGTCATGATATTTATTAATCATGGTTTCGATACTGAAATGTTCTAAAATTCTATTACGTGCTTGGTTTTGCAGTTCTAACCACTTTAAAGAGTCTTGTTTTAGCGTAAGTGCCTGTGTAATAGCTGAAGCTAACTGACGACTATCCTGCGCTGGCACAACCCAGCCTGCTTCACCAACAATTAAAGCTGCATCACCGACATCAGTGCTTACACAAGGTGTTCCACACGCCATAGCCTCGGCAATAACGTTTGGAAACGCTTCACTGGAAGAACTTAAAATATGCAGATCTAACGCATTCATAATGGCTGGAATATCGTTACGCTGCTCAAGCAAGACGATATGTGACTGCAACCCTTGCTTTTCAATTTCGCTTATCAATTCGTTATTCGTCGTACTTAAGTCTTTACCCACTAAAAGGCATTTAAAATCAAATTGATGTTTGAGTTGAGACAAGGCTGCCAGAAGGTTGGTGTGATCTTTTAGCGGGTCGTACCTACCCACCATACCGAGCAAAACAACATTTTCGTTTAGCAGTAATTCATTTCTGGTATCAAGCGCAAGCTGGCTATTAGGGGTGAACTTATCCAGCTCATAACCATTAGCAATCACAACCATTTTATTGCGTTGATAGCCGTTTTTTGCATGCACTGCTAAGGCTTTATTAGCGCAACAAATAATCTGCTTTGGTATAAAAGGACTGATCCAAGAACAAAACTTAGCTATAAGGATAGTGTTACGCTTCGATTTACCTTTTTCAAGGACTGAGTGGCGAATATTCCAAAATATATTTTTGACACCAGCTAAGCGTGCTATCACGCCACCAATTAAATCTGCGTGATACATCCAAGTTTGTACTGCATTTGGCTTTGATTTTTTTAACAGCTTATAGAGGCTATATAGTCCAGAAAAAGTTATTCTGCCAGCAGGCATGTTTAAGCAATGCACCTCTACACCAGTTTCTTGCAATAAAGGCCCATACTTACCCATACCCATTAAAGAAATAACTGTATGCGTAACGCTTATATCGTTGGTGCACAGGCGATATAACACAGCTTCGGCACCGCCATTATTAAGACCAGTTATAATGTGAGCGATTTTCATAACCAACTCTACTTTTGTGATTTATAAAATAGTATACGAAAATTTATTTTTGTTAGCGTTATTGATGTTAGCAATAGGCATATAAAAGACATAATAAAACTAATTGGCAATATTAAATTGATTTTTCGTGGAAATCAAAAGTTGATTAAATTCTGAGCTCGCATTTTCCAAGTATAGGCAGTTAAGAAATCATATAAAGCTTGTTGACCAAGCTGATTTCTTAATTCCTCATCTGCAAGTTTATTAATTGCATCAACCCATTCGTTTACATCGACTGAATTAACTAAAATTGCATTTCTTTCATTTAACACTTCGCGCAATACAGGCAAATCTGAGCAGATTATTGCTTTACCATGCGACATATATTCGAATATTTTCAATGGTGACATAAATTTACTAGTATCACCCTTTCCACCGTAAACACTTACAACACTAGCATATGGCGCTAGAAAGATATCAATTAAACTACATATAGAGCTTGCTTCTGCAGGGCTAACAAAACCATAGAAATAGACATTTTCGATATTTCTGCTATTTAATTCCCTTTTCCAGTATGAAATATCACTTTCAACTCCTCCAACTATATGAAAGTTAGCGTCACTGATTTTTTCTGCACTATCTAAAATAACATCTATACCCCTGCCCTTATATAGATGACCTACATATCCAATCTGCAATACATCAAATCTCCCTTGAAGCCCCTTTTTATTTTCAGCGTTTACCACCTCATCTGCCCCGTCATGAGCAACAAAAATTTTCTCTTGATATTTAGCAATAGCACCATCTTTTATAAAAATATTTTTTAACGCTTCTGAAATAACCACTAACCGTTTAAACTTTTTTCTGCGTAGCATAAATTTTAATAGGTTGAGCTTTATGCCACTTAATGGTGAATGCGCCTCGTAAATAGTCGCAAAGAAAAAGGAAGACAAGAAACAGCTTAAAAAATCTCGGCCATAAATTAAATTCTGCTTAGAAAAAAACAAACTACACAAACAGGCGAATGCATAAATGAAACTTCGTACAAACCTAACTTGCGGGTAAGGCATTTTTTTAATATGAAATGTACTATCAACACCGTAAAACTCATAAACATCTGAAACGCCTTCTTCTTGCTCCTGCTTTCGATTCGGCGCATAAAGGGTAACTTCATGCCGATTAGCTGAAAAAGCATTACACATCTTCATTACATGCACAGAATTAGCTGCACGGGATGGAATTATTGAACTAGATAGATAAGCAATCCTCACAGTTTCAACCCTGTTTTCAAATGTATTTCCAAGCTTACTAATACTATATGTGCATCAGCATAATTACTTTTATTGGAAAGGTGATTATTTGGAATTTTCATTACATCTATCCATATTATGATTATAATATTTCTAGCCCTTCGCAAATGTGGGTGTAGCAAAAAAATGACCGGCTAGAAAAGGTGTTGGGGTACTTGGAAAATATGAGCTTCTATACCAACAAAACCAAGCACTCAACGTGGACAATTTTACCTTTCTTGGCCCTGTTCTTTCGAGCTTTTGCCAACTTAATAACCTCAGTCTCATTGGTAAGGTAAGAGGAGCTATAGTCATTTGTGGGGTAATCCCCCCATTTGTAACAGGGTTCAAAAGTAGATGTTAGGCCACTATGGCCAACTTTTGTTTAGGGGTAATAC
>NZ_JAUCDY010000012.1:0-74517 GCF_030362935.1 Thiopseudomonas acetoxidans
ATGCTGGCCTAGGCTTAATCGCGCAAAAGTTGCGCTCCCACAGAAGCTGATCCGGCGCGCTAACCTGCTAAAGTGATTTGCGTTAACACAGGCAGCTATCAACCACGCGCCTAATAAAAAGCCCCTGCAATGAAACGGTGCAGGGCGGTTTTATGTGGCACTGCTTAGAATATGTATCGGCTAATGTGCAATAATCACTGTCTTGTTAGGCAGGAATTTACCTATGCGTGAGTTATACCGTTTATTAGCTGATGGGCACTTTCATTCTGGCTCTGAGTTGGGTCAAACCTTAGGTGTTTCTAGGGCCGCTATTTGGAAAAAAATAAAAAAACTACAAGAGCAGGGTGTCGCGATTCAAAGCGTGACAGGTAAAGGTTATCAGCTGAGTGAACCAGTCACTTTTATTGATGAGCAACGAATTAAGCTGGAGCTGCCGGCTTACAGGAATATCTTTGTCTTCGACCAGCTGGACTCGACAAATTTAGAGGTTAGAAGACAGTTAAAAACAGGTATAAATGACGTACTTGTCATTGCTGAAGAGCAAACAGAAGGTCGTGGTCGTCGCGGTAGGCAGTGGGAAAGTCCTTATGCGACAAATATCTATTTGAGTGTGTCGTGGCCTGTTACCCAGGGCATGGCGCAACTGGAGGGGTTAAGCCTGTCTGTCGGGCTTGCAGTGTACCGAACTTTACAACCCTATCTACAAACTAATTTAGGCTTGAAGTGGCCAAATGATGTATTGATTGGGCATAAGAAGGTTGCAGGAATCTTAATAGAGTTGCTGGGTGACCCTGCAGACAGCTTTTATGCTGTAATTGGTATTGGAATAAACATTAATCTAAAAGCCAATCAACTCAAAGTTGATAGTCCCTGGACTTCATTGGCGCTAGAAACAGGCAAGTGTACAGACCGCAACGAGCTGATCGTATCTCTTGTGAGGCACTTGCAAGAAATATTAAAACAGCAGTCTGCGGAGGGCTTTGCATCGATGCGAAAGGAATGGGAGCAGGTGCACTTGTGGCAAAATAAAATGGTCAGTCTGTCTTTTACTGAGCATGAGATTGTTGGCAAAGTGCTTGGAGTAAGCCCTAAGGGTGAATTAGAGCTGCTGGTGGGCGATGAGCAAAAAAACTTTGCTGGTGGTGAGCTAACGCTAAGGTTGCAGGATGATAGTTGAGATCGATTGCGGTAATACCAGTATTAAATGGCGCGTAGTAGCTGCCGATAGCGCATTAGTAACTGCTTCGGGTGCGGTTGCTGGGCTTAACGACTTGCAATCAGTGCTAATCCAATATAAGGGGCAGTGCTTGTTTTGTCGTATTTGCTCTGTGCGTGGAGATGAGTCTGATCAGCGGTTGGCGCAGATGTTGCTGCAAACATTGGAGGTGCGCGCGGTATTTGCCAAATCATCTCAAACGCTTGCAGGTGTGGTAAATGGCTATAAAACTGCGCAACAGCTAGGTGTTGACCGTTGGCTGGCGTTGGTTGCCGCTCATCGCCTTTACAAAGACAATTGCTTGGTAATAGATTGCGGCACAGCAGTAACGGCTGACTATGTCTCGCGAGAAGGTATGCATCTTGGTGGCGTTATTGCGCCAGGGATTAAGCTGCTTCAAGACGTTTTGCACCATAGGACTACTCTACCTCAGGTGTCTACAATAGCTGTGCCAGAAATAGCGAATAATACCGAATGCGCCATAAGTGCAGGTATTAGCTCGATGTTTGGCGGGTTTATCCAACAACAGCTAGGTTGCGCCGAACAAAAATTCAGTGACGGGTATACTCTGGTGCTCACAGGCGGAGATGCGCATCTTGTACAGCAGGAGTGGCATCCAGCCGTCCTACACAAGGACCTAGTGTTTAACGGTCTTGCGCTTGCCTGCCCATATTCGGAGCATGGCAGTGATGCGTAAAATATTTATACTCGTTGTAGTGGCAAATATATTGTTTTTTATCTGGATGATGGCGACCAAGCAGGAAACTGGCGAGTTGACTGCAAGTAATTTCAAGCCTGTTCGGGACGAAAATACCTTATCGATTGTGCTGTTAAAAGAAGTGCATGAGCCCAAAACAAGTGTGATACAGAGTAGTGATGTTGATGAGAGGGGTCGCAGTTTACTGGGTGGTTTTGACGATGAGGAGCACGCTAAAGTATTACTGCAACGGTTGATGAGCCTAAATATAGGTGGTGCAATTGTAGAGCGAATATCAGTGATCAATACTGAATATATGGTTTATATACCGGCAGGCGAATCCAAGCGGCTTGCATTAAGAATGATAGATGAGTTGTTGGCTAACAAAATTGATGCAGCTCTCGTTGAGAACGGCGTGCTAGATAATGTAATTATCCTGGGCAGTTTTTCGCAAGAGTCTGCTGCCAGTAGGCAAGTTGAGTACGCACAAGCGCTGGGTTACCAAGCAGAAGTCAAAAGAATTATTAAAAAAAGACATAGATTTTGGGTGAGCATAAACGCTGAAGGTCAGCGATTATTGGATGCGCAGGTCATTCGTACTTTAAAGGATGATTTTGCTGAACTTGAACATGTGCAGGAGTAGAAATACCAGTATTACGCTTTTATAATGCTTAATTTGTGAAAAAGGCTTGACATAAGCTCTGAATTGGCGGATTATGCCGCCTCGCAAACGGAGGGGTTCCCGAGTGGCCAAAGGGATCAGACTGTAAATCTGACGCGTGAGCTTCGAAGGTTCGAATCCTTCTCCCTCCACCATATTTTATAGGCGATATTTGCGGGCATAGTTTAGTGGTAGAACCTCAGCCTTCCAAGCTGATGATGCGGGTTCGATTCCCGCTGCCCGCTCCAGTATCGCTTAATGATTCGCTCATGTAGCTCAGTTGGTAGAGCACACCCTTGGTAAGGGTGAGGTCAGCGGTTCAACTCCGCTCATGAGCTCCAGAACGACAAAGGCAGATATGATATATCTGCCTTTGTGCTATATGCGCTTGCAATAAATTTAGGCTCAAACCAAGAGGGCGATACTGATGGCTAAGGAAAAATTCGAACGTAGTAAACCGCACTTGAACGTAGGCACCATTGGTCACGTTGACCATGGTAAAACTACTCTGACTGCTGCTCTGACGCGCGTTTGTGCTGAAGTATGGGGCGGTGCAGGTGCATCAAAAGGTTATGACCAAATCGATAACGCGCCAGAAGAAAAAGCGCGTGGAATCACCATCAGTGCGTCACACGTAGAATACGATTCACCGACTCGTCACTACGCACACGTAGACTGCCCAGGTCACGCTGACTATGTTAAAAACATGATCACTGGTGCTGCGCAGATGGATGGTGCGATTCTGGTTTGTTCAGCAGCTGATGGCCCTATGCCTCAGACGCGTGAGCACATCCTACTGTCCCGTCAGGTGGGTGTTCCGTACATCGTTGTATTCCTGAACAAAGCTGACATGGTTGACGATGAAGAGTTGCTTGAGCTGGTAGAAATGGAAGTGCGTGATTTGCTCAGCACTTACGATTTCCCAGGCGACGACACACCAATCATCACTGGTTCTGCGCTAATGGCGCTTAACGGCGAAGATGAAAACGGCATGGGTACTACTGCGGTTAAAACGCTGGTAGAAACGCTTGACTCTTACATTCCAGAGCCGGAGCGTGCCATTGATCAGGCGTTCTTGATGCCGATTGAAGACGTATTCTCCATCGCTGGTCGTGGTACTGTGGTAACTGGTCGTATCGAGCGCGGTATCGTTAAGGTGGGTGAGGAAGTTGAAATTGTTGGTGTTAAAGAAACCACCAAAACTACCTGTACCGGTGTTGAGATGTTCCGTAAGCTGCTTGACGAAGGTCGCGCAGGTGAGAACGTTGGTGTTCTGTTGCGTGGTGTTAAGCGTGAAGATGTTGAGCGTGGTCAAGTATTGGCCAAGCCGGGCACTATCAAGCCGCACACTCAGTTCGAAGCGGAAGTGTACGTACTGTCCAAAGAAGAGGGTGGTCGTCACACGCCTTTCTTTAAAGGCTACCGTCCACAGTTTTACTTCCGTACTACAGACGTTACTGGTAGCTGTGAGTTGCCAGAAGGCGTTGAGATGGTAATGCCAGGTGATAACGTTAAACTTGACGTTACCCTGATCAACCCAATCGCCATGGAAGAAGGCCTACGCTTCGCAATTCGCGAAGGTGGCCGTACCGTTGGTGCTGGTGTTGTAGCAAAAATTATTGCTTAAAGCTTGACAACTAGATCTAGGTCGGCATAATAGCCGACCTAGAAAATATCTAGGCCAGTAGCTCAATTGGCAGAGCGACGGTCTCCAAAACCGTAGGTTGGGGGTTCGATTCCCTCCTGGCCTGCCACCTTCCCGGTTGGCATTAATTCTGAGATTCTGAAATAAATGAACGCAAAAGCAGATTCAAATGCAAGTCCGTTAGACTCGCTGAAATGGATTATCGTAGTTGCGCTGATTGTTATCGGTGTCGTTGCTAATCAGTATTACGCGTCAGAGTCTATCCTGTATAGAGCAATTGGCCTGCTTGTCCTAGGTGCAGTGGCATTATTCATTGCAGCGCAAACGGCTAAAGGTCGTTCACTACTGGTGCTGGCTAAAGAGTCGCGCGCAGAAATAAGAAAAGTAGTTTGGCCGTCTAGACCAGAAACTGTACAAACCACCCTCATTGTTGTTGTTGTCGTGCTGATAATGGGGCTGTTGCTGTGGGGACTCGACACGTTTTTAGGTTGGATTGTTTCACTAATTGTAGGATAAGGGTTCTCCATGACAAAGCGCTGGTACGTAGTACATGCATATTCCGGCTATGAAAAGCAGGTTATGCGCTCGTTGCAAGAGCGCATTAAGCTTGAGGGTATGGAAGACCAATTTGGCGAAATTATAGTTCCGACTGAAGAAGTCGTTGAAATGAGAGCTGGTCAGAAACGTAAGAGTGAGCGCAAGTTCTTCCCAGGTTATGTTTTTATTCAGGTTGAGATGTCTGAAGCCGCTTGGCACTTGATTAAAGGCACGCCCCGCGTACTGGGTTTCATTGGCGGTACCGCCGCTAAACCTGCTCCAATCAGTGAGCGTGAAGCAGAGGCTATGCTACGCAGAGTAGCGGATAGCGATGAGAAGCCAAGACCGCGTACCCTGTTTGAACCGGGCGAAACTGTTCGCGTGGTTGACGGGCCATTTGCAGATTTTAATGGTGTCGTTGAAGAAGTTAACTACGAGAAAAGCCGTATTCATGTTGCGGTGACTATTTTCGGTCGTTCAACTCCTGTAGAGCTTGAGTTCAGTCAGGTCGAAAAGGTCTGATACTGTTTTATTGTTGCCCTGCACTCTATGGATGACTGCAGGGCTTTTTCGTCGAAAGGAATCGGTTAATAACGGGGAGCTGAAAGGCGATTACCCAACGGAGTCAAAATGGCTAAGAAAATACAAGCTTACATCAAGCTACAGGTTAAGGCTGGTCAAGCCAACCCTTCACCACCAGTTGGTCCTGCTTTAGGTCAGCACGGTGTGAATATCATGGAGTTCTGTAAAGCATTTAATGCGAAAACCCAGGGCATAGAGCCGGGTTTGCCGACTCCTGTAATTATTACAGTTTATAGTGACCGTAGCTTTACTTTTGAAACCAAAAGTACGCCTGCTGCAGTGTTGCTGAAAAAAGCTGCTGGTATCACAGCAGGCTCAGCACGTCCTAACAGTCAGAAAGTTGGTACTGTTACGCGCGCACAAATTGAAGAAATTGCCAAGACTAAAGAGGCTGACTTAACTGCTGCTGAACTAGAAGCTGCTGTTCGTACCATTGCTGGCTCCGCGCGTAGCATGGGCATCACCGTGGAGGGTCTGTAATGGCTAAGTTAACCAAGCGTCAGCAAGCTATTGCTGAGAAAGTTGAGCACGGCAAAGTATATTCTTTTGAGGATGCTGCACAGCTTTTAGCATCGCTGCCTCAGGCAAAATTTAAAGAGTCTGTCGATTTAGCGATTAACCTTGGTGTTGATCCGCGTAAATCTGACCAAGTGGTTCGTGGTGCAGTTGTACTGCCAAACGGTACAGGCAAGACAGTTCGCGTTGCCGTGTTTACACAGGGCGCTGCTGCTGAAGCTGCTACCGAAGCGGGTGCTGACATTGTAGGTATGGATGAGTTAGCAGAGGCCATGAAAGGCGGCGATCTGAACTATGACGTAGTAATTGCCTCACCTGATGCAATGCGCGTTGTGGGTCAGCTAGGTCAATTGCTTGGTCCACGTGGCTTAATGCCAAACCCGAAAGTGGGCACAGTAACTGCAGACGTAGCAACAGCAGTAAAAAATGCTAAGTCCGGCCAAGCACGTTTCCGTACTGATAAGAACGGTATTATTCACGCGTCTATCGGTCAGATCGATTTTGCACCTGAGAAGCTAAAGCAGAACGCTGAAGCACTTCTGGGTGAGTTGCGTCGTTTGAAGCCTTCCACCTCCAAAGGTGTATATATCAAGCGCATCAGCCTGAGCAGCACTATGGGCCCAGGTTTGCACGTTGATATTAGCTCGTTTTCAGAGAAGTAATAAAAATTTGGGGTCCCTGCTTAGCGGGGGCCGTCCAAGACCGTAGGTGGCTTGCCTTAAGTAGTTATCTAGCCTACGTAGATGGTGCTCCCGATTCATTCGAATCAGACACCAAAAACTCCAGGAAACTGGATCATTAAATAAGCAGGAGAAAATCCCGTGGCAATTAGACTCGAAGACAAAAAAGCAATAGTCGCTGAAGTCAACGAGGCTGCCCAAGCTGCACAGTCTGCCGTAGTAGTTGATGCTCGTGGTGTGACTGTAAGCGCTATGACTGGACTCCGTAAAGAAGCTCGTGAAGCAGGTGTTTATGTACGTGTTGTACGTAACACCCTATTGCGTCGTGCTGTTGAGGGTACTCAATTTGAGACCTTGGCAGAGACCTTCACTGGCCCTACCTTGATTGCATTCTCAAATGAACATCCTGGCGCAGCTGCGCGGATTTTCAAAGAGTTTGCCAAAGGTCAGAAAGAGTTCGAAATCAAAGGCGCCGCATTTGAAGGCAACTTCATTGCAGCCAATCAAATCGATGTTTTGGCAACCCTGCCAACCTTCGACGAGGCAGTTTCTCAGTTGATGAGCGTTATTCAAGGTGCAACCAGCAAGCTGGCTCGTACTTTGGCTGCAGTTCGCGATCAAAAAGAAGCAGAAGCAGCTTAATCGCTTTTTCAAACACGCAATCAAATTTTCAGGTAGCCAGCAGGCTATCCACAATGATAGGAAACCAGAGTCATGGCTCTTACTAACGAAGATATCTTAAGTGCAATCTCAGAAATGTCTGTAATGCAAATTGTTGAACTGATTTCAGCGATGGAAGAAAAGTTTGGCGTTACCGCTGCTGCTGCAACTGTAGCTGCAGGTCCTGCAGGCGCAGGCGAAGCTGCTGAAGAGCAGACTGAGTTCACTGTTCACCTGTTAGAAGCTGGTGAAAAGAAAGTTAACGCTATTAAAGCTGTACGTGAAATTACCGGCCTAGGTCTGAAAGAAGCCAAAGCTCTTGTTGATGGTGCACCTTCTGTTATTAAAGAAGATATGTCTAAAGACGAAGCTGAAGCTGCCAAGAAAACCTTGGAAGAAGCAGGTGCGAAGGTCGAGCTTAAGTAAATTTCGACAATGTACAACAGCCTAGTTTATAAAATTGGCTGATGGCTGGTGGCTAATGTCACCGGCCTTTTGTCGTTAATAGATAGCATTTAGAAGTGGTTGCTTAATGTTACAAGCAGGTCCTTCTAATGTTATCTACTACGAGAAACACTAACTTAGCTTGCTCGTTTAATTCTTTTCAACGCAAGCTGTACACAAGCTGGGGAACGCGAATGGCTTACTCATATACTGAGAAAAAACGTATCCGCAAGGACTTTAGCAAACTGCAGGATGTAATGGATGTGCCTTACTTGCTGGCAATCCAACTCGATTCTTACCGTGAATTTCTGCAGACTGGGGTAAGCAAAGACCAGTTTCGCGATATAGGTTTACATGCAGCATTTAAGTCTGTATTTCCGATTATTAGTTATTCAGGTAGTGCGGCGCTTGAGTATGTTGGATATCGCTTAGGTGAAGCTCCTTTTGATGTTAAAGAGTGCACCATGCGCGGCGTTACCTACGCTGCTCCTTTGCGTGTAAAAGTGCGCTTGATTATTTTTGATCGCGAAGCCTCTAACAAAACGATCAAGGATATTAAAGAGCAAGAAGTTTACATGGGTGAAATTCCATTAATGACAGATAACGGTACGTTCGTCATTAACGGTACTGAGCGTGTAATTGTTTCGCAGTTACACCGTTCCCCAGGTGTGTTCTTTGATCATGACCGCGGCAAAACGCACAGCTCGGGTAAGCTGTTGTTTTCTGCGCGTGTTATTCCATACCGTGGTTCATGGCTCGATTTTGAATTCGATGCCAAAGACTGTGTGTTCGTACGTATTGACCGCCGTCGTAAATTACCAGCGACCGTTCTACTGCGCGCACTAGGCTTCACTACTGAAGAAATTCTGTCTGATTTTTATCAGAATAATATTTTCCACATGTCAGATGAGGAAATCAGTCTTGAGCTGGTGCCTCAGCGTCTACGTGGTGAGATAGCCACTTTCGATATTAAAGATAAAGATGGCAAGGTCATAGTTGAGCAAGGTCGCCGTATTACCTCACGTCACATCAATCAAATGGAAAAAGCGGGCATTAATAAGCTTATTGTTCCTGCCGAGTACGTGGTTGGTGCGGTCATTGCAAAACCAGTGGTTCACCCTTCAACCGGTGAGATTTTAGTTGATTGCAACGTTGAAATTACCGATGAAATTTTGCAGTTATTGCAGAAAAATAACATCGTCAGAATTGAAACGCTCTATATCAACGATATTGACTGCGGTCCATTTATCTCCGACACGTTACGTGTTGATGCCTCGACCAACCAGCTCGAAGCCTTAGTCGAAATTTATCGCATGATGCGCCCTGGCGAGCCACCGACCAAGGATGCTGCTGAAAACCTGTTCAAGAACTTGTTTTTTACCCCAGAGCGCTACGATCTATCCGCAGTAGGGCGAATGAAGTTTAACCGTCGTATTGGTCGTGAAGAGATTGTTGGCGAAGGCACCCTGAGCAACCAAGATATCGTTGATGTAATTAAAACCTTGGTTGATATCCGCAACGGTAAAGGCATCGTTGATGACATTGACCACTTAGGTAATCGCCGTGTGCGTTGTGTGGGTGAAATGGCTGAAAACCAATTCCGTATTGGTTTGGTACGTGTTGAGCGTGCTGTAAAAGAGCGCTTGTCGATGGCAGAAAGTGAAGGCTTGATGCCGCAAGATTTAATTAACGCCAAGCCTGTAGCTGCAGCTGTTAAAGAGTTCTTTGGTTCTAGCCAGCTGTCACAGTTTATGGACCAAAACAACCCACTTTCTGAAATTACGCATAAGCGTCGTGTTTCTGCACTGGGCCCAGGCGGTTTAACACGTGAGCGTGCTGGTTTTGAAGTACGTGACGTACACCCGACTCACTACGGTCGTGTATGCCCAGTAGAAACCCCGGAAGGTCCAAACATTGGTTTGATTAACTCACTATCAACCTATGCGCGCACCAACGAGTATGGTTTCTTAGAAACCCCTTATCGCGTTGTAACTGAAGGTCGCGTTACTGATGAGATCGTCTTCCTATCTGCCATTGAAGAAGCAGAACACGTTATTGCACAGGCATCGGCCGGTGTTAATGACAAGGGTGATTTGATTGAAGAGTTAGTAACAGTACGTCATCAAAACGAGTTTACCGTTAAAGTTCCTGCAGAAGTGACTTTGATGGATGTATCGCCCAAGCAGGTTGTGTCTGTTGCGGCATCGTTGATTCCGTTCTTAGAGCATGATGATGCTAACCGTGCGTTGATGGGTTCAAACATGCAGCGTCAAGCTGTTCCTACTTTACGTGCTGATAAGCCGTTGGTAGGTACAGGTATGGAGCGCAACGTAGCGCGCGACTCTGGTGTGTGTGAAGTAGCACGCCGTGGTGGCGTCATTGAGTCCGTAGATGCCAGCCGTATCGTTGTACGTGTAAACGATGACGAAGTTGAAACCGGTGAGGCGGGCGTCGATATCTACAACCTCATCAAGTACACCCGCTCTAACCAGAACACCTGTATTAATCAGCGTCCACTTGTTAAGCAGGGCGATTTGATAAAGCGCGGCGATATTATGGCTGACGGCCCATCCACTGATATGGGTGAGCTGGCTTTGGGTCAGAACATGCGCGTGGCATTTATGCCGTGGAATGGTTACAACTTTGAAGACTCCATTTTGCTGTCTGAGCGTGTGGTGGAAGAAGATCGCTTTACTACTATCCACATTCAAGAGCTCACCTGTGTCTCGCGTGACACCAAGCTAGGTTCGGAAGAGATTACGTCAGATATTCCAAACGTGGGTGAAGCGGCACTGAACAAGCTGGATGAAGCCGGTATTGTTTACGTGGGTGCTGAAGTTACCGCCGGTGATATTCTAGTGGGTAAGGTAACTCCTAAAGGTGAAACCCAGCTGACCCCAGAAGAAAAGCTGTTGCGTGCCATTTTTGGTGAAAAAGCCTCTGATGTTAAAGACACTTCTTTGCGTGTACCTACAGGTACTACCGGTACTGTAATTGATGTGCAGGTGTTTACCCGTGATGGAGTTGAGCGTGATAGTCGTGCGTTAGCGATTCAGAAGATCCAACTGGATCAGATTCGTAAGGACTTAAACGAAGAGTTCCGCATTGTGGAAGGCGCCACTTTCTCCCGCTTGCGCTCACACCTTGTAGGTCATAAGGTTGATGGTGGTGCAGGTCTTAAGAAGGGTACTGAGCTGACCAATGAGATTCTTGATGGGATCGAATTGAATCAATGGTTCAAGCTGCGCATGGCGGATGACAAGCTCAATGACGAGCTGGAGAAATCGCAGGCTTACCTGTCTGATCGTCGCAAGCTCATTGATGAGAAGTTCGAAGACAAAAAGCGCAAGCTAACCCAGAGCGATGATTTAGCACCTGGTGTTTTGAAAATTGTTAAAGTTTACTTGGCCATTAAGCGTCGCATCCAACCAGGTGACAAGATGGCTGGTCGCCACGGTAACAAGGGTGTGGTTTCTGTCATCATGCCGGTAGAAGATATGCCGCACGATGAAAATGGCGTGCCTGTTGATATCGTGCTTAACCCACTCGGTGTACCTTCGCGAATGAACGTGGGTCAGGTTTTAGAAACCCACCTTGGTTTGGCAGCTCACGGATTAGGCGAAAAAATTAACCTAATGCTGGAGCAACAGCGCAAGGTCATTGATTTACGTAAGTTCCTTAACAAAATTTATAACGAAATTGGTGGTGCTGACGAAGACAGAGTCGATCTCGATTTGCTCAGCGACCAAGAAATTATGGACTTAGCGAACAACCTGCGTAACGGCGTACCTATGGCAACACCTGTGTTTGATGGTGCTTCTGAGCAAGAAATTAAAGCCATGCTTAAGCTGGCAGATTTGCCAGAAAGCGGGCAAATGAAGCTGTTTGATGGCCGTACGGGTGATGCTTTTGACCGTCCAGTCACTGTTGGTTACATGTATATGCTCAAACTTAACCACTTGGTTGATGACAAAATGCATGCGCGTTCAACAGGTTCTTACAGCTTGGTTACTCAGCAGCCGCTTGGTGGTAAAGCGCAGTTTGGTGGTCAACGCTTCGGTGAGATGGAAGTGTGGGCGCTGGAAGCCTATGGTGCCGCATACACCCTGCAAGAAATGCTTACTGTTAAGTCGGATGATGTGAATGGCCGTACCAAGATGTATAAAAACATCGTTGACGGTGATCATCGTATGGAAGCTGGCATGCCAGAGTCCTTTAACGTATTGATCAAAGAAATCCGTTCGCTCGGAATTGATATTGAATTGGAATCCGAATAACCCGCGTGCGTATTAGCAGTGCTGCCTAGCAGCGCTGCCCGCTCCGTCAGGAGGAAAGGCCTTGAAAGACTTATTGAATTTAATTAAAAACCAAAACGAAGTGGAAGAGTTTGATGCGATTAAGATTTCTTTAGCATCACCGGAACTGATTCGTTCTTGGTCCTTTGGCGAAGTTAAAAAGCCAGAAACCATTAACTACCGTACCTTTAAGCCTGAGCGAGATGGTCTGTTCTGTGCCAAAATCTTTGGCCCAGTTAAAGACTACGAGTGTTTATGTGGTAAGTACAAGCGTCTAAAACATCGCGGTGTAATCTGTGAGAAGTGTGGCGTTGAGGTGGCTTTGTCTAAAGTACGTCGTGAGCGTATGGCGCACATTGAGCTGGCTTCACCTGTTGCCCATATTTGGTTCTTAAAATCACTGCCAAGTCGTATCGGTTTGCTACTCGATATGACCTTGCGCGATATCGAGCGCGTGCTTTATTTTGAAAGCTATGTGGTGGTTGAACCGGGTCAGGCAGCGGGTCTAGAAAAATTTCAGCTGCTGAATGACGAGCAATATTACGAAGCTTTAGAAGAATATGGCGACGAATTTGATGCGCGCATGGGTGCTGAAGCCATTCGTGAGCTGTTAATCAGCCTTGATTTGGAATATGAGATCAACGCGTTGCGTGAAGAGATTCCGCAGACTAACTCTGAAACCAAAATCAAAAAACTATCCAAGCGTTTAAAGCTAATGGAAGCGTTCCACAGTTCAGGTAACAAGCCCGAGTGGATGATTTTTACAGTGTTGCCGGTACTGCCGCCTGACTTACGTCCACTGGTTCCTTTGGATGGTGGCCGTTTTGCGACCTCAGATCTTAACGACCTATACCGCCGTGTAATTAACCGTAATAACCGCCTGAAGCGTCTGCTAGAGCTGTCTGCGCCTGATATTATCGTGCGTAACGAAAAGCGTATGCTGCAGGAATCCGTGGATGCACTGTTAGATAACGGTCGTCGCGGGCGTGCCATTACTGGCAGCAACAAGCGTCCTCTGAAATCCTTGGCTGACATGATTAAGGGTAAGCAGGGTCGTTTCCGTCAGAACTTGCTAGGTAAACGTGTTGACTACTCCGGTCGTTCCGTAATTGTAGTGGGTCCTACACTGCGTCTACATCAGTGTGGTCTACCGAAGAAAATGGCGCTGGAATTATTTAAGCCCTTTATTTTCGGTAAGCTTGAAGAGCGTGGTTTAGCTACCACCATTAAAGCTGCCAAGAAAATGGTTGAGCGCGAATTGCCCGAGGTTTGGGACGTTCTCGCTGAGGTGATTCGTGAGCATCCAGTACTGCTGAACCGTGCGCCAACACTACACCGTTTGGGTATTCAGGCGTTTGAGCCGGTGCTGATTGAAGGTAAAGCCATTCAACTGCACCCACTGGTCTGTGCAGCTTATAACGCTGACTTTGACGGTGACCAGATGGCCGTTCACGTGCCGCTGACGATTGAGGCTCAGCTAGAAGCGCGTGCGTTGATGATGTCAACCAACAATATTTTGTCACCAGCCAATGGCGAGCCGATCATTGTTCCTTCGCAGGACGTGGTATTGGGTCTTTACTACATGACCCGTGAGGCGATCAACGTCAAAGGTGAAGGTCGTATTTTTGCAGATTTGCAAGAAGTAGACCGTGCCTACCGTTCAGGTCAGGCAGCACTGCACGCCAAAGTTAAAGTGCGTATTTTTGAAAAAGTTATTGATACCAGTGGTGGTGTCATAGAGCAAACTCGCATTGTAGACACCACAGTTGGTCGCGCCTTGTTATTCCAAATTGTTCCCCTAGGCTTGTCTTACGATTTGGTTAACCTACCGATGAAAAAGAAAGCGATTTCTAACCTGATCAATCAGTGCTACCGCGTGGTTGGCTTGAAGGAAACCGTTATCTTCGCTGACCAGCTGATGTACGCAGGTTTCGCTTACTCAACGATTTCTGGCGTCTCTGTGGGTGTGAATGACTTTGTTATTCCGCAAGAAAAAGCCAAAATCATTGATCGCGCTACTAACGAAGTTAAAGAAATTGAAAAGCAGTTCTCCAACGGTCTAGTTACCCAAGGTGAGAAGTACAACAAGGTAATTGACCTTTGGTCCAAGGCCAACGACGAAATCTCTAAAGCGATGATGGCGAACCTATCCAGTGAACCAGTGATTGATCGTGACGGTAACAAAACCACACAAGAGTCCTTTAACTCCATGTACATGATGGCGGATTCAGGTGCTCGAGGTTCTGCTGCACAGATTCGTCAGCTAGCCGGTATGCGTGGGCTGATGGCTAAACCGGACGGTTCTATTATTGAAACGCCCATTACGGCGAACTTCCGTGAAGGCCTAAACGTACTGCAGTACTTTATTTCTACCCACGGTGCGCGTAAAGGTCTTGCGGATACGGCTCTTAAAACAGCTAACTCGGGATACCTAACGCGTCGCCTCGTGGACGTAGCACAGGACTTGGTCGTAACTGAGTTTGACTGCGGCACAGAGGAAGGTTTGTGGATGACACCGCACATTGAAGGTGGTGATGTTGTTGAGCCGCTGGGCGAGCGCGTATTGGGCCGAGTAGTGGCGCGCGATGTGGTTGACCCTGTCAGCAAGGAAGTGCTGGTTCCTGCTGGTACATTAGTTGATGAGAAGTGGGTTAATTACATTGAGAACAACAGTATTGATGAAATACTGGTGCGATCTTCACTTACCTGTGAAACACGTCATGGAATTTGCTCTAACTGTTATGGTCGCGACCTTGCGCGTGGTCACTTAGTGAATCAGGGTGAGGCAGTGGGCGTAATTGCTGCCCAGTCCATTGGTGAACCGGGTACACAGTTAACGATGCGTACGTTCCACATCGGTGGTGCTGCAAGCCGTACTTCCGCTACAGACAGCGTACAGGTTAAAAATGGCGGTACAGTACGCCTCATTAACCTTAAGCATGTAACGCGTGAAGATAAATCACTGGTTTCAGTGTCACGTTCTGGTGAGTTAGCTATCGCTGATGAGTTTGGTCGTGAGCGTGAGCGTTATAAGCTGCCCTACGGTGCAGTGGTTTCAGTTGCAGAAGGCGAAACAGTAAAAGCCGGCGCAATCGTAGCTAAGTGGGATCCGCACACCCACCCAATCATCAGTGAGACAACGGGCATTGTACAGTTCGTGGGCATGGAAAGTGGTATTACCATCAAACGCCAAACCGATGAACTAACAGGCTTAACCAATATCGAAGTAATGGATGCACAGGAGCGTCCAGCAGCGGGTAAAGATATCCGCCCAGCAATTAAGCTGGTTGACGATAAGGGTGAAGACTTACTGATTCCAGGTACAGACTTAATTGCACAGTACTTCTTACCAGCGCATGCGCTAGTGAGTCTGAATGATGGCGATCGTATTAGCATTGGTGACGTGATTGCGCGTATTCCGCAAGAAACCTCCAAAACTCGTGATATTACCGGTGGTTTGCCGCGTGTTGCTGACTTATTCGAAGCGCGTCGTCCAAAAGAAGCCTCTATTCTGGCTGAAATCAGCGGAATTATTTCCTTTGGTAAAGAAACCAAAGGCAAGCGTCGCTTAGTCATTACCCCAACTGACGGTAGCGAACCTTATGAAGAATTAATTCATAAGTGGCGTCACCTAAACGTGTTTGAGGGTGAGCAAGTTAGCCGCGGTGAAGTAATCTCTGATGGTCCAAGCAACCCGCATGATATCTTGCGTTTGCTGGGTGTCAGTGCGTTAGCGCGTTACATTGTGACTGAGATTCAAGAAGTTTATCGTTTGCAGGGTGTGAAAATTAACGATAAGCACATTGAAACAATTCTGCGTCAAATGCTGCGTAAAGTAGACATCCTAGAACCCGGTGACTCTAACTTCATCAAGGGTGAGCAGGTTGAGTACACTAGCGTGTTGCAGGAAAACGAAGAATTAGCTGCAAAGGATCGGTTCGTTGCTAAATACGAGCGTGTATTGCTGGGTATTACTAAAGCATCGCTTTCAACTGAATCTTTCATTTCTGCTGCTTCGTTCCAGGAAACAACACGTGTTCTGACGGAAGCTGCAGTAACAGGTAAGCGTGATTTCCTGCGTGGCTTGAAAGAAAACGTGGTTGTTGGTCGTTTGATTCCAGCAGGAACAGGTTTGACTTATCACGCTGAGCGTAAGAGTAGACGTGCTAATGTTGATACAAAACAAGATGTTAGTGCCACTGAATTTGAAGCATTCAGTGAAGCGCTAAATTCTATTGAGTAACTAAGCTCCTAGACGGGTAGCTTAGTTCTTGACGCGGGGCAAGACTGTCACTAAAATCTTGTACCCTTAAATTTGGTGGGGCTTCGGCTCCGCCTTGTTATGTATTGTCGCAAGACAAAAGTGGAGCATATAGATGGCAACAGTAAACCAGCTAGTGCGCAAACCACGTAAGCGTATCGTCGAGAAGAACGACGTGCCTGCGCTACAGGGTTGCCCACAGCGTCGTGGAGTATGTACTCGTGTATATACCACCACACCAAAAAAGCCGAACTCAGCGCTACGTAAAGTGTGTCGTGTTCGTTTAACCAACGGCTTTGAAGTGTCTTCTTACATCGGTGGTGAAGGCCACAACTTGCAAGAGCACAGCGTTGTATTAATTCGTGGTGGTCGTGTTAAAGACTTGCCGGGTGTGCGTTATCACACTGTGCGCGGTTCTTTAGATACCTCCGGTGTTAAGGATCGCAAGCAGGGCCGTTCTAAGTACGGTACCAAGCGTCCTAAGTAACTATTTTTTTAACTCGAGTCGATAAGAGTAAGGTCAGGCCTGTAAGTGAGTCCTGAGCTAACCTGAAGACCGTTTGAGGGCTTATCAATGCCAAGACGTCGCGTAATCGCAAAGCGTGAAATTCTAGATGATCCAAAGTATGGAAGTCAGATTCTCGCAAAATTTATGAACCACGTTATGGAGCACGGTAAAAAAGCCGTGGCCGAGCGTATTGTTTATGGTGCACTGGAAACAGTTCAGCAGCGTAAAAACCTAGAACCACTGGAAACCTTTGAAAAAGCACTAGAAGCCATCGCTCCCTTGGTTGAAGTGAAATCCCGTCGTGTAGGTGGTGCTACCTATCAGGTTCCAGTTGAAGTTCGCCCTTCCCGCCGTAACGCGTTAGCAATGCGCTGGCTGGTAGAGGCTGCGCGTAAGCGTGGCGAAAAATCCATGACCCTGCGCTTAGCGGGTGAGTTGATGGATGCCGCTGAAGGTAAAGGATCAGCTGTTAAGAAGCGCGAAGACGTGCACCGTATGGCAGAAGCCAACAAGGCTTTCTCGCATTACCGTTTTTAATTTAGCGAGGACCTAACTGTGGCTCGTACTACCCCTATTAATCGCTACCGTAACATTGGTATTTGTGCGCACGTTGACGCCGGTAAAACCACGACAACTGAACGTATCCTGTTTTATACAGGTGTTAACCATAAAATGGGTGAGACCCATGATGGTGCAAGTACTACTGACTGGATGGCGCAAGAACAAGAGCGTGGAATTACCATCACATCTGCAGCGGTTACAGCTTTCTGGGAAGGCTCAACCAAGCAGTATGATCGCTACCGTGTAAACGTTATCGATACACCTGGTCACGTTGACTTCACTATTGAGGTTGAGCGTTCACTGCGTGTTCTCGATGGCGCTGTCGTTGTATTCTGTGGTTCATCTGGTGTTGAGCCTCAGTCCGAGACTGTATGGCGTCAAGCCAACAAATACGGTGTTCCGCGTATCGTTTACGTAAACAAATTGGACCGTCAAGGTGCAGACTTTAAGCGTGTTTTGGGTCAAATCAAGCAGCGTTTAGGTCACACACCTGTGGCTCTGCAATTGCCGATCGGTATGGAAGAGAACTTTGTTGGCCAAGTTGACCTAATCACGATGAAAGCTCGTTATTGGGATGATGCTGACATGGGTCTGGTTTACCGTGAAGAAGACATTCCTGCGGATATGCTAGAGGATGCTGAAGAGTATCGCTCTTTGCTCGTTGAAGCAGCAGCAGAATCCAGTGAAGAATTGATGGACAAATATCTTGAAGGTGGTGAGTTAACCATCGATGAGATTAAAGCTGGCTTGCGTGCGCGTACTATCGCTGGTGAAATCGTTCCAGCAGTATGTGGTTCATCTTTCAAGAACAAAGGTGTGCCATTGGTGCTTGACGCTGTGATTGACTACTTGCCTGCGCCAACTGAGATTCCACCTATTAAGGGTGTGCATCCAGACAACGAAGAGCAGGTTGATGAGCGCCCAGCAGATGACAATGCGCCTTTCTCAGCGCTGGCCTTTAAAATCGCCGCTGACCCCTTTGTGGGTACTTTGACCTTTATCCGTGTTTACTCCGGCGTTCTAGCTTCAGGTGACGCTGTATTGAACTCAGTAAAAGGCAAGCGCGAGCGTGTAGGTCGTATGGTGCAGATGCATGCTAACGATCGTCAGGAAATTAAAGAAGTGCGCGCGGGTGACATCGCGGCTCTGATCGGCATGAAAGATGTGACTACAGGGGATACTCTGTGCAACATTGACAAGCCAATTATTCTTGAGCGTATGGACTTCCCGGAGCCAGTTATTTCCGTTGCTGTGGAGCCAAAAACTAAAGCTGACCAAGAAAAAATGGGTATTGCTTTAGGCCGCTTAGCGCAAGAAGACCCATCGTTCCGGGTTAAGACTGACGAAGAAACAGGTCAAACCATTATTTCCGGTATGGGTGAGTTGCACTTGGATATTCTGGTTGACCGTATGCGTCGTGAATTCAACGTTGAGGCCAACATTGGTAAGCCGCAAGTGGCTTACCGTGAAACGATTCGCAACACCTGTGAGATCGAGGGTAAATTCGTTCGTCAGTCAGGTGGTCGTGGGCAGTTTGGTCATTGCTGGATTCGTTTCTCGCCTGCAGATGAAGGCCAGGAAGGTCTTGAATTTACAAATGAAATTGTTGGTGGTGTTATTCCGAAGGAATACATTCCTGCAGTTCAAAAAGGTATCGAAGAGCAGATGCAAAACGGTATTGTTGCCGGTTATCCGCTTCTCGGTCTAAAGGCAGCCGTTTTTGACGGTTCCTACCACGATGTCGACTCAAGTGAAATGGCGTTTAAAATCGCTGCTTCGATGGCGACCAAGCAGTTAAGCACCAAAGGTGGAGCCGTACTGCTTGAGCCAGTAATGAAAGTCGAAGTGGTTACGCCAGAGGATTACATGGGTGATGTAATGGGTGACTTAAACCGTCGTCGTGGTCTGATCCAAGGTATGGATGACACGCCATCAGGCAAGGTTATTCGTGCAGAGGTTCCATTGGGTGAAATGTTTGGTTATGCGACCGACGTTCGCTCAATGTCTCAAGGCCGTGCTAGTTACTCCATGGAGTTCTCCAAATACGCTGAAGCTCCGGCAAACATTGCTGAAGCAATTATTAAAAACCAAGGTTAATCCCGCCAATTAGTAAGAGGTTACATATCGTGGCTAAGGAAAAATTCGAACGTAGTAAACCGCACTTGAACGTAGGCACCATTGGTCATGTTGACCATGGTAAAACTACTCTGACTGCTGCTCTGACGCGCGTTTGTGCTGAAGTATGGGGCGGTGCAGGTGCATCAAAAGGTTATGACCAAATCGATAATGCGCCAGAAGAAAAAGCGCGTGGAATCACCATCAGTGCGTCGCACGTAGAGTACGATTCACCGACTCGTCACTACGCACACGTAGACTGCCCAGGTCACGCTGACTATGTTAAAAACATGATCACTGGTGCTGCGCAGATGGATGGTGCGATTCTGGTTTGTTCAGCGGCTGATGGCCCTATGCCTCAGACGCGTGAGCACATCCTATTGTCCCGTCAGGTGGGTGTTCCGTACATCGTTGTATTCCTGAACAAAGCGGACATGGTTGACGATGAAGAGTTGCTTGAGCTGGTAGAAATGGAAGTGCGTGACTTGCTCAGCACTTACGATTTCCCAGGCGACGACACACCAATCATCACCGGTTCTGCGTTAATGGCGCTTAACGGCGAAGATGAAAACGGCATGGGTACTACTGCAGTTAAAACGCTGGTAGAAACTCTTGACTCCTACATCCCAGAGCCAGAGCGTGCCATTGATCAGGCGTTCTTGATGCCGATTGAAGACGTATTCTCCATTGCTGGTCGTGGTACTGTGGTAACCGGTCGTATCGAGCGCGGTATCATTAAAGTGGGTGAGGAAGTTGAAATTGTTGGTGTTAAAGACACCACCAAAACTACCTGTACCGGTGTTGAGATGTTCCGTAAGCTGCTTGACGAAGGTCGCGCAGGTGAGAACGTTGGTGTTCTGTTGCGTGGTGTTAAGCGTGAAGAGGTTGAGCGTGGTCAAGTATTGGCCAAGCCGGGCACTATCAAGCCGCACACTCAGTTCGAAGCGGAAGTGTACGTACTGTCCAAAGAAGAGGGTGGTCGTCACACGCCTTTCTTTAAAGGCTACCGTCCACAGTTTTACTTCCGTACTACAGACGTTACTGGTAGCTGTGAGTTGCCAGAAGGCGTTGAGATGGTAATGCCAGGTGATAACGTTAAACTTGACGTTACCCTGATCAACCCAATCGCCATGGAAGAAGGCCTACGCTTCGCAATTCGCGAAGGTGGCCGTACCGTTGGTGCTGGTGTTGTAGCAAAAATTATTGCTTAATTTTTGCTAATTAATAAAGCCCCCGCTTAGGGGGCTTTTCTATTGTTGTTGACATGTTGTTTAGAGGCTATTAGAATTGCGCCTCCTTTTAATAGGTGCGCGCTGCTTAATAGGTAGCTAAACAAGAGTCTGAGGTCAAAATGCAGAATCAACAAATCCGTATTCGGTTGAAGGCATTTGATCATCGCCTGATTGATCAATCTACCCAAGAAATCGTGGAAACCGCGAAAAGAACTGGGGCTCAGGTGCGTGGTCCAATCCCATTGCCGACTCGCAAAGAGCGATTTACCGTTCTTGTATCACCGCACGTCAACAAAGATGCGCGTGATCAGTACGAAATTCGCACACATAAACGCGTACTGGATATTGTCCAGCCAACAGATAAAACTGTTGATGCGTTGATGAAACTTGATCTGGCAGCTGGTGTGGAAGTACAGATCAGCCTCGGCTAAAACATCCGTTTTAGTCGTGTAACGCTCTGAAATGGGCGGCCATAGCGGGTGAGAGCCCCGTACACAAATGAGGTCCTAATATGACAATAGGTTTAGTCGGTCGTAAGTGCGGTATGACCCGTATTTTCACCGAAGAGGGTGTCTCGATTCCGGTCACTGTAATTGAAGTGGAGCCGAATCGTATCACTCAGGTTAAGTCAGAAGAAACTGATGGCTACCGTGCTATTCAGGTAACTGTGGGTGAGCGTCGTGCTTCTCGCGTTACTAAAGCACAGGCAGGTCATTTTGCTAAAGCTGGCGTTGCAGCTGGCCGCAAAGTTTTGGAGTTTCGCCTTGAAGAAGGTGAATACCAAGCTGGCGACCAATTAACAGCTGAAATCTTTACTGCTGGTCAAATCGTTGATGTAACGGGCCAGTCAAAAGGTAAGGGCTTCGCCGGTACCATTAAGCGCTGGAATTTTGCTGGTCAGGATGCCTCTCACGGTAACTCTGTCTCGCACCGTGTTCCGGGCTCCATTGGTCAGTGCCAAACACCAGGACGTGTATTTAAAGGCAAGAAGATGTCTGGCCACATGGGTGCTGAGCGTAAGACTGTTCAGTCCTTAGAAATCGTTCGTGTTGATGCTGAGCGTAATTTATTGCTTGTAAAGGGTGCTGTTCCTGGCGCTACTGGCGGTGATGTTATCGTTCGTCCAACCACTAAAGGTCGCAGTTAAGAGGGAGTGCCGAAATGCAAGTAAATGTAAATGGCGCCCAAGCAATTGATGTTTGTGAGCGTACTTTTGGCGGCGAATTTAACGAGACTCTTGTTCACCAAGCCGTAGTAGCCTACATGGCTGGTGGTCGCCAAGGCAGTAAAAAACAAAAAACCCGCTCTGAAGTGTCTGGTGGTGGTCGTAAGCCATGGCGTCAGAAGGGTACTGGTCGCGCACGCGCCGGTACAATCCGTTCCCCGATTTGGCGTGGGGGTGGTGCAACATTTGCTGCACGCCCACAGGATCACACACAGAAGTTGAACAAAAAGATGTATCGCGCTGCGATGCGTTCTATCTTGTCTGAGCTGGTTCGCCAAGATCGTCTAGTCGTTGTTGAAGAGTTTGCAGTTAGTGCACCTAAGACTAAGGATTTGGTAGAAAAACTGAATGCTTTGGATTTGCAGAATGTATTAATTGTTTCCGAAGACATTGAGCAAAATCTTTATTTGGCTGCACGTAACCTTCCTCATGTGGATGTGCTTGATGTGCAAGGCTCAGACCCAGTAAGCCTAATTGCTTATGATAAGGTTCTGATGACTGTGTCAGCCATTAAGAAGTTTGAGGAGTTATTGGGATGAACCAGGAACGCGTATTTAAAGTGCTGCTTGGCCCACATATCTCCGAGAAGGCGACTATGTTAGCCGATGGCAAAAACCAGTTTGTATTTAAAGTTGCGATTGATGCAACCAAGCTGGAAATCAAAAATGCTGTAGAAGCCCTGTTCGAAGTGAAAGTAGCTGATGTTAACACCGTTAAAGTTGACGGTAAGACTAAGCGTACAGCGCGCGGACTGGGTAAGCGTAAGGACTGGAAAAAAGCCTATATCGCCCTACAGCCCGGTCAAGACATTGACTTCACTAGCAGTGCTGAATAAGTAGAGGTGTATCATGGCAATTGTTAAAAGCAAGCCGACTTCTGCTGGACGCCGTTTTGTCGTTCGCGTAGTCAATAAGGAGCTGCACAAAGGCTCTCCTTATGCGCCGCTGCTGGAAAAGAAAACTAAAACCGGTGGCCGCAATAATAATGGTCGTATTACCACTCGTCACGTTGGTGGTGGTCACAAGCAACAATATCGTATTATCGATTTTCGTCGTAACAAAGACGGCATCCCTGCGACTGTTGAACGCTTAGAGTACGATCCAAACCGCAGTGCACACATTGCATTGCTTAAGTATGCAGACGGTGAGCGTCGCTATATTTTAGCACCTAAAGGTGTTAGTGCTGGCGAGCAGTTGCTGTCAGGCGAACATGCGCCTATCAAAGCGGGTAACACTTTACCGCTGCGTAGCATACCAGTAGGTTCTACCATTCACGGTATTGAGCTTAAGCCAGGTAAGGGTGCGCAAATGGCACGCTCTGCTGGTACTTCCGCTCAGTTGATTGCACGTGATGGAGCTTACGTTACTCTGCGTTTACGTTCAGGTGAAATGCGTAAAGTGTTAGCCGAATGTCGCGCAACTTTAGGCGAAGTTTCAAACCATGAACACTTCTTGCGCTCTTTAGGCAAGGCAGGTGCTTCACGTTGGGCGGGTATTCGTCCAAGCGTACGTGGTGCTGCGATGAACCCAGTTGATCACCCACATGGTGGTGGTGAAGGCCGTACTAAAGGTGGTCGCCATCCAGTTACTCCATGGGGTCGCCCAACTAAGGGTGGCAAAACCCGTACTAATAAGCGTACGAACAAGATGATCGTTCATCGCCGTAAATAATTGAGGATAACAAATGTCACGTTCTCTTAAGAAAGGTCCATTTATTGACCTTCACCTGTTAAAGAAGGTTGAGACTGCGGTTGAAAAGAACGATCGTAAACCAGTGAAAACTTGGTCACGTCGCTCAATGATACTACCGCAGATGGTTGGTCTAACTATTGCAGTTCACAACGGTCGTCAGCATGTACCTGTGTTGATCGGTGAAGATATGGTTGGTCATAAGTTAGGCGAATTTGCTGCAACACGTACCTATCGTGGTCACGTTGCAGACAAAAAAGGCAAGCGTTAAGGGGTGAGATGATGGAAGTAGCCGCAAAGTTATCGGGCGCTCGCATTTCTGCCCAAAAAGCCCGTTTGGTTGCTGACCAAATTCGCGGGAAGAAAGTAGATGAAGCGCTCAACCTACTAACTTTCAGCAGCAAAAAAGCTGCTGAGATTATTAAAAAAGTGCTTGAATCTGCGATAGCCAATGCCGAGCATAACGAAGGTGCTGATGTTGACGATTTAAGCGTCTCAACAGTCTTTGTTAACGAAGGGCGTTCGATGAAGCGTATCAGACCACGTGCCAAAGGCCGTGCAGATCGAATCATCAAGCGGTCTTGCCATATCACTGTCAAGGTCGCAGACAAGTAACGGAGTTTAACAGATGGGTCAGAAAGTACATCCCATAGGCATACGCCTGGGTATAGTCAAGGATCACGCATCGGTTTGGTATTCAGACAGCAAAAATTATGCTGACTACTTAAATGCCGATTTAGAAGCTCGTGCGTATCTATTCGACAAACTAAAAAACGCGTCCGTTAGCCGTGTCGAGATTGCTCGTCCGGCTCAGACAGCACGTATTACCATCCACACTGCTCGTCCTGGAATCATTATCGGGAAGAAAGGTGAGGATGTTGAAAAGCTGCGTCAGGACCTGACCAAGAAAATGGGTGTGCCCGTGCACATCAATATTGAAGAGATCCGCAAGCCGGAGCTTGACAGTATGCTCGTTGCTCAGAGCGTAGCTCAGCAGCTGGAGCGCCGTGTAATGTTCCGTCGTGCGATGAAGCGCGCGGTACAAAATGCAATGCGCATTGGTGCCAAAGGCATCAAAATCCAAGTGAGCGGTCGTCTTGGTGGTGCTGAAATTGCACGTACAGAATGGTATCGCGAAGGCCGTGTGCCATTGCACACGCTGCGCGCTGATATCGATTATGCCACCTATGAGGCGCACACCACTTACGGTGTGATTGGTGTGAAAGTTTGGATCTTTAAGGGCGAAGTTATTGGCGGCCGTACAGAAGAAACTAAACCAACATCACCAGCGCCACGTAAAAAAGCTGCACGTTAAGGAGTACGCAACATGTTACAACCAAAGCGTACGAAGTTCCGCAAGATGATGACAGGCCACAACCGTGGTCTAGCTCAACGCGGAAGCAAGGTTAGCTTCGGCGAGTATGCTCTTAAAGCTACTGGTCGCGGTCGACTCACTGCGCGTCAGATTGAAGCCGGCCGTCGTGCCCTTACACGTCACGTTAAGCGTGGCGGTAAAATCTGGATTCGCGTTTTCCCTGACAAGCCAATTACCAAGAAGCCCTTAGAAGTACGTATGGGTAAAGGTAAAGGTTCAGTAGAGTATTGGGTAGCTTTGATTCAGCCCGGAAAAGTACTTTACGAGATTGAAGGTGTTACAGAAGAATTGGCGCGTGAAGCTTTTGCTTTAGCTGCTGCTAAATTGCCTGTCGCAACATCTTTTGTTAAGCGGACGGTGATGTGATGAAAGCTAACGAACTTCGTGAAAAAACAGTAGAGCAACTCAAAGAGCAATTGCTGCAATTATTGCGTGATCAGTTTAATTTGCGTATGCAAAAAGCCACTGGTCAGTTGTCGCAGTCGCACCTGCTCACACAAGTTAGACGCGATATTGCCCGCGTTAAAACTGTGCTCAACCAGAAGGCAGGTAACTAATCATGGCTGAAGCTCAGAAAGTTATTCGTACACTGACGGGTCGTGTTGTCAGTGACAAAATGGATAAAACAATCACCGTGCTCATCGAGCGTCGCGTCAAGCACCCTGTGTACGGTAAATATCTTAAGCGTTCGACAAAACTGCACGCGCACGATGAAACCAATCAATGCCAAGTGGGCGACAAGGTCACTATTAGTGAAACCCGTCCACAATCTAAGACTAAGTCTTGGGCTTTGGTTGAAGTTGTCGAGCGCGCAGAAGTTGTTTAGGACCTAGGGTCGGAGAGATTTTATGATTCAGACTCAATCTATGCTCGATGTCGCTGATAACAGCGGTGCACGTCGTGTAATGTGTATTAAGGTTCTAGGTGGTTCACACCGTCGCTATGCCCGTATCGGGGACATCATTAAGGTCACCGTTAAGGAAGCAATTCCACGTGGTAAAGTTAAAAAGGGCCAGGTAATGACCGCTGTGGTTGTGCGTACCGCTCATGGTGTACGTCGCCCAGATGGTTCAATCATTCGTTTCGATGGCAATGCTGCTGTGTTGTTAAACAACAAGCAAGAGCCAATCGGTACCCGCATCTTCGGACCAGTGACGCGTGAACTTCGTACAGAGAAGTTTATGAAAATCGTCTCACTGGCGCCTGAAGTGCTGTAAGGAGTAGCCGTCATGCAAAAGATTCGTCGTAACGACGAGATCATCGTCATCGCCGGCAAGGATAAAGGCAAACGTGGTAAGGTGCAGAAAATATTAGCAGACGGTCGCGTACTCGTGGCTGGCGTTAATATGGTCAAGCGTCATACCAAGCCTAATCCGATGTCCGGACAACAAGGCGGTATCGTCGAGAAAGAAGCACCAATCCATGCTTCAAACGTGGCTATTTTCAATAGCGAAACCAACAAAGCAGATCGCGTAGGTTTCAAAGTTGAGGATGGCGAGAAAATTCGTGTTTTCAAGTCGACCAATAAACCGGTCCAGGCTTGAGGCGGCTAGGTAAATAACCATGGCACGATTGAAAGAAATTTTTCGGAAAGAAATTGCACCTAAGATTAAAGAAGAGCTTAAGCTTAGCAACGTAATGGAAGTTCCGCGTGTAACAAAGATTACACTTAACATGGGTCTGGGCGAGGCAGTAACTGACAAAAAGGTTATTGAAAACGCTGTTGCAGACCTTGAAAAAATCACTGGTCAAAAGCCGATTGTGACTTATTCACGTAAGTCTATCGCGGGTTTTAAAATTCGTGACGGCTGGCCGATTGGGGTTAAAGTTACGCTGCGTAACGATCGCATGTATGAGTTCCTGGATCGTTTGCTCTCAATTTCCCTGCCACGTGTACGTGACTTCCGTGGTTTAAATCCACGTTCGTTTGACGGTCGCGGTAACTACAGCATGGGTGTTAAAGAGCAAATCATTTTCCCGGAAATTGATTACGACAAGATCGACGCACTACGTGGTTTAGATATCACTCTAACCACTACAGCGCGTAACGATGAAGAAGGGCGTGCACTATTGTCCGGCTTCAAATTCCCATTCCGTAACTGAGGACTAGCTCATGGCTAAGAAAGGTATGATTAATCGTGAGCTGAAGCGTCAGCAAACGGTTGCCAAGTACGCCGAAAGACGTGCTGCCCTTAAAGCAATTATCGCTAATCCTAAGTCGACTGAAGAAGAACGCTGGGATGCGCAGGTTGCTTTACAAAAGCAACCACGTGACGCAAGCGCCGCGCGTTTGCGTAACCGTTGTCGCGTAACCGGCCGTCCTCACGGTGTATACCGTAAGTTTGGCTTAGGCCGCAACAAGTTGCGTGAGGCAGCGATGCGTGGAGATGTACCAGGTTTAGTTAAATCTAGCTGGTAATCCAAGCGAAATCGAAAAAAAACGAACAAGCCCCAATCGGGGCTTGCTTCGTCTGTAAAGAATCATTAAAATGCTCGGCTCACAAGAGCTAGTGTTTTCTTGTGCGTGTAACCAGCGATCAGCTGGTTTTATTAATCTAGGAGTTAAAAGCCCATGAGTATGCAGGACCCGTTAGCAGATATGCTGACTCGTATCCGTAATGCCCAGATGGCTGAAAAATCTGTTGTAAGCATGCCTTCTTCATCACTAAAAGTTGCAGTAGCTGAAGTGTTGAAGACTGAAGGTTACGTCACAGACTATCAGATCAGCGGAGATGCTAAGCCTCTGTTGTCCATCGAATTAAAATATTTCGAAGGCCGTCCGGTTATAGAAGAACTGAAGCGTGTAAGTCGTCCTGGCTTGCGTCAGTACAAATCCGTTGATCAGTTACCGAAAGTGCGTGCAGGTTTAGGTGTAGCTATTGTCTCTACCAGTAAAGGTGTGATGACAGACAGAGCTGCGCGAGCTGCAGGTATCGGTGGCGAAGTTCTTTGTAGCGTTTTCTAAGGGGAGTAGGCATGTCAAGAATTGCTAATAACCCCGTTAAACTTCCAGCTGGCGTTGAGTTCAAACTTAGCGGTCAGGAAGTTTCGGTGAAAGGTGCTAAAGGCACTTTGCAAATGAATTTACATCCAGCAGTGGAAGTTACCCAGGATTCTGGTGAGCTACGTTTTGCTCCGCGTAATGGCGATCAGCAATCACGTGCTATGGCTGGAACAACGCGCGCACTGATTAACAACATGGTTACTGGTGTTAGCCAAGGCTTCGAGCGTAAATTACAGCTAGTTGGTGTTGGTTTTCGTGCTCAAGTAACAGGCAAAGTACTCAACCTGTCTTTGGGCTTCTCACACCCAATCGAATATCAATTGCCTGAGGGTGTAACCGCAGAAACACCTAGTGCTACTGATATTTTGATTCGTGGTATTGATAAGCAGGTGTTAGGTCAGGTTGCTGCTGAAATCCGCGACTTCCGTCGTCCAGAGCCTTACAAAGGCAAGGGTGTACGCTACGCTGATGAAGAAGTACTTCGTAAAGAAGCTAAGAAGAAATAGGGCCAAGCAAAATGAACGATAAAAAAGTTTCAAGAATACGTCGCGCTCGTAAAGCACGTTTAAAAATGCGCGAGCTCGAAGTAGTTCGCCTTTGCGTGCACCGTTCTTCGCAGCATATTTATGCGCAAGTCATCTCAGCAGATGGACAAAAGGTGCTAGCAAGCGCGTCAACTTTAGATAAACAGTTGCGTGAACAAGCTACTGGAAATATCGAAGCAGCCAAAAAAGTGGGTCAGCTTATTGCTGAGCGTGCTAAAGCTGCGGGCATAAGCCAGGTTGCTTTTGACCGTTCTGGATTTAAGTACCATGGCCGTGTGCAAGCACTGGCTGATGCTGCTCGTGAAGGCGGGCTGGAGTTCTAATTTATGTCAAATCACGAGCAAAGACGCGATAAGCGTGATGAAAGTCGCGATGAAGGCTACATTGAGAAATTAGTCCAAGTAAATCGTGTAGCTAAAACAGTTAAAGGTGGTCGTATCTTCACCTTTACCGCACTGACTGTAGTTGGTGATGGTAATGGACGTGTTGGTTATGGCCGTGGCAAGTCCCGCGAAGTACCAGCTGCTATTCAAAAAGCAATGGAAGCAGCGCGCCGCAATATGATTCAAGTTGAATTGGACGGCACCACACTGCAGTACCCAATCAGAGCAAACCATGGTGCATCGAATATATACATGCAGCCTGCTTCTGAAGGTACGGGTGTAATTGCTGGCGGCGCTATGCGCGCAGTGTTGGAAGTTGCTGGAGTGCAGAACGTATTAGCCAAGTGCTATGGTTCTACTAACCCAGTTAACGTTGTTCAAGCGACCTTTAAAGGTCTGAAGAACATGCAATCCCCTGCTGCAATTGCTGCTAAGCGTGGCAAAAGTGTCGAGGAGATTCTTTAACCATGTCGCAAGCTAAAATTAAAGTGACTCAAGTCAAGAGCACTAATGGGCGTATACAAAGCCATAAAGCCTGTGTGCGCGGCTTAGGCCTGCGTCGTATTAATCACACCGTTGAGGTTCTGGATACCCCGGAAAATCGCGGCATGATCAATAAGGCTTACTACTTACTCCGTGTGGAGGGCTAAATCATGCAATTAAACGATTTACGTTCAGCACCAGGTTCGCGTCCAAGCAAAACACGCTTGGGTCGTGGTATTGGTAGCGGTTCAGGCAAAACTGCAGGTCGTGGTCACAAAGGTTTGAGTTCACGTTCTGGCGGTAAAGTTGCGCCAGGTTTCGAGGGTGGTCAACAGCCTTTGTACCGTCGTTTGCCAAAGTTTGGTTTTACTTCATTGAAATCCTTAAGTCGCGCTGAAGTTCGTACTTCAGAGTTGGCTAAAGTGGATGGTGATTTAGTAACGCTGCTTACTTTGAAAGAAGCAAACGTTATTGGCTTAAATGTCAAAAGCGTAAAAGTAATGCTATCCGGCGAAGTTGGCCGTGCTGTCACCCTTAAGGGTGTTGCAGCTACCAAAGGCGCTCGCGAAGCTATCATCGCAGCTGGCGGAAAAGTCGAGGAATAAATGGCAAAGCAAGGTTCTCTCCCTGCATTAGGCGGTGCTGGTTTGTCCGAGCTCTGGGCACGCTTGCGCTTCTTAATCTTAGCAATCATCGTTTATCGTATTGGCGCACATATTCCTGTGCCCGGTATTAACCCAGATCGCTTAGCAGATTTGTTTAGACAGAATGAGGGAACCATACTCAGCCTGTTCAACATGTTTTCTGGTGGTGCACTGGAGCGCATGAGTATTTTTGCATTAGGTATTATGCCGTATATTTCGGCTTCTATTATCATGCAGCTCATGACCGCGGTCAGCCCACAGCTAGCTCAGTTGAAAAAAGAAGGCGAAGCCGGTCGACGTAAAATCAGCAAGTACACCCGTTACGGCACCTTGGTGCTGTCATTGGTGCAGGCTTTTGGCATGTCGATGGGCTTAGCGAGTCAAGGAGTTGCCTTTAACACCGCCTTTAACTTCTATTTCATTGCTATCACTACTTTTGTAGCTGGAGCAATGTTCTTGATGTGGTTAGGTGAGCAAATTACAGAGCGTGGTATCGGTAACGGCATTTCAATGCTTATTTTTGCCGGTATTGTCGCGGGCTTACCAGGTGCTATAGGTCAGTCATTCGAGTCCGCGCGTCAAGGTGATATTAATATTATCGCTCTGATTGTTGTGGCTTTAATCGCTGTTGCCATTATTGGTTTTGTGGTCTTTATTGAGCGTGGTCAGCGCCGTATTACGGTGAACTACGCTAAGCGTCAGCAGGGACGTAAAGTTTTTGCCGCACAGCAAAGCCACTTGCCCTTGAAGGTCAACATGGCGGGCGTAATTCCTGCAATTTTTGCTAGTAGTATCTTGCTGTTCCCAGCGTCATTAGGGCAATGGTTTGGTCAGTCAGAAAGCATGGGCTGGCTGTCGGATATTTCTCAGTCTTTAGCTCCCGGGCAGCCGTTAAACATTATTTTGTTTAGTGCGGGTATTATTTTCTTCTGTTTCTTCTATACAGCGTTGATGTTTAACCCTAAGGAAGTCGCAGAGAATTTGAAGAAGTCCGGTGCTTTTATTCCCGGAATTCGTCCCGGTGATCAATCAGCACGTTATATCGATGGTGTTCTTACACGCTTAACAGTGTTCGGTTCGCTGTATATGACTGCAGTTTGCTTGTTACCACAATTCTTAGTGGTTGCGGCAAATGTTCCTTTTTATCTTGGTGGGACATCGTTATTGATCGTGGTAGTGGTTGTCATGGACTTTATGGCTCAAGTACAATCGCACCTCGTTTCTAACCAGTACGAATCCCTAATGAAAAAATCAAACCTTAAAGGCTATGGCAGCAGTGGTATGATGCGCTAGCCCTTAAGGCTTAGGAGTGTGTGATGAAAGTTCGTGCATCGGTTAAAAAACTTTGCCGTAATTGCAAAATCATTCGTCGTGAAGGTGTTATTCGAGTGATTTGTAAGGCAGAGCCACGTCACAAGCAGCGCCAAGGCTAATTGTGTTGTGTTTATTGCTTGCTAGCTAGTGCGCTAGTGAGTGTAATGTAATTACAGCTATATAACTTGTATTCGTTCTTGGCTTCCAGGGTACAAGTAGCTGTCAAATGGAGTTAGATTGAATGGCCCGTATTGCAGGCGTTAACATTCCAGATAACAAGCATGCTGTTATCTCGCTGACCTATATTTACGGTATAGGGCGCCCCTCTGCACAGAAATTGTGTGCGGCGACTGGTGTAAATCCAGCAGCAAAAATCCAAGACCTGACTGAAGATCAGATCGAACAGTTGCGCGTAGAAGTTGCCAAGTTAACTACTGAAGGTGACCTACGTCGTGAAGTCAGCATGAACATTAAGCGCTTGATGGACCTAGGTTGCTTCCGCGGCCTGCGTCACCGTCGTAGCTTACCTGTTCGTGGTCAACGCACTAAAACCAACGCTCGTACCCGTAAAGGTCCGCGCAAGCCGATCCGCAGATAATAGCATTGGTTTAAGAATAGGAATTTGATTATGGCTAAAGCAGCTGCTCGTCCTCGTAAGAAGGTCAAAAAGACCGTGGTTGATGGCATCGCCCATATCCACGCCTCTTTTAATAATACAATTGTTACAATCACAGACCGTCAGGGTAATGCTCTATCATGGGCAACTTCAGGTGGTTCAGGTTTCCGCGGTTCTCGTAAGAGTACACCTTTTGCTGCACAGGTTGCAGCAGAGCGTGCAGGCCAAGCGGCACTTGAATACGGTCTGAAAAATCTTGAAGTCAACGTTAAGGGTCCAGGTCCAGGCCGTGAGTCTGCCGTACGTGCTCTTAATGGTTGTGGCTATAAAATATCCAGCATCACAGACGTGACGCCAATCCCTCATAATGGTTGTCGTCCGCCGAAGAAGCGTCGCGTGTAAAGGAGACGGTTAAAAATGGCACGTTATATTGGTCCAAAATGCAAACTGTCCCGTCGTGAAGGCACAGATCTTTTCTTAAAGAGCGGCTCACGCGCGATTGAATCTAAATGTAATCTTGAAGCTGCACCTGGTCAGCATGGTCAGCGTCGCAGTCGTTTATCTGAGTACGGTACTCAGTTGCGCGAAAAGCAAAAAGTTCGTCGTATCTACGGTGTTTTAGAGCGTCAGTTTGCTAACTACTACACTGAAGCTGCACGTCGTAAAGGTTCAACGGGTGAAAACCTGCTGCAACTTTTAGAGTGCCGCTTGGATAACGTTGTATACCGTATGGGTTTTGGTGCAACTCGTGCTGAATCTCGTCAGTTGGTATCGCACAAAGCGATCAGTATCAATGGTAAGACGGTAAACATTCCTTCTTATCAGGTACAGCCAGGTGATGTGATTGCGGTTCGTGAAAAATCCAAAAATCAATTACGTATCGCCCAGGCGCTTGAGTTATGCACTCAACGTGGCCGTGTAGAGTGGGTTGATGTTGATGCAGAGAAAAAGTCTGGCGTGTTCAAGAATATTCCTGAGCGCACTGATCTGTCTGCAGACATTAATGAGAGCCTGATCGTCGAGCTCTACTCTAAGTAAGGGCAAGAAAATAGGTGAATCCATGCAGATTTCGGTAAATGAGTTTCTAACTCCTCGTCAAATTGTTGTTGACTCGATCAGCCCAACGCGTTCTAAGATTACCTTAGAGCCGCTAGAGCGTGGCTTCGGTCATACTCTAGGTAATGCACTGAGACGTATCCTTTTGTCTTCAATGCCTGGTTGCGCTGTTGTTGAAGTTGAGATCGACGGTGTGGAACATGAATACAGCGCCATTGAAGGTGTGCAGGAAGATGTGATTGAAATCCTGCTTAACCTCAAAGGCTTGGCTGTAATAATGCACGGTCGTGATGAGGTTACACTTAGCTTAAGCAAAAAAGGGCCGGGCGTAGTTACTGCAGCCGATATTCAGCTGGATCATGATGTGGAAATCGTTAATGGCGACCACGTTATTGCCAATCTGGCTGAGAAAGGTGCGCTAAATATGAAGCTACGAATTGTTCGTGGTCGTGGTTATGAGCCAGCTGATACCCGCTTTGCGGATGTTGACGAGTCTCGTAGCATTGGTCGCTTGCAGTTGGATGCTTCTTTCAGCCCAGTTCGCCGCGTAGCTTATGTAGTGGAGAATGCTCGGGTTGAGCAGCGTACCGACCTTGACAAGTTAGTTATTGAATTAGAAACCAATGGTACCTTGGATCCTGAAGAAGCAATTCGCCGCTGTGCAACAATTATGCAGCATCAGTTGGCTGCTTTTGTTGACTTACAGGCTGAGGTTGAGCAGGTTGAAGAGCAGCCCGAAGACGAAGTCGATCCGGTATTACTCAGACCAGTTGATGATCTTGAGCTAACGGTTCGTTCGGCTAACTGCTTGAAAGCTGAAAGCATCTATTACATTGGTGACCTGATTCAGCGTACTGAGGTTGAGTTACTTAAAACACCTAACCTAGGTAAAAAGTCTTTAACTGAAATTAAAGACGTACTAGCTCAACGCGGTCTATCACTCGGTATGCGCCTAGATAACTGGCCGCCGGCAAGTTTGAAGAAGGATGATAAGGCGACTGCCTAATCATTATAGTCACCGAACTAGAGTGTTTGGTAAGGAATTAAATCATGCGTCATCGTAAAAGTGGCCGTCAACTGAGCCGTACAAGCGCCCACCGCAAGGCCATGTTTCAAAACATGGCTGTGTCGCTGTTCGAGCATGAACTGATTAAAACTACATTGCCTAAAGCTAAAGAACTGCGTCGTGTTGCAGAGCCGCTAATTACTTTAGCCAAGGTTGATAGTGTTGCTAACCGTCGTTTAGCTTTTGCCCGCACACGCTCGAAAGAAGCAGTTGGTAAATTGTTTAATGACCTTGGCAAGCGTTATGCTGAGCGTCCAGGTGGTTATGTGCGTATTCTAAAGTGCGGCTTCCGTGCTGGTGATAACGCGCCTATGGCTTATGTTGAGTTAGTCGACCGTCCAATTGCTGGCGAAGTCGTTGCTGACGATTAATAAGTTATAGCGTTATAAAAAACCGAGCTTTTTAGCTCGGTTTTTTTATGTCCAAAATTTATAGCCTGGATGACGGGTTCATCTTTGGTCGTATGCTGATTGCGTAATTGCGATGCGCAAGACAAAGTAATAGTTGTTATTAATTTGCATGAACCTTATACAAGCTATTGATATATATAGGCTTTCATGGTTTGGTCTATGGGCTTAATATAAGAGAAATACGTGCGTGTGGCACTTTTGTATTGGCTTTGTTTAACGATTTGGTGACTTTGTAGTCGGTTTTTTTTGTGGCAGGCTAAGTACAGCTTTAGAAAAGACAGTTCAGGGATAGGCCGATAACAACAGAGACGAGCAGGCAACTGCTTGTTTATCGGCAAAAAAAAGCAATGTTGTTTTGTTTGGCTTTTTTAAAATATAGCTTTAATAATTATAATTAACACTGGAGCGGCATGATGAAGACAACAACTAAGCAACTTTGGCGTTTGGCCAAGTTACCTTTCGCAGTGAGTTTAGCCACAGCACTGGCGGCACCAGCTGCTGCCATTACCTTCGATATGGGCGAGATAGAAGGCTCCTTCGATAGCTCCTTGTCCGTAGGGGCGAGCTGGTCAACAGCCAAACGCGATAAGCGTTTTATTGGTAACGCCAATGGCGGAACCGGCTATACGCAAACCGGTGATGATGGACGACTGAACTTTAAGCGTGGCGATACTTTTTCTAAAATATTTAAAGGTTTGCACGACTTAGAGCTGCGTTATCAGGACACTGGGGTGTTTGTGCGTGGTAAATACTGGTATGACTTTAAATTACACGACCAGAACCTGCGCCATCCTGATCCACAAAAGCGTAGCATCAGCAATAAAGGACGTAAAGAAGGCGCGAAAACACGTGGTGCTGAAGTTTTGGATGCCTTTGTTTTCCATAACTACATGATTGGCGATCAGCCGGGTACTGTGCGTCTGGGTAAGCAAGTTGTGAGCTGGGGTGAAAGTACTTTCATTATGAACTCCATCAACTCGATCAACCCGATTGACGTGTCTGCATTCCGTCGTCCGGGTGCCGAGCTGAAAGAAGGCCTGATTCCGGTCAACATGTTCTATGTTTCCCAGAGCATCACCGACCGCCTGTCAGCCGAAGCCTTTTATCAGCTGAGCTGGAAGCAAACTGTCGTGGATAACTGTGGCACCTTCTTCTCCAGCGCTGATGTGGCGGCGGATGGATGTAATGATAATTATTATATTCTAGACTCGGAATATACCAAGCTGCTAAGCGATAACTTACCTACAGTGAAAGGTTTGCTCGCTACGATGGGACCGGCTGGAGCTCCAATACTCAATGCAGTAAACGGAATCGAGTATGGTCCTGAGGGGATGAAAATTCGTCGCGGAAAAGATAATAAAGCCAAAGACGATGGGCAGTGGGGTATGGCGCTGCGCTGGATGGGTGACAATACCGAGTATGGTGCGTATTTTATGAATTATCATAGTCGCACTCCATTTTTGAGCATGCAAAATGCTGATGCTCAAACGCAAGGGGCGATAAATCAGCTGATTGGAGCGGTTGGAACCTTTCCAGTAGCCTTGCGGCCATTAGTTCCAACGTTAGGGTTGGCAACAGCGGTGGCAAATGCCCGATATTATATGGACTATCCTGAGGATATTCGTCTGTATGGTTTGAGTTTTTCTACTACCCTGCCAACAGGTACAGCGTGGCAAGGAGAAGTCAGCTATAGGCCAAACGCACCAGTGCAGATCAATACTCAGCAAATGACCCTCGCTCTGGGGTCTATTGTTAATCCGAATGCACCTGGCTGGCAAAATCGAAACCCAAGTGCAATTCAGAAAGGTTACAAACGCAAAGAAATAACTCAGCTGCAAACCACTTTTACTCACTTTTTTGATCAAGTATTGGGTGCAGAGCGCGCGACATTAGTTGGCGAAATTGGTTATGTGCATGTGGGTGGGTTGGAAAGTAAGCGTAATGCTCAAAGCATTCGTTATGGGCGTGACCCAATTTACGGTGTGATTGGTAGTGCCGTTGATCCCACTGGTAGCTCTGTGGATCGATATGGTGATCATGGCTTCGTCACCAAAAACTCCTGGGGCTACCGTCTGCGCGGTGTGTTGGACTACAACAACGCTTTTGCAGGGGTGAACTTGCATCCTAGCGTGGCATTCTCCCACGATGTGGATGGTTATGGCCCTAATGGTCTATTTAACGAAGGAGCTAAGGCAGCGAGCTTTGGTCTGGATGGCGTTTACCAAAACACCTACACCGCTGGCCTGTCGTACACCAACTTCTTTGATGGTCGTTACAACACCATGAAGGATCGCGACTTTGTTTCTTTGACCTTTGGTATGAACTTCTGATTTATGGCTGTAGGAGCGCATCTTATGCGCGATGATGTAACCCTCGGAACTATAAAGGTTGCGCATTAAGATACGCTCTTACGGCCTGAGACAATAACTGCGCAAAAATTCAAATAAATTACGCACAAGCAGGAAGACTAAAATGAAAATGAAAACCACATTAATGCAAGGCAGCGTCACTTTTGCGCTGTCTTTATTTGCCGCGAGCGTGATGGCTGCGGTATCGCCTGAACAGGCCGCTAAGCTGGGTAATGAGTTAACACCCTTTGGCGCAGAGAAAGCCGGCAATGCTGCTGGTACTATTCCAGCGTGGACTGGCGGTTTGCCAACCAATGCGGCGAAGGTTGATGAGCGCGGCTTTATGGATGACCCGTATGCGGGTGAGCAACCGGAGTTTGTGATTACTGCGCAGAATATGGACCAGTACAAGGACAAGCTTACGCCCGGCCAGCAAGCCATGTTTAAGCGTTATCCCGACACCTATAAAATGAAGGTGTATAAAACCCATCGCTCAGCCACCATGCCGCAAGAGGTTATCGATGCAACTAAGGATAACGCGGTGCAAACCAATTTGGTGCAGGGCGGTAATGGTCTAGAGCACTTCAAAGTTGCTAACGCTTTCCCTATACCGCAAAACGGTCTTGAGGTGATTTGGAACCATATCACTCGCTATCGTGGTGGTAGTGTGAAGCGTAAAGTGACGCAGGCAACGCCACAGGCGAACGGCTCCTACTCGCTGGTGTACTTCGATGAGCAGTTTGTGTTCCCAAACAAGCTTAAAGACCATGACCCAAGCAAGCCAACCAATATTTTGTTTTACTTCAAACAAAGTGTTACTGCACCGGCACGTTTGGCGGGTAATGTGCTGTTAGTGCATGAAACCGTTGACCAGATTAAAGAGCCGCGTATGGCTTGGTTGTATAACGCCGGTCAGCGCCGCGTGCGTCGTGCCCCGCAGGTTTCCTACGACGGTCCGGGTACAGCGGCTGATGGTATGCGTACATCCGATAACCTGGATATGTATAACGGTGCGCCGGATCGCTATAACTGGGAGCTGCACGGCAAGAAGGAAATGTATATTTCCTACAACAACTACCGTCTGGACTCGCCCGAGCTTAAGTACAGCGACATTCTGAAGGCCGGCCACATCAATCAGGACTTGCCACGCTACGAGCTGCACCGTGTCTGGCATGTAACCGCAACCCTGAAAGAAGGCGAGCGTCATATCTATGCCAAACGTGACTTCTACATTGATGAGGACACTTGGCAGGCCGCTGTTATCGATCATTACGACGGTCGCGGAAACCTGTGGCGTGTAGCCGAAGCGCATGCGTTGCAGTACTTTGCTCAGCAGGTGCCTTGGTATGCGGTGGAAACTCTGTATGACGTACAATCAGGTCGCTACTTGGCGCTGGGTATGAAAAACGAAGAGCGTCGTTCGTATGAGTTTAATATCGAAGCAACTTCGGGTGAGTTCACTCCAGCTGCTTTGCGTCAGGCAGGTGTACGCTAAGTTAGCAAACTAAAACATCGGTAGCGTGGGCGACTGAGCAGGTCGTTCGCGCTATTGGTGTTTATTTATATCCTTTCAAATCATGCTGCTCTAGCGCCCATTGCACATGCTCTCTTACAGTTGCGCTGGGGTATTCAATACGGCTTTTTAAGGCTTCAATCACACTAATACAACTGGGTGCATTACCCAACCCAACGGCTAGATTGCGCAACCAGTTTTCATAGCCGGTACGTCTAATGGGTGAGCCTTGGGTGCGTTCAAGAAACTCTTCCTCAGTCCAACGAAATAAATCGATCAAACTGCCGTTATCTAAGTGCTGTCTAGGTGAGAAGTCTTCTTCTTGGGTGGTCTTACTAAAGCGGTTCCAAGGGCAGACAATTTGGCAATCATCACAACCAAACACCCTATTGCCTATTAGTGGGCGTAGCTCAAGCGGGATGGCGCCTTTGAGCTCAATGGTTAAATAAGATATACAGCGGCGTGCATCTAGGATGTAAGGGCCGACAAAAGCTTGAGTAGGGCAGCGATCTAGACAGGCGGTGCACGAACCGCAATGGTTGCTGGCTTGGCGTTCGTCCTCAGGTAGCGGAATATCGACAAAAATTTCACCCAAGAAAAAGAAGCTGCCTGCAGTGCGATTCAGCAGCAGGGTGTTTTTACCAATCCAGCCCAGGCCAGCATTGCGAGCTAGGGCAGACTCGAGTACGGGAGCGCTATCAACAAAAACCCTATAGTTGAGCGGCTCAATTTCAAGTTTGATACGTTCGGCAAGCTGCTGCAGACGTTTGCGCATCAGTTTATGGTAGTCGCGCCCCAGAGCATAACGGGAAATATAGGCTAAACTTGGCTGCTTTAGGGTTTCCAGCATGTGTGTATCGGCAGGCACATAATTCATACGCACAGAAATTACCCGCAGGGTGCCGGGCATTAGTTCTGTAGGTCTAGAACGCAGGGTGCCGTGCTTGGCTAAATAATCCATTTCGCCGTGATAGTTGGCGGCAAGATAGCTAAGCAGATGCGGTTCATCCGCGCTTAGGTCGGTGCCGCTGATGCCCACGTCGGCAAAGCCTAGTTCATTACCCCATTGCTTAATGCATTGAGCTAATGGCTGTAAAGCGGAATTTTGTTCGGTCATCGTGCAGACATGTAGGTATAATTTGCGGATATGCAGTATAACAAGGGGTAAAGGCGTTGAGTAATGAATGTTCGGGCGCATTTACTCAGGGTTTGCAAGGCGGGGATATGTCGGAGATTGAACTTTTTTTAGCTGACGAGGCACAAACCTTGGCGTTGGGTACGCAGTTGGCACGTTTGACCGCTGGACATGGCTTGTTGTTTTTACAGGGTGATCTAGGAGCGGGGAAAACGACCTTATCGCGTGGAATTATCCAAGGTTTAGGTCACCAAGGAGCGGTTAAGAGCCCCACCTTTACCCTAGTAGAACCCTATGTTGTAGGTGACTTGCAGCTGTGGCATTTTGATCTGTATCGCCTAGCTGACCCAGAAGAGTTGGAGTTTTTGGGCATACGCGATTACTTGGCCGACGATGATTTATGCATTATTGAATGGCCGCAGAAGGGCCAAGGCGTTTTGCCAGAGCCTGATTTGCATATTAGTATATACACTCACCAGCAAGGACGACGGGTTGTATTAACGCCTTATAGTACGCGCGCAAAAAACTGGTGTGCGGCTGTGGCACAATTAAACCGCCTGTGAGGTAAGTATGCGGCTGCGTTTTTTCTTAGCAACTCTTGTGCTGTGCATGCTTTTTCCCATGCAGGTTTTTGCTGCCACAGATATTAAAGGGGTGCGCTTATGGCGTGCGCCGGATAACACGCGGCTGGTTTTCGACCTTAGCGGTCCGGTTACGCACAATGTGTTTGCGCTGGACAGCCCGGAACGTATCGTCATTGATGTTAAAAGTACGCGACTGTCCGCAGATCTTAAAGCGATCCTGGAACAAAAGTCACCCATAAAAGATGTGCGTGTAGGTTTGCAAGCTAATGAGCTGCGTATCGTGTTGGATATGGCGGCAAAGGTTACACCTAAGAGCTTTACTTTGGCGCCAAACCAACAGTATGGCCACCGCTTGGTTGTGGATCTCTATGATGAGAAAGGTACTACAGGCAACAAGGCTGAGCCCACCGTTCCCATAACGGTGCCTAGCACACCGATTTCAACCGCTAAAACCCCAGCCACTTATAAGCAGCGTGACATTGTTATTGCCATTGATGCGGGTCATGGTGGTGAGGACCCAGGTGCTATTGGTCCGCGCGGATTGAAGGAAAAAGATGTGGTGCTAGCTATAGCTAAAGAGCTACAACGCCAAATCAATGCTGAGAAAGGATTTCGAGCAGAATTAGTACGCACCGGTGATTATTTTATTCCGCTGCGCAAACGTACAGACATTGCGCGCAAAAAAAATGCTGACATGTTCATCTCCGTGCATGCCGATGCTGCACCGCGCGCTTCGGCATACGGGGCATCGGTCTATGCTTTATCTGATCGTGGAGCGACTTCAGAAACAGCGCGCTGGCTGGCCGATAGCGAGAACCGCTCGGATCTTATTGGCGGTGCAGGCAATGTGAGTTTAGGCGATAAGGATCAAGTATTGGCGGGTGTGTTGTTGGATCTGTCGATGACGGCTTCTTTGGCTTCAAGTTTGGATGTCGGACAGAAAATATTAAACCAGATGGGCAATGTCACGCGGCTGCATAAAGCACGCGTTGAGCAAGCCGGATTTATGGTGCTTAAATCACCGGATATGCCTTCGATTTTGGTCGAGACCGGCTTTATTACCAACCCAGCAGAATCGCGTAAGCTGGCGAACCGCTCCCACCAAATGGCAATAGCCCGTTCAATTCATACTGGGGTTAAACAGTTTTTTTATAGTAATCCGCCGGCGGGCACTTACGTCGCTGCACAACGTGATGCAGGGAAGACATTGATTGGCCCACTGCAGCACGTGGTTAAATCGGGTGAGAGTGTTTCGATTTTAGCGTTGCGCTATCAGGTTTCTATCGCAGAGATTCGCCGAGCCAATAAATTAAAAGGTGACACCATTCATATAGGTCAAAAATTGACTATTCCAGCACGGACTTTGGCGGCACAACCATGAGTAACACAGCGGTTATCCACTTACTAAGTCCACTGTTAGCCAACCAAATTGCAGCGGGTGAGGTGGTAGAGCGTCCTGCCTCTGTAGCCAAAGAGTTGCTTGAAAATGCACTGGATGCTGGCGCTAATCGCATTGATATTGAAGCGGAAGAAGGTGGCGTTAAGTTACTGCGTATCCGTGATAACGGTCGTGGTATCGCGCACCAACAACTGCCTTTGGCACTAGAGCGCCATGCAACTAGCAAGATAGTGGAGCTGGCTGATCTTGAGGGGGTGTCGACCTTGGGTTTTCGTGGCGAAGCTTTGGCATCTATAAGCTCGGTTTCACGCCTGTGCTTAACCTCGCGTACAGCCGATGCTGAGCAGGCTTGGCAGGTAGAAGCGCAAGGGCGACAAATGGAGCCGTTGGTGCAACCCGCCGCGCATCCGCAGGGAACTACGGTGCAGGTGAGCGATCTGTTTTATAACACCCCTGCGCGCCGTAAGTTTTTGCGTACCGAAAGGACCGAATTTGACCATTTACAAGAAGTAGTCAAGCGCATGGCGCTGGCGCGTTTTGATGTGGCCTTTCATTTGCGCCATAACAACCGCTCAATTTATGCCTTGCACAGCGCAACCGATGAGCAGAGCAAAGCACGGCGTATCGCCCAGCTATTAGGTGATGAGTTTATGGAGCAGGCGCTGCCCATCGACATAGAGCGCAATGGGTTGCGGCTGTGGGGTTGGGTTGGCTTGCCGACATTTTCCCGCAGCCAGGCGGATATGCAGTATTTTTATGTCAACGGCAGAACCGTGCGTGACAAGCTGGTCGGTCATGCGGTGCGCCAAGCCTATCGCGATGTGCTGTATGGCGGCAGATTTCCAGCCTTTGTCCTGTATCTAGAATTAGATCCCAATAAAGTGGATGTTAACGTGCATCCCACTAAGCATGAGGTGCGCTTTCGTGATGGGCGCTCTGTGCATGATTTTCTTTATTCAGCACTGAACCGCACTTTGGCTGAAGTACGTCCGGGTGATGCCGTCAGTGCACCAGCAAGCAGTCAGATGCTTGCACCTTCTGCGGTAACGGGTGTGATGGCCGGCGAGTTTGCTGGGCAAAATGAGCTAGGTTTGCGTGACAGCCCGACGGAGCAGTCCAATATTTCTGCAAGATCGTTTGGCTACGACAGCCGTTCAACGGTGAATTTTAGCGCCCCTCAATCACAGGCTTATCAGGCTTTTACTGCGCCACTGATGGGTGAAAACACTGTAGCCGAAACTGAAATCCCACCCTTGGGCTATGCCATCGCGCAACTGAAAGGAATTTACATATTGGCGGAAAATCAACTTGGGCTGGTGTTGGTGGATATGCACGCTGCCCACGAGCGCGTGATGTACGAGCGTTTGAAAACAGCGATGGCGCAAGAAGGTTTGCGCGGACAGCCGTTGCTGGTGCCGCAAACGCTGAGCCTAAGTGCGCGTGAGATTGATTGCGCTGAGCAAAATGCGCAGTGGTTTAATCAGTTAGGTTTTGAATTGCAGACGTTGGGTGAAGAAAGTATCGCGATTCGCCAAATCCCAGCATTACTTAAGCAGGCGCACGCTGCGGACTTGGTGCAAGCGGTGTTGGCGGATTTGATGGAGTACGGCAGCAGTGACCGGGTTCAGGCGCATATTAACGAGCTGCTCGCGACTATGTCGTGCCATGGCGCTGTACGCGCTAACCGACAATTGAGCATTGCAGAAATGAATGCATTGTTGCGTGATATGGAAATCACCGAGCGTAGTGGCCAGTGCAATCATGGCCGCCCGACTTGGACACAGTTGAACATGACAGAGTTGGATGCTTTGTTTTTGCGTGGCCGGTAAACCAGCTGCCGCAGCACAGACTGTGGTGTCGCCGCCTATCTTCTGCTCTGCGGTGCAGTCAAAATTGCACTAGAGTAGAGCGTTCATTAAAATCAGATTTACAGTGCGAACTCTATACGCAGAGTACCTACGCTTTTAGCAAGAAAACCCGTATAATCTGCGGGTTTAGGTTGGGACTACTTTAAGCGAGTATTAACTTGCTTGGGTGTTCTTTTTTTAATTTTTTATCTTTGGAGTTTTCCATGGCCGTACAACGTACGTTTTCCATCATTAAGCCTGATGCAGTGGCAAAAAATGTTATCGGTGAAATCACCACCCGTTTCGAAAAAGCAGGTTTGCGTGTAGTTGCTTCGAAAATGGTTCAACTGTCTGCGCGTGAAGCAGGTGGTTTCTACGCTGAGCACAAAGAGCGTCCTTTTTTTAATGACTTGGTAAACTTTATGACTTCCGGCCCTGTGATTGTGCAGGTTCTTGAGGGCGAAGACGCTATTGCCAAAAACCGCGAATTGATGGGTGCAACTAACCCTAAAGAAGCGGCAGCGGGAACTATCCGTGCTGATTTCGCTCAGTCTATTGATGAAAACGCTGTCCACGGTTCTGATTCAGAAGAAGCAGCAGCACGTGAAATCGCGTTCTTCTTTGCCAGCACTGAGCTGTGCGATCGCATTCGCTAATTGAGCGATTGACTAGGTGAGTCCATGAATCAAGCCGTACCTGAAAAAATTAACCTGTTGGGTTTAACTTTGCCGCAAATGGAAGCGTTTTTTGCCGATTTAGGCGAAAAGCGTTTTCGTGCGGCACAGGTGATGAAATGGATTCACCACTTTGGCGTGGACAACTTTGTGGACATGACCAATGTGGGTAAGGCACTGCGGGAGAAGCTCGAGCGCAGTGCCTATATTCAAGGCCCTGAAGTTGTCAGTGAAGATATTTCTGAAGATGGCACACGCAAGTGGGTGATTCGTGTGGCGTCAGGCAGTTGTGTTGAAACGGTTTACATCCCGCAAAATAATCGCGGCACGCTCTGTGTTTCATCCCAAGCGGGCTGTGCGCTGGATTGCAGCTTTTGTTCGACCGGTAAACAAGGTTTTAATAGTGATCTGACAGCCGCAGAAATTATCGGTCAGGTGTGGATAGCCAATAAGTCCTTTGGCAGTGTGCCGGGTAAAATAGATAGAGCCATTACTAACGTGGTGATGATGGGCATGGGTGAGCCGTTGCTCAACTTTGATAATGTCGTGGCAGCCATGCATATTATGCTGGACGATTTTGGTTATGGTATTTCCAAGCGTAAAGTCACTCTATCCACTGCGGGTGTGGCGCCGATGCTGGACCGACTGGCTGAAGAAATCGATGTGGCTTTAGCCCTGTCCTTGCATGCTCCTAATGATGAATTACGCAATCAATTGGTGCCGATCAATAAAAAATATCCTTTAGCTGTAATATTAGATTCCTGTCAGCGTTATATCAGCAGTTTGGGTGAAAAGCGTTATTTAACGGTTGAGTACACACTGTTAAGTGGGGTTAATGACCAGCCTGAGCATGCTCAGCAGCTGAGTGAGTTGCTAAAAGATATACCCTGTAAAATTAACCTGATACCTTTTAATCCGTTTCCATATTCAGGTTACGAACGACCTAGCAATAATGCGATACGTCGTTTTCAAGATGCTCTGCATAATGCTGGTTACAATGTTACTGTACGTACCCCGCGTGGCGATGACATAGATGCCGCCTGTGGTCAGCTGGTTGGTCAGGTGCAAGACAAAACAAAACGCAGCGAGCGTTATATTGCCGTACGCCAGCTTGAAGTTTAGTAAAGGGGTGCGTGTTTTTAATGGAGAAAATAGCATGCTACGAACAGGAATATTAATTACTTTTCTCAGTTTGCTAGTAGGCTGTGTCACATCAGGCCCGGCACAACCAATGCGCACAGCAGAGGGGCGCGAGCAGGCTAGACAGGCTTATATTGATTTGGCCGTTGGTTACTTGCGCGAAGGTATGACTGGACAAGCTAAAGTTCCGTTACAAAATGTACTAAAGATAAACCCTAACGACAGCGAAGCGCTGGAGATTCTGGCATTAGTATTCCAGCAGGAAATGGAGCCAGAATTAGCTGAAAAAAACTTTAAAAAGGCGCTCTCGAATAAGCGTGACACGCGAATACTAAATAACTACGGTAGTTTTTTATTTGAACAAGAACGCTATGACGAGGCATATAACGTTTTTTCCGAAGCGGCTAAGGACACGATGTACCTAAGTCGTTCAAGAGTGTTTGAAAACCTTGGGATGACCGCGCTACGCCTTGACCGAGCGGAAGATGCGTACCATTACTTTCAGCGTGCACTGCGCTTAGATGCACAGCAACCAATATCTTTATTGGAGCTGGGGACTTTATCCTATGAGCGTAAAGACTATATTGCAGCAAGAAGATATTATGAGTCTTTTGTGTCAATCAGCGAGCACAACGCAGCGAGCCTCTTGTTAGGTGTGCGTTTAGCTAAGATTTTTGAGGATCGAGACCAAGCAGCAAGTTTGGGATTGCAATTAAAACGACTGTACCCTGCAAGCGCAGAGTACCAGGCTTATAGAACGGAGCAATAATGAGCAACTCAGATGTTGATGAAACAACACAAGCGGATGCTGCAGTGTCTTTGTTAGGTGCAACTCTTCGCCGAGCGCGGGAAAATAAAGGGTTGACCTTAGAAGTTGTAGCGGCACAGTTAAACTTAAGAGCTGCCACACTGCAAAACCTAGAAGACGATCGCTACGATGCTTTACCCGGCACCACTTTTATACGTGGCTATATTCGCTCATACGCTAACGTGCTCGGCCTTGATGGCAACAGTTTGTCAAAGCAGTACGTTCAGGAAGAACAGCCACGAGAGGGTGTTAAACCTTTGCAAAATATCGAGCGCAAATCGCGCGCGCGCTTTTTCTTAATCAGCTTCGTGTTGTTGCTTGTAGTGATTGCCGGGTTAGCCGGTTATTGGTGGTTCGAACAAAAAGACAACCGCCAAAGCCAGAGCGACAAGCAAACCCTGTTAAATAAGGTTGAAGTTGAAGGCGTGGACGGCACGTTACACATCCAAAGTTTGGATGAGCTTAACGCGCAAACGGCCAGTATGGATATTGAAGAAATTCAAATGACAGCGCTCGAACCAGAGCCGGCTACGGAAGCAGAAGCTAGTGCGCCCGTTGTTGAGTCTGCGAGCACTGCCGAGCGTGTTGATGAGCTTGAGTTAAGCTTTATCCAAGACAGCTGGATACGCGTGACTGATGCACAGGGCAATGAACTTGCCAGCGGCCTTAAGCGTGCCGGTGAAGTGCTAAAATTGTCGGGAGATGGTCCTTTTGAGATTCATCTTGGTTATGCCAAGGGTGTATTTATCACCTTCAATGGTCAGCAAGTTGACTTCGACTCCAAAATTCGCGGCAATATTGCCCGTATCAAGCTAGGTTAGTTCAGGTGCACAATACGTCTTATATTCAGCGCCGCGTTTCTCGTAAGATTTATGTCGGTGCAGTGCCCGTAGGTGGCGATGCCCCTATCAGTGTGCAAAGCATGACCAACACCAATACCGAGGATGTTGCCGCTACCGTTGCGCAAATCCAACGTTTGGAACAGGCTGGCGCTGATATAGTGCGGGTCTCCGTTCCCGATATGCAATCGGCAGAAGCCTTTGGCCAGATCAAAAAATCAGTCACTGTACCCTTGGTTGCTGATATTCATTTTGACTATAAAATCGCTTTACGCGTGGCTGAGCTGGGCGTGGATTGTCTGCGCATTAACCCGGGCAATATCGGCAATGAACAGCGTATTAAAGCCGTGGTTGATGCGGCCCGTGATCGCGGCATTCCTATTCGTATTGGTGTGAATGCCGGTTCATTAGAAAAAGATTTGCAGAAAAAATACGGCGAGCCGACACCCGAGGCACTGGTTGAGTCAGCCCTGCGTCATGTTGAGCATCTAGACCGTTTAAATTTTCCTGATTTTAAAGTCAGTGTCAAAGCCTCAGACGTGTTTATGGCGGTGGAGGCTTACCGCCAGTTGGCGCGCCAAATTGAACAGCCGCTGCATTTGGGTATCACCGAAGCTGGTGGCTTGCGCTCAGGCACGGTTAAGTCTGCAGTGGGTTTAGGCATGCTGCTGGCAGAAGGCATTGGGGACACCATACGTGTGTCGTTGGCGGCAGACCCAGTTGAAGAAATTAAAGTGGGATTTGATATTTTGAAATCCTTGCGTCTGCGCACGCGCGGAATTAACTTTATTGCTTGCCCCAGTTGCTCACGGCAAAATTTTGATGTGGTGAAAACCATGAACGAGCTAGAGCAACGGCTGGAAGACTTGTTGGTGCCTTTGGATGTGGCAGTGATTGGTTGTGTGGTAAATGGTCCGGGCGAAGCGAAAGAAGTGGATCTGGGCTTAACTGGCGGTTCGCCAAATCTTGTTTATATCGATGGTGTACCGGCGCAAAAACTCAGCAACGAGCGGCTGGTTGATGAGCTAGAAAAAATGATTCGCCAGCGTGCTGCCGTCAAGCAGACTCAAGACGCTGCGGTGATCGCGCGTACTAAGTAGTAGTTTTTAAGGAATCTGTGTGAGTAAGCCCCTACAAGCCATTCGTGGCATGAACGATATTCTGCCTGAGCAGACAGCACTATGGCGTTATTTTGAGCAGACAGTGGCTGATGTGCTCGATAATTATGGTTATCGGCAAATTCGCATGCCTATCGTTGAGTTCACCGAGTTATTTCGTCGATCGATTGGTGAGGTGACTGATATTGTTGAAAAAGAAATGTACACCTTCGCTGACCGTAATGGGGATTCGTTAACCCTGCGTCCGGAAGGCACGGCTAGCTGTGTGCGCGCAGTTATGGAGCACAGCTTGGCCAGCGGTGGACAAGTGCAAAAGCTCTGGTATAGCGGGCCGATGTTTCGTCATGAGCGGCCGCAAAAAGGACGCTATCGTCAGTTTCACCAAATTGGGGTTGAAGCCTTTAATCTACCGGGTCCAGATGTTGACGCAGAGTTGATTGTGCTCAGCTGGCGCTTGTGGAAAGCCTTAGGCATCGCTGACAGCGTGACGCTGGAATTAAACAGCTTGGGAACTGCACAAGCACGAGCCGTGTATCGCCAAGCGTTGGTAGAGTATTTGCAGGCGCGTTTTGAGCAGTTGGATGAAGACAGCCAGCGTCGGGTTGCCACGAATCCGCTGCGCGTATTGGACTCTAAAAATCCAGACACTCAAGCCTTGCTGCTTGATGCGCCCAAACTAGAAGACTATCTGGATAACGAATCGCGTGAGCACTTTGCTGGCGTGCGTGCGCGCTTGGATGCTGTGGGTGTGCCATATGAGCTTAACAACCGTTTGGTACGCGGCTTGGATTACTACAGTAAAACCGTCTTTGAGTGGGTGACCGACAAACTGGGCGCTCAGGGTACGGTATGTGCCGGTGGCCGTTACGATGGGCTGGTTGAGCAGATGGGTGGTCGACCGACACCTGGTGTTGGTTTTGCGATGGGTATTGAGCGTTTGATTTTACTGCTAGAAACCCTGGGTAAAGCGCCAGAGCATTTGCAGCAGCAAGTCGATCTGTACTTTTGCGCCTTTGGTGAAGCCAGCGAGTTGGCAGCGTTGCAGTGGGCAGAACGTATCCGTGATGCTTTGCCACAGGTTCGCTTGCAGGTGAATGCTGGTGGTGGCAGTTTCAAAAGCCAGTTTAAAAAAGCCGATAAAAGTTCTGCTTTGTATGCGTTGATTTTGGGTGATAATGAGCTGCAGGCTCAGCAAATAAGTATCAAACCACTGCGCAACGAAGACGAGCAACAAACGCTAGCGCTAGATGAGCTGATTGATCATCTGGCACAATTATTTAACACAACTGCATAGGAGTGTCGGCGTGAGTCAGTACACTGAAGAAGAACAAATTGCGCTGTTTAAAGACTGGTGGCAGCGCAATGGTAAGCCGTTGCTGGTCGGCGCGGTATTGGCGTTGGCACTCGTTTTTGGCTGGCAAACCTGGCAAAAGCAGCAGACGAACCAAGCACAACATCTTTCAACCCTGTATCAGCAGCTGCTTGAAACAGCTTTTAACCAAGCAGAGGCTAATTTAGCTGAGGTGGCGAAATTAACTAAATCCCTTGAAGATTTAAAACCCAATCACGCTTATACCCAGTATGCACACTTGATTGTGGCGCGTTTGGCAGTTGATGAAGATCGCCTTGATGATGCCGCTGCAGCGTTGCGTAAAGTGGTTGATAAACCAGCAAACACGACGTTGGCTGAGTTGGCACAGCAGCGTTTGGCACGCGTTTTAGCCGCTCAAGATCAAGCCGAGCAAGCATTAAAACTTCTTGAAGGCAAAGGCGTAGCCGCTTTCCAATCTGCGCGCAATGAGTTGCGTGGCGATATTTTGTTGCAGTTGGGGCGTGAGCAAGAAGCCCGTGCTGCCTACGTGCAAGCCAAAGAAACCCTATCTGAAAACGCGCCTTCCAGCGTATTAACACTGAAACTGGACAATCTAGCCCAGAAGGATGCTTAACGTGAAGCGCCTAGCCTATATTCTTTGTGTCGTTCTTGCGGTGTCGTTAGCCGGCTGTAGCAGTAAAAAGAAAAAAGAGCCGCAGCCAATGAAATTAGAAAAACTTACGCAAGAAGTTAAGTTGCGTAAAGAGTGGAGTACCAGCGTTGGTAAGGGGCAGGGTAAGCTATGGAACACCCTTACACCGGCGGTTGATGGCGATCGGATTTTTGTTGCAGACGTAAAAGGTAAAGTAGTTGCCTTGGACCGTTTTAGCGGAAAGCGCCAATGGCAGAAAAAACTCAAAGCGCAGGTTTCAGGCGGTGTTGGTGCAGGTTCTGGTTTGGTCGTGCTGGGTACGCTGTCAGGTGATGTGATTGCCCTAGACAGCACAACCGGTAATGAGTTATGGCGTGTCAATGTCGCCAGTGAGGTTTTATCAGCACCGGCCACCAATGGCGATGTGGTGGTTGTGCAAACCCAGGATGATCGCTTGATTGCGCTAGAGGCTGATACAGGTCAGCGACGCTGGATTTATGAAAACACACCCGCACTGTTAACCTTGCGTGGCAGCAGTGCTCCGCTGATTACGCCCTATGTGGTTTATGCCGGCTTATCCAGCGGTAAGGTGATTGCGGTTGAGTTAGAGCGTGGTTTGCCAATTTGGGAGCAGCGCGTGGCTATGCCTTCGGGGCGTACCGAGCTTGAACGTATGGTCGATATTGATGGTCAGCTGTTACTGAAGAACTCAGTACTTTATGTTGCAGCCTACCAAGGTAAAGTGGCAGGACTTGATGAAGAAACTGGTCGTATCTTGTGGCAGCGCGATGCATCAAGCTATGTGGGTGTGGGACAGGGGTTTGGTAACGCCTATACCAGCCTAGAAGCAGGCGTGGTTGAAAGTATTGATGAGCGCTCGGGCACTGCTATGTGGAGCAATGAAAAGCTGTTACGCAGAAAGCTGTCTGGTCCAGCCGTTTTTTCGAGTTATATCGCGGTGGGTGATGTAGAAGGCTATTTGCACTTGCTCAGTCAGGTCGATGGCCGCTTTGTTTCTCGTACACGTATTGATAAAAAAGGTCTGCGCGTGCAGCCGCTAGTCGTTGGTGGCTGGCTGTATGTGTATGGTAACGGTGGCAAGTTGGTGGCGCTAACCATTAAGTAATGACACAAGTTTACCCAAGTATTATATAGCCCAGCTTTACATTCACCTCAGCCTCTCAGCAGGAACCTATTCTTAGCGTTCCTGCTGAATGTGTTCCAAAATACTCCCAGCACACTGCACTCTTTGAGCTGTTTTTAAAATATTATGGAGGAGCCCATGGTTCCTGTAATTGCTTTGGTCGGCCGTCCCAATGTGGGCAAGTCCACCTTATTTAATCGATTGACCAAGACTCGAAACGCTATTGTTGGCGATATTCCGGGATTAACCCGTGATCGTCAGTACGGTGATGCTAAATGGCAGGGGCGCGACTATATCTTAATTGATACAGGCGGCATCTCGGGTGATGAAGAAGGCATCGATGCCAAGATGGCCGAACAGTCGTTATTGGCGATTGAAGAGGCGGATATTGTGCTTTTTCTCGTTGATGCGCGTGATGGTCTGTGCCCAGCTGATGAGCATATCGCTACCCATTTGCGTAAACGCAATAAGCGCACTCTAGTAACGGTCAACAAAGTTGATAGTCTCGATGAACACGTAGTTACTGCTGAGTTTAGTGCGCTGGGGCTGGGTGATGTGATTGGTATTGCTGCCAGCCAAGGCCGTGGTATTAACCGGTTGATGGAATGGGCATTAACAGAGTATGAACCTGAGCCAGAGGTGGCAGAGCTTGAGTTTGTTGAGGGCGAAGATCTCGTCAAAGTGCCGGGACCCAGCGCTAAAGACGGAATTAAAATCGCTATTATTGGTCGCCCTAACGTAGGTAAATCAACACTGGTCAACCGCATGTTGGGTGAAGAGCGCGTGGTGGTTTTTGACCAGCCCGGCACCACCCGCGACAGTATCTACATTCCCTTTGAGCGTGATGGCGAAAAATACACCTTTATTGACACAGCAGGTGTGCGTCGGCGTGGCAGAATCCATGAGGAAGTAGAAAAGTTCTCGGTGGTGAAAACCCTGCAAGCCATTAAAGACGCCAACGTGGTGATTTTCGTGGTGGATGCGCGCGAAGGCATTGTTGACCACGATTTAAACCTGCTGGGCTTTGCTTTGGAAGCTGGACGCGCCATCGTCATTGCCATTAACAAGTGGGATGGCATGCAGCCTAGTGAGCGTGACTATGTAAAAGTAGAGCTTGAACGTCGCCTGTTTTTTGTTAATTTTGCCGATATCCACTTTATTTCTGCGCTGCATGGTACGGGCGTGGGACACCTGTATCGCTCGGTGCAGAGTGCCTTTACTTCAGCTGTCACCCGTTGGCCGACCAGTCGCCTAACACAAATTCTTGAAGACGCAGTACGTGAACATCAGCCACCGATGGTGAATGGTCGACGTATCAAGCTGCGCTACGCCCACTTGGGTGGTGCTAACCCGCCGCTGATTGTAATTCATGGTAATCAGACCGAATCAGTACCCAAGGCATATTTGCGCTATTTGGAAAACACCTACCGTCGTGTACTCAAACTGGTAGGAACGCCAATCCGGATCGAATTTAAAGGCGGCGAAAACCCCTTTGCGCACAAGAAAAACAAACTGAGCGAGCGACAGGTAAATAAAAAGAGACGTCTAATCGCGAATAAGAAAAAAATTGAACATCGTAAGAAGCGACAGACGGGCAGGTAGAGCAGCAGAAGTCAGAAGACTGTTTGATAGTCTTCTGACTTAGTTAGAGCCTGATCTGATAAATCAAATGCTTCTAAACAATACCTAAGCGTTCCCGCTGATAACTGCCATCCTGTACGCGTTGACACCAGTGTTGGTTAGCCAAATACCATTGTACGGTTTTGCGGATGCCTGATTCAAAAGACTCTTGCGGAGTCCAGCCGAGTTCTCGCTCGATCTTGCTGGCGTCAATGGCGTAGCGGCGGTCGTGGCCGGGGCGGTCGCTTACAAAAGTTATCAAACTTTTGTAATTTTTGATGGTTAATTTCGTATGTTTGACTGGGGCGAGTTCATCAAGTATCGCACAAATTGTTTCCACGACTTCTAAATTAGTTTTTTCGTTGTGGCCACCGATGTTGTAGGTTTCGCCTATTTTGCCCTCGGTAACGACTTTATAAAGTGCGCGGGCGTGGTCTTCTACGTAGAGCCAGTCACGGATTTGATCGCCTTTGCCGTAAATAGGTAAAGGTTTACCTTCGAGCGCATTGAGGATGACCAACGGAATCAGTTTTTCTGGGAAGTGGTAAGGCCCGTAATTGTTAGAGCAGTTGGTCACTAGCGTGGGTAAGCCGTAAGTGCGCAGCCATGCACGAACCAGATGATCAGAGCTGGCTTTACTCGCCGAGTAAGGGCTGCTGGGCTCGTAAGTAGTGGTTTCGGTAAACAGCGTTTTAGTTGCACGCGGGTCATCGCTGGGGTGCGGTAGATCGCCATAGACTTCATCGGTAGAGATATGGTGAAAACGAAAGCAGTTTTTGCGCGACTCGTCCAACTGCTGCCAGTAGTGGCGGGCAGCTTCGAGCAGCGTATAGGTGCCTACTATATTGGTGTGAATGAATTTAGCGGGGCCGTCGATGGAGCGATCCACATGACTTTCAGCTGCTAAGTGCATGACTGCATCGGGCTGGTGCTGGGCAAACACAAGGTCTAGTTCTGCACGGTTACAGATATCCACCTGCGCAAAGGCATAGCGTGGGTTGTTACTGATCTGGGCTAAGGACTCTAAATTTCCTGCATAGGTCAGCACGTCAACATTGATTACGCTGTCTTGGGTGTGTTGAATAATATGCCGTACTACCGCAGAGCCAATAAAGCCTGCACCTCCAGTCACCAGTATTTTCATCAAGCTGTTCCAGTTGTTAATTTGTGTTCATGCACGGGTTGATGCTCAGTGATAGCTCAATAATGCGGCGGCGGATCGCTTGGGACTTCTGTTAGGTCAGACTGTTGTTCTTGCAGACGCTGATCCAGTAGCTCCAGTTGTCGCTTGAGCTTATCTATTTGCTGTTGTTGGTCGGCGATGATATCGCTGAGGGTTTGTACGGTATCATCTTGAAAAGCTTGGTGAATTTCCAAATCTGCTAAGCGTGACTCGAGTGCACTCATGCTGTTTCCTCTTGAGCTACAAAGTTTTCACCTAAAATTTTGCCGATTTGCTTACGTAGCAGCTGGATTTGCACAGCGCTATAGGGTTCGGCTGTGCCTTTGCCCCAAACCGGCGCAGGCCATGCTGCGTCATTACGCATGCGAGCGACTACGTGCATATGCAGTTGGTTCACCACATTGCCTAAAGTAGCGATGTTCATTTTATCGGCAGCAAAAAGAGTGTTAAGCGCATGGGCTACCTGAGTGGTTTCCTGCCAGAGTGTTTGCTGCTGTGGCGCGCTGAGCTGGAAAACTTCACTGATATCAGCTTGCCTGGGAACCAGAATTAACCATGGATACCTGCTGTCGTTCATCAATAAAACGCGGCACAAGGGAAAGTCGCCCAGCCAACAGGTATCATTTTTTAAACGCTCATCTAATACGAACATAGTTGCCTCGTGACTTGCTTAGCTAAATTTTTACACTCTACGCACTTTAATGCTCTTGTTTTTGATTTTACCCGTGCGCAGATGCTCCAGCGCTTGCCGTGCGCAGCTGCGCTCCACGGCTACATAAGCGGTAAATTCAAGCACATCAATTTTACCGACGCTACTGCCGGGAATGCCACCGTCATTGGTTAAGGCGCCAAGAATATCGCCTGGGCGCAGCTTGTCTTTACGCCCCGCGGCCAAGGATAAGGTGACCATGTTCGGTTTAGTAACCTTGCTGGGTTTACGGCACAGCTTTTCGGGCGGGTATTCATGCATATCCATGCCTTGTAGCGCATTGATAGCCGCTATTTTAAAGCTGTCTTTATCATGGGCCAGGCTAATGGCTAAACCTGTACTGCCAGCGCGACCGGTACGACCAATACGGTGGGTATAGACTTCACGCTCGTGCGGCAAATCATAATTAATCACCACGGGCAGTTCGTCCACATCCAAACCGCGGGCGGCGACGTCAGTAGCAACTAAAAAGTGGGCGCTGTTGTTTTTAAAGCGCACAAAAATCTCATCTCGATCGCGCTGCTCTAAATCGCCATGCAGTGCCAAGCTGGTGTAGCCTTCCATGCGCAGACGCTGCGCCACTTCTTCAACTTCGAGCTTGGTGTTGCAAAAAATAACAGCATGCTCGACCACAAAGTGTTGGATAGCTTTGATTAATAGCTCAGGCTTTTGGTTGCGCGGGCAAATAATCAAGCGCTGCTGAATGCTGCTACTTTGGTGTACAGATTCAACGCTAATACGCACGGGCTTGCGTTGCATCTGGCGACTGAGCTGCTCAATATTGGCAGGGTAGGTCGCGGAAAAAAGCATGGTATGCCGCTCGGCAGGCGTATGGCCGACGATGTGTTCAATATCATCGCGAAAGCCCATGTCCAGCATGCGGTCGGCTTCGTCCAGTACGAGCGTTTGCACCTGGCTAATATCTAGCGTGCCTTTGCGCAAGTGGTCTTTAATGCGTCCTGGAGTGCCCACAATCACATGGGCACCATGTTCAAGCGAGGCTATTTGCGGCCCGATGCCTACGCCGCCAGACAGCACCACCACCTTAATATTGGCTTGAAAGCGTGCCAGCTTGCGAACATCTTCGGCAACCTGGCTGGCTAGCTCGCGTGTTGGGCAAAGAATGAGCGCCTGCACGGCAAAAAAACGTTGATTAAGCTTGTGCAATAAAGGAATGCCAAAGGCGGCGGTTTTGCCGCTGCCGGTTTTGGCTTGGCCGATAATATCTTGTTGTGCTAAAGCAGGTGGCAAGGCTTGCTGTTGAATTTCAGTCATGTACTGAAACCCAAGCTGTTCAAGATTGCTAAGTTCAGCAGCACTTAACGTCTGCAAACTGGAAAAGGGGGCGTGAGTCATGGGGCTGTCCGAGATAAAGAGTATTGGGCCTGCTAGGGTTTTCAATAGCGGCGCCAAGAACGTTGCAGTGTACAGTATCCGTTAATATGCGTCAGGAAAAAGCAGTCTATACAGGCTGAGCAAACTGGCGCCTGTACAATAGATACTTTATTATGCGGCTGCACTAAAGCGTGTAAAATGTAGCATGCAGTAACCTTTATTTAACGGACGCCATGTCTAGCTCCTTCGATGCCAATAGCTTTCTACGCCAATGTACCCAACGTCCCGGGGTGTACCGGATGTTGGATGCTGCCGGCACGCTGCTGTATATCGGCAAAGCCAAGAATCTAAAAAACCGTCTGTCGAGTTATTTTAAAAGCGGTCAGTTGTCGCCAAAAACGGCAGCATTGGTGGCAAAAATTGCCCAGATCGAAACCACTATTACCACCAATGAAACTGAGGCGTTGTTACTTGAACAAACACTGATTAAAAAGTGGCGGCCACCGTACAATATTTTGCTACGCGATGATAAATCCTATCCGTATGTAGTGCTGAGCAATGATGAGTTTCCCAGTCTAAGTATCCAGCGTGGAATACGTAAAGGGCAGGGACGCTATTTTGGCCCTTATCCCAGCACAGGTGCTATTCGTGAAAGTCTGAGCCTGTTACAAAAAGCCTTTCATGTGCGTCAGTGTAGCGACAGCTTTTACCGCAATCGCAGCCGCCCTTGTTTGCAATACCAGATCAAACGTTGCAAAGCCCCCTGTGTTGGTTTCGTCAGCGAAGCAGAATATGCCGAAGATGTAAGGCTGTCGGTGTTGTTTTTGGAAGGGCGCAGCGACAGCTTGGCGCAAGAGTTAAGCCAGCGGATGGAGCAGGCTTCAGTCGAGTTAGAGTTTGAACAGGCCGCACAATATCGTGACCAAATTAGCCTAATTCGCCGCGTGCAAGATCAGCATAGCATGGAAGGCGGGCACGGCAATGTGGATGTGATTGCCGTGTATAGCTTGCCCGGCGGTGCTTGTGTGCATGTGTTGACCGTGCGCGATGGGCGGGTGCTTGGTGGTAAAAATTACTACCCGAAAATTGCGATTGAACAAGACAGTGCTGATATTTTGAATGCTTTTTTAGGTCAGTATTACTTGTCGGGCCGTCAGCTAGAATTACCCGATGACATCATTGTGAATCAGCCGCATGAGGATTTCCCTACCCTGATAAACGCCATCTTTCAGCTGCACAACAAGCAGTTGCATATAAGCCATCAAGTACGCGGTATGCGTGCACGTTGGCAGCGCTTGGCGGTGACTAATGCAGAGCATGCCATTCAGGCGCGCCTCAGCAGCCAAAGCCAGATTGAACAGCGTTTCAATTTGCTGGCCGAGGCGCTCAACGAGGAAGAAGTCAAGCGCATTGAATGCTTTGATATCAGCCATACCCAGGGCGAAGCAACTGTGGCGTCTTGCGTGGTGTTTGAGCAGGCGGGACCGCGTAAAGCAGATTATCGCCGCTTTAATATCAGCGGCATTACGCCCGGCGATGACTATGCCGCTATGCATCAAGCTTTGCTGCGTCGTTTTGCCAAGCACGAGAGTGACAGTGGGCAGTTGCCTGATGTTCTGTTGATTGACGGCGGTAAAGGTCAGTTGCAGATGGCGCGTGAAGTACTGCAGGAGTTAGCAATCCAAGAGATTACGCTGGTTGGTGTCGCCAAGGGTGTTACGCGTAAGGCGGGCATGGAAACGCTGTTCTTAAATGACAGCCAAACGATTCTTAGTTTGGATGAGCATTCGCCAGCGCTGCATTTGATTCAGCAGGTGCGTGACGAGGCGCATCGTTTTGCTATTACGGGGCATCGTGCCCGGCGTGCCAAGACGCGCAATACTTCGACTTTAGAAGGAATTCCGGGTATTGGCCCTAAACGGCGGCGAGAGCTGCTAAACTATTTCGGCGGTTTGCAGGAGCTTTCACGAGCAAGTGTGGACGAAATTGCCAAGACGCCCGGAATAAGTGCCAGTCTTGCGCAAAATATTTATAGCGCGCTGCACAACGACTCGCCTACTTAAACATTGATTGGTAAGACCTATTCCATGAACATTCCTAACATTCTTACAATCATGCGTGTGGCGCTGATTCCGGTGCTTGTTCTGCTGTTTTTGTTGCCTTTTAAGTGGAGTTATTTGGCGGCCAGTGCAGTGTTTGCTCTTGCTAGTGTTACTGACTGGCTAGATGGATACTTGGCGCGTAAGTTAGAGCAGAGCACCTCTTTAGGCGCGTTTCTTGATCCGGTTGCGGATAAATTGCTGGTAGCGACGGCTTTGGTACTGTTGGCGCAGCAACACCATAATCTTTATTTAACTTTGCCGGCGCTAATTATTATTTGTCGTGAAATAGTCGTCTCCGCACTGCGCGAATGGATGGCCGAGCTGGGTAAGCGTAACAAGGTTGCCGTTTCTAGCTTGGGGAAGTGGAAAACTGCGGCGCAAATGGTAGCACTACTTATCTTGCTTGCGAATCCGCCAGAGCTTACTCCGTGGGTTGTTTCTGGTTATGTGTTATTGAATTTTTCTGCCGTACTGACGCTGTGGTCAATGATGATTTATGTGAAAGCGGCTTCGCCATACTTCAACAGTGAATCAGAGTAGAGGCTGCATAGTGTTTTGTTTGATTGTGGTTCGGGAAAGAGCAATACACAAAAACATTGCAGTAAAAGGCTTGACTCGCGTCTAAGAATTGTTAGAATACCGTCCGTCACCGAGACAGTGCGGGAATAGCTCAGCTGGTAGAGCACAACCTTGCCAAGGTTGGGGTCGCGAGTTCGAATCTCGTTTCCCGCTCCAGTTTTAATTACGAATGCGCCGCGTTTTAGCGGCGTTTTTGTTTAGGCCGGGTGGCAGAATGGCTCATGCAGCGGATTGCAAATCCGTGAATGCCGGTTCGATTCCGGCCTCGGCCTCCATTCAAAAAAGCCTCAAACTCAGGTTTGGGGTTTTTTTATGTGATAAATTGTTGAGTTACCAATGCTAATACGCTTAGTGGGTTTGTGCCGGTAGGGGATACGATTTTCGCGCATATAGCAGATGCATCTCTAAGCTAGCTAGACTGTTATCAAGAATTGCTGAATATAACCTGAACAGGATATCTGTTGTTCTCGCAATCTATATACAACTTAGGTATGCTACCTGCCGTTAAAAAATACAACTTGCTGGCTAAGCGAAGCTAGCAATACAACAATCTGTTCAACTAGGAGCACATTCTATGCAAAAGATGAAGTGGAGCGTTATTGCTTTCGCCGTTGCTGCCGCCAGCACCCAAATGGCTGCTGCCAGCCAACAATCAGAGTCACAGGGTTTTATCGAAGACAGCAAGCTGGACCTGCATGCACGTACTCTGTACTTTAATCGTGATTTTCGTAACGGTGCTACCAACGTAAGCCCTGCAAACGCAGTAAAAGGCCAGCGTAAAGGCTATCGTGAAGAGACCGGTTTAGGCTTAAAAGCTATTTACGAGTCCGGCTTTACTCAGGGTACTGTTGGTTTTGGTGTTGATGCCTTTGGTTTGCAGGGTATCAAGTTAGATTCAGGTGGCGGTCGTCATCATGAAGACATGGGTATGTTCCCAACTGACGGTCGTTCAGGCAAAGCACAGGACAACTACAGCCAAGCTGGCGGTGCAGTTAAAGCACGCTTGTCCAACACTACACTGAAGTACGGTGAGCAGTTTGTAGATCTGCCGGTACTGTCAACTGACGATTCGCGTCTGCTGCCAGAAACCACCACAGGTTTCTTGGTAACCAGCAACGAAATTGAAGGCCTAGAGTTGCATGCGGGTCATTTCACAGCTTTGACTGCAATGGATCAGACTTTCCATGACAGTTCTAACAATGGTCAGCTACGTTCTATTGATTTAGTGGGTGGTCGTTACAACATTACTGACGATCTAAGCACTGCATACTACTACTCAGATGCAGACCTAGGACACAAAGGTGCTGGTCGCCGAAAAGCTAAAAAGCACTACTTAAATGTTAATTACAACTACCCGATTGCTGAGAATCAGAGCTTTGCAGTTGATTTCAATGCTTACAGCACGCGTTTCAACGCGAAAGATGAAGCTCGTGGCGAGCGTACTACCAAAAACAACGTACGTAGCTTGGCATTTGCCTACAACCTAGGTGCACACACCTTCACTGTAGCGCGTCAGTGCGTAGAGGGTAATCATGATGCTGGTTACGAGTACGGTTATGACGGTGGTGGTTCAGTTTACTTAGCGAACGACGTTCAGTACACCGGCTTTCACCAGAAAGGTGAAGTATCTAATCAAGTACGTTATGACTTAGATTTGGAAACCTTTGGTGTTCCTGGCCTAAGCTTTATGACTCGTTATGTGCGCGGTTCAAAAATTGCTAGCGACGGTAACCGTCACCAGGGTAAAAACTGGGAGCGTGATATCGATGTTCGCTACGTAGTACAGAGCGGTGTGGCTAAGGACCTGTCCTTGCACGTACGTAATGCTACTTACCGTGCCAACGATGCAGCTGGAAACCCAGACATCAACGAAGTACGCTTCATTGCTGAGTACCCATTAAGCATTCTGTAATGCTGATGCGGTAAGTATGCAATACATAGAAACCCAGCCTCGGCTGGGTTTCTTGCCTTCGGGCTAGTAAAAATTACATATGACATGCGCTAAAACGGCACAGTAGTACAGAAATTAGCCGCTCTGTATATTGCTGCCATAGAAGGCATAAATCCGCTACAATACCCGCCTTGCAATCTAACCACTCACACATTTCATCAGTCGATACGAAAAACTATGCGCACCAGTCAATACCTTATTGCCACTTTAAAAGAAACCCCTGCCGACGCGGTGGTGATTAGTCACCAGTTGATGCTGCGTGCGGGAATGATTCGCCGACTAGCTTCTGGTCTGTACACTTGGTTGCCGCTAGGTTTGCGCGCATTGCGTAAAGCAGAAGCCGTTGTGCGCGAGGAAATGAATGCGGCTGGCGCCTTGGAAGTATTGATGCCAGCGGTTCAGCCAGCTGAGCTGTGGCAGGAGTCGGGACGTTGGGAAGAGTATGGCCCGGAATTGCTGCGTTTAAAAGATCGCCATCAGCGAGAATTTTGTGTCGGCCCAACTCACGAAGAAGTGATTACGGATTTAGCGCGCAACGAGCTTAGTAGTTACAAGCAATTACCGATTAATTTTTATCAAATCCAAACGAAATTCCGCGATGAAATTCGTCCGCGTTTCGGCCTGATGCGTGGCCGTGAATTTATTATGAAAGATGCCTATTCATTTCACATGGACCAAGCGTCGCTGCAGCAAACCTATGATCGTATGCATCAAGCGTATTGCAATATTTTCACCCGTTTAGGCCTGAACTTCCGCCCTGTTGAGGCAGATACGGGATCCATCGGCGGTACAGGTTCCCATGAGTTTCATGTGTTGGCACAGTCAGGTGAAGATGATATTGCCTTTAGTACTCAATCAAATTACGCCGCTAACATTGAAAAAGCTGAGGCGATGCCTCGCGAAAGCAGCCGTCCTGCACCTAGTGAAGAATTGCGCCTGCAGGATACGCCTGATACCAAGACTATTGATGACCTAGTGCAACAGTTTAATTTGCCTATCGAAAAAACCGTCAAAACTCTGGTGGTGCATGGCGCTGAAGAAGGCACTTTGGTTGCTTTAGTGATACGTGGTGATCACACGTTGAATGAAATTAAGGCCGCCAATTTACCGCACGTATCAAGGCCACTTGTGTTTGCCACAGATGCAGAAATTCATGCCGCCGTGGGTGCCAACCCTGGCTCATTGGGGCCGAAAGATTTAGCGATTCCTTGCATTATTGACCGCAGCGTTCAGTTTATGAGCGATTTTGCCGCCGGTGCCAATCAAGAAGGTAAACACTGGTTTGGCCTAAACTGGGAGCGTGATTTACCGCTTCCTGAAGTGGCGGATTTGCGTAATGTGGTGGCTGGCGATCCGAGCCCTGACGGGCAGGGTGTGCTGGAAATTAAACGCGGTATCGAAGTGGGGCATATTTTCCAGTTGGGCACTAAATACAGTGAAGCGCTGGGTTGTACGGTGATGGGTGAAAACGGCAAGCCGACCGTCCTGACTATGGGCTGCTATGGTATTGGTGTATCGCGCGTTGTTGCCGCTGCTGTTGAGCAAAACCATGATGAGCGCGGCATTATTTGGCCGGATGCGCTGGCGCCTTTCCACGTTGCTTTAGTACCCATGAAATATGACAACCCTGACGTACGTGAAGCAACTGATACGCTTTATGCGCAGTTGACTGCGGCGGGCGTTGAAGTGTTGTTGGATGACCGAGACAAAAAAACCAGTCCTGGGGTGAAGTTCGCTGATATGGAACTGATGGGAATTCCGCACCGCATCGTAGTGAGCGAGAAAGGTATTGCTGCTGGCAGTTATGAGTATAAAGGCCGTCGTGATAGTGAAACCCAAGCAGTAGCGGTTGATGAAGTGGTGACGTTTTTGCTTACAAAAATCACTGTTTAATATAGAGCACAGATAGACTCGCGCAGCATTTATACAGCAAACACGCTAAGATGTTGACCTGAATTTAGCTAAAAAAGACACAGTTATATGCCAATAATTTTTGATGAATTTCCTGCACAGCGCCCAGACACTCCGCTACTGGACAGTATTGACAGTCCAGCGGACTTGCGTTTTTTATCAGAAAAAGAATTGAAAATTTTAGCAGACGAGTTACGCCATTTTTTGCTCTATAGTGTGGCGCAAACGGGCGGGCACTTTGCCGCTGGCCTTGGCGTGGTCGAACTGACGGTGGCATTGCACTACGTTTTTGATACTCCAGATGATCGCTTAGTCTGGGATGTGGGGCATCAGGCTTATCCGCATAAAATTTTGACTGGACGGCGCGATCGCATGTTGACGATGCGTACCAAAGGCGGTTTAAGTGCCTTTCCTAAGCGCGATGAAAGCCCTTACGACTGCTTTGGTGTAGGCCATTCCAGCACTTCTATCAGTGCAGCATTGGGCATGGCGATTAGCAATAAACTGCTGGGTAATCCACGCAAAACTGTAGCCGTTATCGGTGACGGGGCGATGACAGCAGGGATGGCGTTTGAGGCGTTGAACCATGCACCAGAAACTGGAGCTGACATGCTGGTGATCCTCAATGATAACGACATGTCGATTTCCAATAATGTGGGTGGTTTGTCGCAGCATTTAGCGAAAATACTTAGTAGTCGCACCTATACCAGCATGCGTGAGGGCAGCAAAAAAATTCTTTCTAAAGTACCTGGGGCTTGGGAATTAGCACGTAAAACCGAAGAACATGCTAAAAACATGATTTCCCCCAGTATTCTATTTGAAGAGATCGGCTGGAATTATATTGGCCCTATCGATGGCCATGACATACCGACCTTACTGACTACACTGCGTAATATGCGTGGACTTAAAGGTCCGCAATTTTTACATGTGATTACCAAAAAAGGTAAAGGCTTAGCACCCGCAGAAACTTCGCCGATTGCTTACCATGCGATTAATCCTGCCAATGCTGTCAAAGCCACTAGCCCGCGCTATTCACATATTTTTGGCCGCTGGCTCTGTGATATGGCCGCTGCCGATGAGCGCTTGTTGGGTATTACCCCAGCAATGAAAGAGGGCTCAGACTTAATTGCCTTTAGTGAGCAGTTCCCAGAACGTTATTTTGATGTGGCGATTGCTGAACAACACGCTGTAACCCTAGCTGCAGGTATGGCTTGTGAAGGAAGTAAGCCCGTAGTAGCCATTTACTCGACCTTTTTGCAGCGCGCCTATGATCAACTGATTCATGATGTGGCATTGCAGAATTTGGATGTGTTGTTTGCCATCGACCGTGCTGGGTTGGTTGGTGAGGACGGGGCGACGCATGCCGGCAGTTTTGATCTGTCTTATATGCGCTGCATTCCCAACATGCTGATTATGACGCCCAGCAACGAAAACGAATTACGCTTATTATTAAACACTGGCTATCACTACCAAGGCCCAGCCGCTGTGCGTTATCCGCGCGGTACCGGACCCAATGCGACCGTGCAGGACAGTCTTGAAGGTGTCGAGATTGGTAAAGCGGTATTGCGCCGCCAAGGTGAAGGCATCTGCATGTTGGTGTTTGGCAATCAATTGGCCAATGCGTTAGTCGTTGCTGAGGACCTCAATGCAAGCGTGGTCGATATGCGTTTTGTCAAACCGCTGGATGAAAGCATGATTACGCAAATGGCGCACAGCCATGAGCTGTTAGTGACCATCGAGGAAAACGCAATTCAAGGCGGGGCGGGTAGCGCGGTGGGTGAATACTTGCACAGTCAGCAGTTGCATATTCCGTTATTACAGCTGGGTTTGCCCGATAGCTATATTGATCATGGTGATCAAACTGAGATGTTGGCTGAATGCGGTTTAAGCGTGGCGGGCATTGCTGAGTCTATTGCGCAGCGTGTGGCTAATAAATCATAACTTTCTAACAGATTTGACCTGTTAGAAAGCGTATTCAGTTATTTTAGAACGACAACCCTTTCAGATACAAATTGTCATAGCAGAACTGCGTCGCTGCCATAAAGCCTTCGCCGCTGCCGCAATCGTAGCGAGTACCTTTGAATTTATAGGCCAACACGCAACCGCGCTGTGCTTGTTTCATCAATGCGTCAGTGATTTGAATTTCACCGCCCTTGCCCGGCTCGGTTTCTTCGATAAGCTCGAAAATATCTGGCGTGAGAATATAGCGACCAATAATAGCTAAATTAGAGGGTGCATCTTCAGGACTAGGCTTTTCCACCATAGAGTTCACGCGGTAGATATCATCACGAATCATCTCTCCGGAAATAACGCCGTATTTACTGATTTCCTCTGGCGGAACTTCTTGAATCGCGACAATAGAGCAGCGGAACTGCTTGTATAGCTGCACCATCTGCTTGAGCACGCCGTCGTTATCAAGGTTAATACACAGGTCATCAGCCAGTACTACTGCAAAAGGTTCGTCACCAATTAGGCGCCGACCAGTTAAAATAGCGTGTCCCAAACCCTTCATTTCTATCTGACGGGTATAAGAGAACGTGCAGTTATCCATCAAGCGACGAATGCCTTGCAAGTACTGTTCTTTATCGGTGCCTTGAATTTGCGCTTCGATCTCATAGCTAATATCGAAATGGTCTTCAATAGCGCGTTTATTACGTCCAGTTACTATAGCCATGTCGGTAATGCCAGCATCTAGTGCTTCTTCCACACCGTATTGAATCAACGGTTTGTTTACTATGGGCAGCATTTCTTTAGGCATGGCCTTGGTGGCCGGTAAAAAACGTGTGCCATAACCTGCAGCTGGGAAGAGGCATTTTCTAATCATATCAGTGTCCTAAGCGAAATTTTTCGGATTATAGCAGCAATTTTAAGCCGCAAGCGTGAGTTCGCCTAGAGACTACCCAGCGCGACTGGTTTGTGAGCAATGGCTTTTAGTCGGTCACCCGCACGCGGCGATCGGCCGCCGCAGGCATGTTAACGGGGGTGCGCGCGAGAATATAGCTGTCGATTTGGTTTTTTAACGCAATCATTAGCCCTAAGACCAAAAAAGCACCGGGCGGCAGGACAGCGAGTAAAAAACCTTCGTAGTTGGGAAATACCGTCCATTGCCAATTAGCCGCCATTGAGCCAAACAGCAACTGCATATTGGTAAATAAAGTTCCGGTACCCAGTAATTCTCTCACCATGCCGATGATGACCAGCACTAAGGCAAAACCTAATCCCATGACAAAACCGTCATAGGTTGAACTCACGAATTTATTCTTAGCGGCAAACGCTTCAGCACGGCCCAAAATAACGCAGTTAGTGGTAATCAGCGGGATAAATACGCCTAAAATTAAGTACAGCTGGTAGGTATAGGCCTGCATTAGCAGTTCAATGCAGGTGGTTAAAGCAGCAATAATCATCACAAAAGCAGGTAAACGAATAGCTGGGGTGACCGCGTTACGAATCAATGAAACCGCCGCATTAGAGCAGGCTAGAACAAAAATAGTCGCCAGCCCAAGACCTAAGGCGTTAACGGTTGAGTTGCTGGTTCCCATCAAGGGACACAGACCTAATAATTGCACCAAGCCCGGATTATTTTTCCATAAACCATTGATAGTGAGTTCTTTATAGCTGGTACTCATTGATTGGCCTCCTGCGCACTTGCCGTTAACCTCTGAGCAAATAAGTTTGCTTGATTGGCATCGAAAAACTGCAATGCGCGCTGCACGGCTTTAACCACGGCACGCGGCGTAATAGTGGCCCCAGCAAATTGGTCAAAATCGCCACGTTCTTTTTTAACGGTCCAGCGTTCAGCCCTAGGATTGTTCAGGCTTTTACCGGTAAAGTGGGTTATCCAGTCGCTTTTGCTAAGCTCAATTTTATCGCCTAGCCCCGGTGTTTCTTTGTGCTGGAGTACCCGCACACCACTTAAACGTCCATCGGCCATAATACCTATAAGCAGCTCAATTGCGCCGCTATAACCGTCAGGTGCTGTGGCTTGCAAGATAATAGCAGTCGGCTCTCCTGCCAGCGTAGCTATATAAGCAGGGGTGGGCGCGCGGTTACCAAGCAGTGGGTCGTCTAGGGTGATTTGCATGTCAAGCAAAGAATTATCGTAGCTTTTGGTTGGCAAAATTTCAGCCAAAGCGGCCATTTTTGCTAAACGCTGTGCTTCACGAATGGGTTCTGCAGTGCCTTGCTGGATAACAGCGACTAAAGCTACGGTTAACGCGGCAAACACGCCTAGAATGAGTGCGTTTTTACTAATTGAACGCTGCATATCCTGAATAGTCATTAGTTGTCTCCAGGATTAAAGCCACGTTTTGCTTTGCGTTGACCATAGGTACGTGGACGAGTGAAGTAATCAATTGTTGGAGCACAAAGGTTCATGAGCAGTACAGAAAAAGCGATAGCATCGGGGTAGCCGCCCCAAGCGCGAATAATGTAGACCAGCACACCTACGCCTAGTCCAAAAATAAAACGTCCCTGATTACTGGTTGCGCTGCTGACGGGGTCGGTAATAATAAAAAAAGCACCCAGCATGGTGGCGCCGCTAAATAAGTGAAAGAGCGGTGAACCGTTAGATGCTGAGCCTGAGCCGTTCCAGAAAATTAAACTCATCAGCGCTAAAGCCAGCAGCATGGCGACCGGCGCATGCCAAGTAAATACACGCTTATACAGCAGATAAAGACCGCCAAGCAGAAAAGCCAAGTTGATCCATTCGCTGCTGTTGCTGGAAATCCAGCCAGAATAAGGGTAGTCCTGCCACAGCTCATGCAAGGTAAGGCTGTGATTGTTTTTTAAGGTATCCAGCACGGTGGCATGACTCCAAGCATCAAGCCAAGGTGTACCCAAGAACACATGAGCCAAAGCATCACTGCTGGCTACAGTCTGCGGTGCCGGCCAGCTGGTCATGGCGACTGGAAAAGAAACCAACACCACGACATAACCCAGCATGGCTGGATTAAAGGGGTTTTGGCCTAGACCACCAAAAAGATGTTTGCCAAAAATTACCGCGAAACCAATCGCTATCAACACCAGCCACCAGCTTGAAAAAGGTGGCAAAGCCAGCCCGAGCAAAACAGCCGTAACAATAACGCTGCCATCTTTGAGAGCATAACTAACAGGGCGTTTACGAAGGCTGACAATGAACGCTTCTATGCTCACAGCAAAAATGATGCACAGCGCTACATTAATAGCAGGTCCTATGCCAAAAAAATAACTGGAAACTAAAAACGCTGGCAGGGTGGCCAAGATTACCCGCAGCATTAAGTTCTGGGTGCTGGACTTGTTTGTCGTATGGGGCGAGGACTTAGGTGGCAAATACATAATGGCTCCAATAAGCTGTTACGGCGACTAGCCTGGGTTATTTGGGCTAGAGACCTGTGCCAAGTTTTTCTCGGCTTCACTGAGCGCCAGCTGTAACTGAGTTAATTCATCTGCGCTTGCACCGGCTTTTTCTGCCTTTTTTAAGGCTGCACGGCGCATGGCCAGTTCAATTTTGGCTTTTTTCATAGCATCGCTTATAGGAACTGCAGCGGTTTTTTGTTCAGTGGACGTGTTCTCTGTGCTAGATGCTTTAGCATGGGTCTGGTTCAGTTGCTCGAGTTGCTGCTGCGCCTGCTGCAGCGCTTGGCGCAAACTGTTTAGACTGGCTTCATCCGTCTCGGCTTTTTCTGCTTTTTTCACGGCAGCGCGGCGCATAGCGAGTTGGATTTTAGCCTTTTTAAGTGCCTCATCGGGTGCGGCAGCTGGGCTGCTGGTTGCCCAGCTCTGTGCTAATTGTGCTTGTGCGGCCGCTAATGCGTCCTGTGCTTGTTTGGCAGCGTCTTTAAGGTTGGCAACCTGCGTCTGCAGGGCTTCGGTATCATGCAAGGCGAGTTGCTTCTCAGCCTTACGCAAGGCAACCTGCGCCATACTGGCGGCAATTTTTAAATGTTTCAGCTCGTCATCGCTAATACTGCCTGTGCTTTGTGCTTGCTGTGCTTCTTGTTTGGCTGCTTGTTCTTGTGCGGCCTTGACTCGAGCTAAGCGCTCATTGCGTGCTTGGCGTTCAGCTGCTTTTTGCTCTTCTTCAAGACGTAGTCGTTCTTGGCGCAGTTCGTAACGCTGTTTGGCATGCTCTGCTTTAGCCATTTTTTGCTCGTGCTGACGAATATCCGCTTTGGCAGCACGATAGTATTGCACCAGTGGAATTTTGGATGAGCACACATAGGCGCAGGCACCACACTCAATACAGTCAGGCAGGTTATAGGCTTTGAGCTGTTCGTGTTGCTCACCCATGGCAAAAAACAACAGCTGTTGTGGCAGCAAGTTACTAGGACAGACTTGTTCACACTCACCGCAGCGAATACAAGGCAGAGCAGCTTCTGGGCTAGGGAACTCTTGTGCTGTACCGGCAATTAGACAGTTGGTGGTTTTGATAACGGGTGCAGCTAGGTTACCTAGACTAAAACCCATCATGGGTCCGCCAACAATCACCTTACTTAGCTGTTGTTTATCCAGTCCAGCAAATTCCAGCAACTCTTCTATAGGTGTGCCCAGCAGACACTCCACATTCACTGGCTGCTTAAGTGCTGTACCGGTAAGCGTAGTCACCCGTGAAATCAGTGGACGACCAAGAACCACTGCATTATAGATTGCCTCGGCAGTACCAACATTTTGGCAGATAATCCCCAGATCAATGGGCAAACTGCCGGAAGGCACTTCCTGTCCAGTAAGGATTTTAATCAATTGCCGCTCACCACCTGATGGATACAGTGTAGGTATGCTAACAACCTGGTATGCGCGACTGCCTAGTGCTGCTTGCATAGAAGCGAGGGCTTCGGGCTTGTTATCCTCGGTGGCAATCAGCACATTTTTGGGGCGTGTAAGTTGCACTAAAATATCTACGCCGGCAAGAATTTTGTCAGCGCGCTCGCGCATCAGTAGATCGTCAGCGGTGATGTAGGGCTCACACTCAGTACCATTGATAATCAGGCTATCAATGCCAGACATGATTTTGCCGCTAAGCTTGATGGCGGTAGGAAAGCCTGCACCACCCAGTCCGACAATGCCAGATTGCTGAATAATATGGAAAATTTCTGAGCTAGTCAGAGTGCTGGGATTAATTTCTGGTGTGGGTTCTTGCCACAGGTCTAAACCATCGGTATGGATTTCTATAGCAAGGTAGGGCTCGCCTGATTGGTGCGGGTAAGGCGCGGGACCAATGGCGGTCACAGTGCCCGAGCTGGGTGCATGCACTGACGCGCTAATAGCGGCCATGTTTTGCGCAATAAGCTGACCTTTGTACACATAATTGCCAATCTCGACGCAGGGCTCTGCGGGTTGTCCCGCGTTTTGCAACACAGGAACTATCAAGCGTTTGGGTAATGGCGGGTATTGGATGTTACCTTGATTGGATTGGCTTTTATTCTCTGGTGGATGAATGCCGCCATGGAATTTGTCTAGGGGCCAGTGGGTCATTCTAAGGCCTCCTTATCGCTGGCAATAATCTGGTATTGGCGTGTTGGCTGTTGCCATTTCCACGAACGTAGATCAGTTTCTATGGGGCGCATTTCAATACAGTCAACGGGGCAGGGTTCTACGCAAAGATCGCAGCCGGTACATTCGCTACTGATGACCGTATGCATTTGTCTTGAGGAACCCAGGATGGCATCGACTGGACAGGCTTGAATGCATTTTGTGCAGCCTATGCATTCCTCTTCGCGGATATAAGCAACTACAGGTGTTTTTTCACCTTCAGCAGCATCAAGGGGTTCGGGCTCTACATCAAGCAGGTCAGCTAGAGCTTGAATTGTTGCTTCGCCACCGGGTGGGCACTTGTTAATTTTATCACCAGCAGCAATGGCCTCAGCATAAGGACGACAGCCGGGATAGCCACATTGCCCACATTGGGTTTGCGGTAAAATGGCATTGATTTGCTCAACAATAGGGTTGCCTTCTACGCGAAAACGAACAGCAGCAAAACCCAGCAGTGCACCAAAAACAAGGCTGAGGAGGGTCAGTACGGCAACTGCAGTGAGAATTAGCGTCATAGCTTAACCAGTCCGGCAAAGCCCATGAAAGCTAGTGACATTAAGCCCGCGGTGATCATGCCGATGGCTGCCCCTTGGAAAGGTTTGGGTACATCGGCGATGGCAATTCGCTCACGCATTGCAGCAAACAACACCAATACCAAAGAAAAACCAATGCCGGCAGCGAAGCCGTTAATGCTGGAAGCAACGAAACCGTACTCAGTACGGTTAGCGTTGAGGATGGCTACACCAAGTACGATGCAGTTGGTGGTGATTAAAGGCAAGAAAATACCTAAAACGCGATACAGCAAGGGACTGGTTTTGTTAACCACCATCTCAGTGAATTGCACCACTACAGCAATCACCACAATAAAGCTGATGGTGCGTAAAAACTCAATATCCAACGGTTTTAACACGTATTGCTGCAATAGATAGCTGCAGATAGCCGCCAGTGTCAGGACGAAGGTGGTGGCTAGGGATAGGCCGATTGCAGTTTCGATTTTTTTGGAAACCCCCATGAAGGGGCACAAACCCAAAAATTGCACCAAAACAAAGTTGTTTACCAGAATGGCGCTAATAGCAATTAAAAAGATTTCGCTCATAAGAATAATTGTATCTGCAAGCCAGTGCTTAAAAATTAGGGTGCAAGATTAAGTTGTATGCAAGGTCAACTAGTTATTTCGTCTAGCCATTATCCTGCAGCTTGCCGGTCGGTACAAGAGTTGTAAAGTTTTCTGTAGTACCGAAGATTTCTATCTATATGAATAAAAAGAATTTTATTGGTTTTTTTCTGAATGAAGCATCGATTAAAGCGACGCTTTATCGCACCCTTAGGTCTTAAATCCAGCTTAATTGTAACAAAGTACGACCAAGGTAGGTTGGTTAGTTAGCTTAGTAATCTTTAGATTGCATTTCATGCCTCACACAGGTGATTTGGTTACTTCAGGTATCACTCGTGTGTAGCGATTACACGTTAGTAACACAAACTGACCTATTTAAAGGGTAGGTCTATTGAGAAAAGGAAGCATGCAATGCAGAAAGATATTGTGCAGCAGGTGTTAAATCACCCTAAGTACGTAGAGCTGGTTAAGCGCCGTACGCGCGTCAGTATGATTTTTTTCGCCACTGCTCTGATTATTTATTCAGGGTTTATTTTAACGCTCGCTTATTTGCCTGATTTGTTCGCGCAGCCTCTGGGGGAGGGTTGGACGATGAGTGTGGGTGTCCTTACCGGCATTTTGGTGGTTTTTAGCGCGGTAATCATGATTGCGCTGTATGTGCATTTTTCGAATAAGCATTTTGATCCGCTACTGGAGCAGGTTGTGAGGGATGTAGAATGAAAAAGACATTAATAAGTACTCTGTTGTTGTCTTTGTTTGCGCAGCCTGCATTTGCGGGTACAGGACAAGCTAACACCTCAGCGATTGTGATGTTCTTGCTGTTTATTGCGGGAACCATGGTAATTACTTGGTGGGCGGCGCGTAAAACGCAAACCACTTCTGATTTCTATACCGCTGGTGGTGGCATTACTGGTTTCCAGAACGGTTTGGCGATTGCGGGGGACTATATTTCCGCCGCTTCATTCCTAGGTATTGCAGGTCTGGTGTACGTCAGTGGTTTTTACGGCATCATTTACGCGATTGGCTTCCTGTTCGGTTGGCCGGTGGTGATGTTCTTGATTGCCGAGCGCTTGCGTAACTTGGGTCGCTTTAACTTTGCTGACGTGACGGCGTTTCGTTTGGGGCAAACCCAGATGCGTATTCTCGCCTCTAGTGCGTCGCTGCTGATTATCGCGCTGTACTTGATTGCGCAGATGGTCGGTGCCGGTAAGTTGATCGTATTGCTGTTCGGTATTGAATATAAGTTCTCCGTCGTAATCATTGGCGTGCTGATGATGATTTACGTTTTCTTTGGCGGCATGACAGCCACTACTTGGGTGCAGATCATTAAAGCCGTGTTGATGCTGACCGGTGGTACGTTGCTGGCGGGCTTGGTGTTGTATCAGTTTGGCTTTAACGCAGACACCATGCTGGCAGAAGCGGTGCGTGTTCACCCTAACGGTGTAGAAATTATGGCGCCGGGTACCGCAGTGAGCGAACACCCACTAAACGCCTTGTCCTTGGGTATTGCTTTAGCCTTTGGTACGGCAGGCTTGCCACACATCCTGATGCGTTTCTTTACGGTGTCCAGTGCACAAGAAGCACGTAAGTCAGTGATTTGGGCCAGTAGCTTTATTGGTTACTTCTACCTGCTCACCTTTATTATTGGTTTCGGTGCGATTGCTTTACTGGTACGTCACCCTGAGTACTTCACCACGGCAGCGGATGGCAGCTTTAATATGTTGACTGACCTGATTGGTGGGACCAACATGGCGGCGGTGCACTTGTCTAACGCTGTAGGCGGTAGCTTATTGCTAGGGTTCTTGGCAGCAGTAACCTTCGCGACTATTGTTGCGGTGGTGGCAGGTTTGGCGTTAGCCGGTGCGGCAGCGATTGCGCATGACCTGTATGCCAACGTGATTGCACGCGGTCGCTCCACTGAAGCACAAGAAATGAGAATCTCTAAAATCTCTATTCTCGTGTTAGGCGTGCTAGCTATCCTGCTAGGTATAGTATTCGAGCATCAGAACGTAGCCTTCATGGTGGGCTTGGCCTTTGCGATTGCAGCCAGTGCTAACTTCCCTGTGTTGGTGTTGTCCGTATCATGGCGCGGTTGTACAACCCGCGGTGCAACCATAGGTGGCTTTGTGGGTCTTCTGTTTGCCACGGTATGGGTTGTGTTGAGTAAGACCGTTTGGGTTGATGTGTTCGGTAATGTTGATCCTATTACCCCGTTCCCTAACCCAGGTATCTTCTCGATTCCTTTAGCCTTCCTGTCAATCTGGTTCTTCTCAATTACAGATAAGGGTGCGAATGCACAAAATGAGCGCGATGCCTTTGATGCGCTGACTGTGCGTAGTCAGACAGGTATCGGTCGTTCAGGAGCTACCGAGCATTAATTCAGTAGAGGTATGCTAAAGAAAACGCGGCCCGTCAAACGGCCGCGTTTTTTGTTGCTGGGTTAATGAGTTTGGTAGCTAAAGCGTTTCGTGTAGAATCAGTCCGTGTTGAAATTTAATATAAAAGTTTTTCTAGCTAGGACTATATGAGTATGACCACTAATCAGCCCGAACCAGCTGAGTCTTCAAATAAAGAGAGTGCTTTGGAAAACTTGTTGCCTATAGGTGAGCACGAAGAAGAAGGCCGCGATGAGCAAGGGCGCAAGGTTCGCCATAAAGGTGTATATCTGCTGCCGAATTTATTCACTACAGCCAATATGTTTGCTGGGTTTTATGCAATAGTCTGTGCAATACATGGCAGCTTCGAAATTGCCTCCGTCGCCATTTTTGTAGCCATGGTGTTCGATGGGCTGGATGGGCGGGTGGCACGAATGACGCAAACGCAAAGTGCCTTTGGTGCCGAGTACGACTCGCTATCCGATATGGTGGCGTTTGGCGTAGCGCCGGCGATATTGGCTTATCAGTGGGCTTTATCAGAGTTAGGTAATGTTGGCTTAACCGTTGCTTTTATCTATACCGCTTGTGGGGCATTACGCTTGGCGCGCTTTAATACGCAAATCGATACGGTAGATAAACGTTGGTTTATCGGATTAGCCAGTCCTGCCGCCGCCGCTGTAGTGGCGGGAATGGTTTGGTCAGTAGCTACTTTTACCGATAAGGGTGTGGTAGGTGCGGACCTTCCGGTAGCCGTGGTGATGCTGTTTGCGTTTTTAGTGGCGGCTGTTGGTTTGCTGATGGTTAGCAATATCAAGTTTTATAGCTTTAAGGATTTAGATCTAAAAGGGCGTGTGCCCTTTGTCGCAATTCTTGTAGTGGTGTTGGCGTTTGCGGTTATCTTTAGCGATCCGCCGCGCGTACTCTTGTTGATTTTTATGGCCTATGCGGTATCGGGGCCAGTGCAGTTTGTGTTGCAAATGCGTAAAAATAAAAAAGGTGCCTAGCCTGTGTTGACAGCTGGCAAAGAAGCTGTAGAATGCGCGTCCACTCAACGGGGTTGCTTAAGAGTTCAAGCAAAAATTATTTTTTAAAACCCCTTGACGTAAAAAGATTGGCCTCTATAATACGCCACCTCAGATGCAGCGACGCACTTAGCGCAAAGCTTCTGAACAGTTCTTTAACATTTTAATCAAGCAATTC
>NZ_JAUCDY010000013.1:0-73369 GCF_030362935.1 Thiopseudomonas acetoxidans
AATGAGCCCCGTACAATACAGACTCAAGTATGAAAACAATTGTGTAAACGCAGTCCAATAAATGGGGTGCATTCCAACGGACCATCCAACAACACCAAACCCAATCGCGCATAAGATGCGCTCCTATAAGAGCTAAGTGTGTGTCAGGTTTATGCGGTGAATAGCTGCTCTAGTTTGCGCTGGTCGTTGGCAAATGCACGAATCCCTTCGGCGAGTTTTTCTGTGGCCATGGCGTCTTCGTTGTGGTTCCAGCGAAAGGCGCTTTCATCCAGCTGCACCAAGGCTTCCCCTTTTTGTCCAGGTGACAGACGACGCTCAAGCACGCCGTCAGTTTGCGCTAGCTGCGCCAATAACTCTGGGCTAATAGTTAGACGATCACAGCCAGCTAATGACTCAATCTGCCCCATATTACGAAAGCTTGCACCCATCACAATGGTGGCAAAATTATTGCTTTTGTAATAACGGTAAATACGCGACACCGACTGCACACCCGGATCTTCAGTACCGCTGTAATCACGGTTCATCCGCTGTTTGTACCAGTCATAAATCCGTCCCACAAAGGGAGAAACTAAATACACACCTGCATCAGCGCAGGCAGCCGCTTGAGCGAAGGAAAACAATAGCGTCAGATTGGTTTGCACGCCTAGTTTTTCAAGACGCTCAGCCGCCCGAATGCCTTCCCAGGTGGCAGCGATTTTAATCAGGATGCGTTCACTGTCCAAGCCACGCGCTTGGTAGGCATTAATCAACTCTAAGGCAGCGGTATAGGTGCCTTCTTCATCGAAAGATAAACGCGCGTCCACTTCGGTGGAAATTCGTCCCGGAATCAGCAGGCTTATTTCTTTGCCCACAGCGACCGCAAAATCCACGGCGGCTTGTCGCGTGTCGGTTGGGTGGGCCGCTTTTGCTTGGCTAAGCAGCTGGCTGTATTGCGCTTGCTGTGCAGCTTTCAGTAGCAGGGTGGGGTTAGTGGTGGCATCCTCTGGCTGCAATTGACGGATAAGCTCAACGTCGCTGGTATCGGCAACCAAGGTGGTGAATTGTTTAAGTTGTGCCAGTTTTGAAGCCATTTTTGTGTTAACCCCGTAAGTAGAATGTGTTTAGCGCCCTTGCAAAACCTCAATAGCTTGGTCGAATACGGCGAGTTGGTTTTCATGACGATGGATATCAGCCGATAGAAGTTGTCGAAAACGTCGTGCACCGGGAAACCCTTGAGCAATCCCGAGAATATGCCGTGTAATATGGGTTACTTTAACCCCTTGTGCAACTTGCTGTTCAATGTAAGCACGCAGTTTGAGCATGACTTCACTGCGACTTGTTGGCGCAAGGCTGTTGTTGTCTTGATACAGTCGCTGATCCACCTCAGTGAGTAGCCAAGGGTTTGAATATACCTCACGTCCAAGCATCACACCTTCAAAGGTTTGTAAGTGCTCCTCGCATTCGTCAAGGGTTTTAATGCCGCCGTTAAGCGTCATCTGTAGGTGCGGGTACTCTTGCTTAAGCTGTTGCACTACCTCATAACGTAGTGGCGGCACATGGCGATTTTCCTTGGGCGATAAACCTTCTAAAATCGCAATGCGTGCATGTACGATAAAATGCTCACAGCCAGCTTCGGCTACCATGCCGACAAAATCCACCAGCGCCTGATAGCTATCGCGGCCGTTAATGCCAATGCGGTGTTTAACGGTCACGGGAATATCCACCGCTTGACGCATGGCATCCACGCACTCAGCGACACGATCAGGGTGCGCCATTAAACAGGCACCAATCATGTTGTTTTGCACGCGGTCGCTGGGGCAGCCAACATTGATATTGACCTCGTCATAACCCCAGTCTTGCGCCATGCGCGCGCACTGTGCCATTTCTTGTGGCACGCTACCGCCTAGCTGCAGCACCAAGGGATGTTCAGTGTCGTTAAACGCAAGATGCCGCTGTACATCACCATGAATTAAAGCACCGGTGGTCACCATTTCGCTGTACAGAGTAGCGCGGCTACTGAGCAAGCGTAAAAAATAACGGCAGTGGCGATCGGTCCAATCCAACATCGGGGCGACGGCAAACATCTTAATTCTGCCTTTTTAGCTGGTCTTTGAGCTGAGTCGGTAGGTTACGAATGATCAGCGTATCTTGAGCTTCATCATACTCAACCTTAGAACCCAGTAAGTGTGCCTCAAAGCTAATTGAAAGTCCTTCAGCGCGGCCACTAAAACGTTGAAACTGGCTCAGGGTGCGGCGATCGGTAGGGACGTAGGGGCTTAAGCCGTAGTCTTTATTACGAATATGGTTGTAAAAAGCCTGTGGGTTTTCCTCATCCAGTACTTCAGACAGTTCAGTGAGTGCAACGGCATCACCTTGGCGGCTTTGTTGGTTAGCATAGCGCACCAGGGTGTTGGTTTTTTCCTTGACGTGCTCTTCGCTTAGTTCGTTGTCATCGACATAATCACTAAACGCCTGCAGTAGGGTGCGGGTTTCGCTGGGAGCATCTGCACCTTCTTCGCAACCGATAAACTCAGCGAAAGCTTCGGTGACTTTTTTGCCGCCCTTGGCTTTAAGTAGAGAAATATAGTGTTTGGACTTGGGATTATTACGCCATTCGCTCAGATTAATGCGGGCAGCAAGACTCATTTGACTTAAATCCAGGTGTTGCACATCCGTAAGCTCAAGTGCAGCGTTGATGCTAAAACCTTGGGTTTGCGGCAAAAATGTAATCAGCAGGTAATCACCCGCACCTTGGTGGTAATGCACTAAGCACAGGTGGGCACGCATAAAAATTTGTTGCTCGTCCAGTGTTTTTTGCCAGGCTTTGGCTAGTTGCTCACTTAGGCTGTAGAAATCCAACTGCTCGGTTAGCAATAACTCTAATTGCTGGGCCAAACCGGAGCTTTGGCTGTTATTAAAAAACGCCCAAGACTTGCTCGGCTTGCTGTTGTAGTGATGGTTTAAATCAGCCAACAGGTTTTCCAGCTTGTCTTGGTCGTTAAGTGGCTCAGCGCTCAGGTTAAGGGATGCTGGGCTGTCGTTAGGTTTTTTTTCGAGAAAATGAATAACGCAATGATGAATGGGCATAAGGGACTGCTGTATTAAAGAATTAGGTGGTTATAGGATGCTTGTGCTGAGTCATTGGAGTCTTGTAGCTGTTTTAGGCGCTGTACTACATAGCGCACATGTAGATGTAGCTCATACAGCTCATGGGTAAAAGCCAGTGGTACTTCCACTTTAGCCAGATCGTTTTGCATCAACAGCAAGCGCTGTATTTCTTCTTCTAGGTTTTCGGGTGTGGTGTCTTTCAGTAGCTTTTTGTCGATATCACGCAGGATTTTATACCAACGATAGATGCGCGAGCGGATACGCCAGCGGTAGACAGGACCTGCCACTTTAAACAGGGGAAACAGCACTACCAGTAAAGGGAACAGCAAGATGATGTAGCGGTCGGCCAGTGAGGCAATGCGAAACGGCAGATAACGCTGCAATAACGGTAAACCCTTGGTGTAAAAATAGGCGGCTTCATCGAGCATTGGAAAAGCGTTTTGATCTTCAATCGGCCAGGTGTCCGGCTCATCGAGCAGGGTGCCTTTTTTCATGGCTTCGCGCGCCGCAGCTAAAACCAGTGGGGTTAGTGCGGGGTGGAATGAGTCGTTAACCACCAGTAAAGCCTTGGAGGACAGGGTGGTAGTATTTTCTTTGGGCAGGTTTTGGGCAATGCTGAGCAAGCCTTGGTTAACCTCCAAGCCTTTCACAAAAGGAAAGTGCCGCTCATAAGCGATAGCGCGCTCAAAATGAAACAATTCCACTTCGGGGTTGCTGGCGAATTTTTGAATAAATTCGTTTTCGGGCGGTACCATGAGAAACACAGCATCGAGTTTTTTTTCCAACAGCTCTTGAGTTGCTTTGGGACCAGAATACAGATGCCAGTTGTCACCTAGGTTGTCTATGTCAATGCCGTTTGCCTGCAGCAGAGGCAATACAATAAGACTGCTACCGCCATTAGGGCTGCCAATGGCAACGCGGTATTTGGCTAAGTCGGCCAGGGTGTTAACCTTTACCCCTTTGCGTAAAAATAACCACAAAGGTTCTTGATACATAGCGCCCAGACTGAATAATTGCGCGCGCTCATTCTCGTTTAACCCCAACTCCTGACCACTTTGCAGCAAGGCAATATCGACACCGCTGTTTGGGTCGAGTAGACGCTCTACGTTTTGTTGTGAGCCACTGCTGTTAATAATTTCCAGCTCAAAGCCTTGCTTGGCCAGCTCAGTTTTAAGCTTTTTGGCAAAGGTTTCATAACCGCCGGCGGGAAAGCCTGCGCTGATGGTCATGCGCATGGGTGGCGGCGGGGCAGCATAGTAAAATACAGCGCCCAGCAGTGCTGCAATAACAGGCACCAACCAAAGGTTGGCGCGAATAAAGATAGAGAGGTCTTTGAGGGATTGGCTCATAGTAAGTTACCGGTGAGACTTAAGAAAACACTGAATAATTATTTGCGTGTTGGCTGTGCTAAAAATCAGCCCACGACATCAGGTGCTGTCGCTTTTAGAGCCTTTTTTACGCGGAATTCCTAGACGTTGGCGGCGCTCCCACAAGCTTTTACGGCTAATGCCCAATTTGCTCGCCAGATCCGTTTCTGTCATGTGATCTTGATGCTCTAAAACAAAGCGCTGGAAATAGCCTTCCATAGAAGGATCCGTATTGGATGAGGAGGTTTCTTCTTCCACGTTGGAATGTTTAATTTCTACATCAATCCCTAGCAATTCGGTATTGATCTCAGTGCCTTCGCACAGAATCACCGCACGCTCAATGGCGTTTTCCAGCTCTCTGACGTTACCCGGCCAAGGGTATTTTTCCAGCGTGGTTAGGGTTTGCTTGCTAAATTTCATGGGCTCACGACCAAGGCGCAAGCGTTGCTGTTCAAGCAAAGCCTTGGCAATTTCAATAATGTCATCACCGCGCTCGCGCAAGGCGGGAAGGTTCAGGGCGATCACATGCAAGCGGTAGTATAGATCTTCACGGAACTGGCCACTTTGCGATAAGGATTTTAAGTCTCTGTGTGTTGCTGCAATCAAACGGATATCGACTTTTTGTGACTGTACTGAGCCGACACGGCGGATTTCCCCTTCTTGCAGAACACGCAATAAGCGCGCTTGAGCTTCTAGGGGTAACTCGCCAATTTCATCTAGAAACAGTGTGCCACCGTGAGCGGCTTCAACCAGACCTGCGCGGGCGCGATCTGCACCAGTGAAAGCGCCTTTTTCATGGCCGAATAATTCTGACTCAATCAGGCTTTCTGGAATAGCCGCGCAGTTAACTGAAATAATGGGCTCCTGAGCACGCTTGGAGAGCCGATGTAAAGCGCGAGCAACCAGTTCCTTACCTGTACCGGACTCACCCTGAATCAGCACGTTGGAATCGGTGGGGGCAACTTTACGAATTTTATCGAACAGCGTTAACATGCCCGGACTGCTGCCAATAATGCCTAAGTCGCTGTTATCACAGGATGATGTTTTTACCGTATCAGCTGGATCCGGTTGCTGTTGACGTTCTTGTAAAATACGCGCGATGCTTTGCAGCATGTCGTCATGTTCAAAGGGCTTGGCTATATAGTCGATGGCACCCAGTTTCATAGAGTCCACGGCTGAGCGCAGGCTGGCATAGCTGGTCATGATCAGTACGGGGATTTCTCCAGCCAGTTTGATCATTTCAGTACCGGGTGCACTGGGAAGGCGCAAGTCACTGACGATGAGGTCAAATTCATTGGCAGCCAACAAAGGCTGTGCTTCCTGAACTGATCCAGCTTCGCTGGTTTGATAGCCGTTGCGTTCCAACAAACGCTTTAAGGCCGAGCGAATAATGGGCTCATCTTCAACAATTAAAATATGGGGCATTGCTTTCTCTCAAGAGGGTTATTGCTCGATTAGTGCTGGCACGTTGGTTTTTGTTGGAGTGTGCCGCGGTAAACGAATACAAAAACGGGTTCCACGTTGGTTAACCTTATCACAAGGGCTATCAATAGAAATATCACCTTGATGTTCTTCGATAATGGAAAATACCATGGCCAAGCCAAGTCCAGTACCTTGACCGGGATCTTTGGTGGTGAAAAAAGGCTCAAACAGTTGCTCGATAAAGGCCGCATCAATACCCGTGCCTTGGTCTTCAATGTATAACCAGACTTCAGTACTGCTAGCGCGTGAGCTAATGCGGATGCTTGATTCGGCTGGGCTGGCATCGCGGGCGTTATCGAGCAGGTTAATAAATACTTGACCTAAACGCTGTGCATCGCCAAGCACAAAAAAGTGTGGGTCTATTTGGTTAATAAAATCAACGGGCTTTTGCTGTTGATTGAGTCGTAGCAGGTTGATTGCTTCATTGCACACATCATATAGCTGCACTGGGACAAATTGCTCTCTAATTTGGTGTTCAGAGCGGGCAAAATTCATCATGGATTGCACAATGCGAGTTACACGCTTGGTTTGTTCGATGATTTGTTCGCTGATTTCAAGCAGTTCAGCATCCTCGGTACGTTCTTCGCGCACAATTTGCGCCAAGCAGGCAATGCCAGTGATGGGGTTGCCGATTTCGTGTGCCACGCCGGCGGCTAAGCGGCCAATGGACGCCAAGCGTTCGGCGTGCATGAGTTTGTCTTCCAGTAGGCGGGTTTGTGTGGTGTCTTCTATTAATAGAACCAATCCGCCCGCACCGGATGAAACCAGTTGGTCGATAGCGGCTTTGTGAAGGTTAAGCCAGCGTGATTCATATTGGTTTTGTAGTTTTTTCTTATAAAAATGGTTATCACTGCCTTGTACAAAATCCATTAATAACTCTCGCCAAGGCTGATCAATATGTTGGATGCGTGAGCCTATGACACGTGCTGCGGCAATACCAGTAAGTGTCTCCATAGCACGGTTCCACATGAGGATTTCTTGATCGGCGGACAACGAGCAAACACCTAGCGGTAAGTCTTGCAAGGTTTGTCGATGATAACGTCGCAGTGCATCCAGCTCGGCAGCCAAGCCTGTTAGGCGTGAACGATAGTCTTCTAGCCGACTTTCAATAAAGTGAATGTCTTCAGTTTGATAGGATTCGCTGTTGTTGGTATAGGGCAGAAAGGTGCTGACTAAGTCCTGTGCAATGCTCGGCCCCATGAGTCCCGAAAGGTTGGCTTTAATTTGGTTTCTTAACCGTCTGAGAGCAAAGGGGCGGCTTTCGTCAAAGGGTAAACCCAATTGTTGTAGAGCATGTTCCACTTCACGCTGGGCGGTCGTGGCGCCTAAGGGTTTGGCTAGGGCGAGGGCGAAGTCCTGCGCTGAACCAGCTTGCAGGGTACGTCGCTCCGGCATGATGACTTTGTTAATTGCGCTAGCTTGCGCGGAACGCTTTTCTTCTTTGCTAGTGCGGGTGATTAAGGAGACCACGACGAAAATACTGCAGTTAACGCTTAGCGCCAAGATGCTGTAGTTATGCCAGCTATTGGGATCAAGCTGGTAGTTCAGGTTTAGCCCGGGAACCACTAGGTGGCGCACATTAGACAGCAAGGGCAGTAGTAGTCCAACTCCCCAAATTAGTAACCCTGCAGTGACGCCGCTAATGAATCCATAACGGTTGGCTTTGGGCCAGTACAAAGTGGCTAATACACCAGGGAAAAACTGCAGTGTGCCGGCGAAGGCAATGATGCCTAAACTGGAAAGGTCTGGGTTGGAACTGAGGACGATATAAAGGGTGTAGGCAGCAGCAATAATGGCAAAAATTAATAAGCGTCTACTCCACTTGAGCCAGCGATAAATGTTGTTTTCTGCGCTGGGTGGGTAAAGCGGCAAAATAAGATGGTTGAGCACCATGCCCGATAAGGCAATGGTTAAAACGATGGTTACGCCACTGGCTGCAGATAGGCCGCCCATAAATGCGATTAAGGCAAGGTTGGGGTTGTTGACGGTAATACCCAGTCCTAGGGTGAAGTAGTCGGCAATACTGGCTACTTCGAGCTTGAGTCCTGCCCATAAAATAATGGGCACGGGCAAACTCATCAACAGTAAAAATAAGGGCAAGCCCCAGCTGGCGGTCATCATGGCGCGTGGGTTGAGGTTTTCAGTAAACACCATGTGGTACAGGTGCGGCATAACAATGGCAGAGGAGAAAAACAGCAGCAGTAACGTGCGCCATGGACCTTCTTGCAGTGGGACCTGCATGTAGTTAAGAAACTGTTTGTTATCAAGGAGCCAGTTTTCTAAATCACTTGGGCCAGAAAAAATATACCAGAGTGCGTAGCCGCCCACGCAAAGGATAGCGATGAGTTTGACCAGTGATTCAAAGGCGATGGCAAACACCAATCCTTCGTGTTTTTCACGGCTGCCTGAGTGGCGTGCGCCAAAGAGTATTGAAAACAGGGCGATGAGTACGCAATAAAAGAGCGCTATTTCATTCAGTATGGCTTTGCCGGTCATGATGCTGACGGTTTCTGCTACGGCCTGAATTTGCAGTGCCAACAAGGGGAGTGAGCCGATGAGTAAACCCAGAGCCGTCACGGCGCCAGCGGTGCTGCTACGAAAACGAAAGGCAAATAGATCCGCCAGTGATGAAAGTTGGTGCGTGCGCGTAAGCTGTTGTATTGGATACAGCAACACCGGAGCCAATAAGAATGCACCAGATAAGCCCAGATAGATGGATAAAAAACCATTGCCGTAGCGATAGGCGAGTCCGACTGCACCGTAGAATGCCCATGAGCTGGCGTAAACACCTATGGATAGGGTGTAGGTGATGGGATGGCGCACCAGTCGGCGCGGAACCCAGCCGCGCTCGGTCATCCAAGCAACAGCGAAGAGGGTGATTAAGTAGGAAATGCTGATTAAAATCAGATGTGTAAGGCTAAAACTCATCAGTATCTCGCTGGGCTTGTAGTAAGAAAGTAACGACGATGAGAATGAGCCACAGCAGATAAGGGCGATACCATTCATTATGCACGGCAGTCCACCAGTCCATGATGGCTGGCGAGAACAAATAAATACCTATAACGAGAATTAAAACGAGGCGGTAAATATACATGCAGTAACCTGATGAAATTGTTACTAATAGTAACTATTATGCGGCTGAGCTGCTAGCTTTGCGTGGCTTACTCTTTAGTAGTGCGGCTGTTTGCTGAGGCAAAAAGCACAGGATGGCTACGGACAATAAAGCTATACTTAAGGGTAAATTAATTTTGGTGATTTTAGGAGTCAGCATGCAATTCTCGAACTTTTTAGACAAGTATCCAACCTATAGCTTCACGTTAGCCAAAAATACTACGCGCTTTAATTCAGTAGATGAAATTATTGCCGTGCTTGAAGATAAGATCAGTGCTGATCCTATTGCTTGCCAGATTGCGGTTTTTGACCACCACGCGCACACGAGTGCGTTGCCCAATGGTGAAATTGCTGAAAATATTCAGGCCGCTAAAAGCTTGGTATTTTGCTTTGGCATTAAGCTGCCCAGCCCGCAGGCTATGGCTCCACGCCCGCGCTCATTTGGTGTGTGCGAACTAACCGACAGCTTTGTCATTACCTTTATGCAGGCGCCTAATCCGCAAATGAATGAGGTGATGCAGGGCTGGGTTAAAGCGCTGGCTGAGTAGAACGGTGGGTTTTGTCGCAGGCTTGTGTTGCCTGTGAAGCGATTTTATCGCTCAAACTTACCTTTCAAATCCTGTGCGCTGTACTCCAGGGTGCTGGCGCGGTAACCGGCTCTAAGGTTGGGCAATGGCAAACAGTGTTGCCAGCTTTGTTTAGCCGGCAACACATTGGGCAGCATGTAGCTGGTTTCATCAAAACCAGAGCGGGCTAGGTTGACGCGCTCGCCAGGTAGGTAGGCGGCAACCTGCCAACTAAGTTCTCTTAATCTGCGCTCAGTGGTGTTGTCTACTGTTATCGCCAGCGGGCGGTCAATTGGGCAGATGGTTGTAGAATAAGCCAGCTCGATACTCAACTGATTGAGTAGGTGCTCGTTGCTTTTTTCTTGCCACTGCACCCATATTGCAATGCCTAATATTCCAGTGAAAACCGGCACGGCAATCGCAAGAGTGCGCTTTGGGTAGCGTATGAGCAACGCCAGCCAAGTAAAGAGTGGAAATAATACAGGGGGTATCATGTTGGTTAGGACTCGTTCGCGTGTTCGCGTAAGAAAACAAGGTGGTTGGGCTTGGACTGCTCGGTGCTGAAGTAGTAGCCGCCACTGTCAAATGCTTGTAATTGTGCTTGGGTGTTAATTTGGTTTTGTATTACGTAACGCGCCATCATGCCGCGTGCTTTTTTAGCGTAAAAGCTAATAATTTTGTATTGACCGTTTTTTAAATCCTTAAAATCGACATTGACAAGGTTTGCTTGCAGCTTGCTTGGCTTGACGGCTTTAAAGTACTCGTTGGAAGCCAAATTAAGCAAGGTTGAGAGACTGTTTTCTTGCATGTACTGATTCAAGTGCTCGGTAATGCTGTCGCCCCAGAAGCTATAGAGGTTTTTGCCCTGTGGATTGACCAGTTTGGTACCCATTTCTAGGCGGTAGGCTTGCATGAGGTCCAACGGACGTAATACCGCGTACAGTCCAGAAAGAATTCTAAGGTGCTTTTGTGCGTAGCCTAGCTCGGATTCGCTTAAAGTTTCAGCATCTAGACCAGTATAGACATCGCCCTTGAAAGCCAGTAGGGCTTGTTTGGCATTGTCAGGAGTAAAGTCAGGTTGCCATTGGGCAAAGCGCGCTGTATTTAATCCTGCGAGTTTATCCGACAGGCCCATGAGTTTGGCTAAGTCCGCTGGGCTGTACTGCTGTAAAACAGTGACTAATTCCTGTGCTTGTGGCAAAAACTGTGGTTGCGTGTGGTGCTTAGTGGTGGGCGGCGTAGTGTAATCCAAGGTTTTTGCTGGTGAAATCAGCATCAACATGAGTCTATCCTCTTATTTGGAAGGGTATTGCAGTAGTATAGGGTAGTGTGTTCGCTAAGTAATCTTATAGTGGAAAGCGGCTAGGATGCGCATTCGGTGGATTAAGCAGGCGTAGAGTCGTTAACACTGAATGTATAGAGTAGTGATGCGCAAATTTACTTTAAATTACTGAGGCGTCTTGACTCAAGTCAGTTAGTAATAGTATGACAAGGCAATATAGTAATTTGTAGTGTTCAGCAAAAAGGTTTTGTACCCGCGCCAACATAACAACAAGGAGAAGCGCATGTCAGCTACATTCAACCTACACAATTTGCCCTTTAGCGTGTTAAACGAGCACGAGCAAGAAGCATTGTTGGGCGCAATTCAACGTATTGAATATGCTCCTGGAGATGTGGTTTTAGAAGTCGGAGAGACACCTAAAGGTATCTATGTATTACAGAGTGGCCGTGTTGCAGAAACGGATCCTGCTCAGCAGCAGGCCAGCAGCTCAGCAGCACTGAGTGTGTTTATGTATTACGAGCAAGAGGAGTACTTTGGTAGCTGGTCACTCTTTAATGGCACTGCTATTCATCGCTTCACCGCCGTAGAGCCTACAGTTTGCCACCTACTACCCACACAAATGCTGTTTGATTTGATTGACAGCAACCCAAGTTTTGCTGATTTTTTCCAACAAAACTTAAGAGCTAAGCGCGAAATTGTTGCCCAGCAGGCGCCCAGCCAGGATATGGCTGAGTTTATGCTGGCGCGCATTCAGGACAGCACCATTCGCGAGCCATTAATAGTGCCTGAGGGAACCTCGATTGAGCAGGCCACGCGCTTAATGCGTGAAAGTAAAGCCGACTGCATGCTGGCGCAGAAGGGCATGCGCTATGGCATGGTCACTGGTACAGATTTGTTGGATGCGGCGATTTTAAATCATTTACCGCTCGATACCGATGTGTCGGAAATCGCCAGTTACCGCCTGATAACCATTCGGCCCGATGATTACCTGTTTAACGCACTGATCATTATGACGCAGCAAAAAATTGAGCGTGTGGTGGTGATGGGTGAAAACAAGAAGTTAGTGGGCGTGATTGAGCTAACGGATGTCTTGAGTTACTTCTCTAGCCATTCGCATGTGATTGGTCTACGGGTAGAGCGTGCACAAACCATTGATGAGCTGCGTGAGGCGTCGTTTGGTTTGTTTGATCTGATTAAAGCGTTAATTTCATCGGGCGTTAAGACGCGCTTTATGATGGAGCTGCTGTCGGTAATGAATGCACGGATTTTGAGCAAACTATTTGACTTGATTGTGCCCAAGGAAGTGCATCCGCATGTGTGTTTGATTGTGATGGGCTCGGAAGGACGCGGTGAGCAAATCATGAAAACCGACCAAGACAACGGTGTGATTTATCGTGATGGCTTGGACTGGCCAGAAATGCATAAAACCATGCAGAAATTTAGTGAAACGCTTATTTCATTTGGGTTTCCCCCCTGTCCTGGCAACATCATGGTGTCTAATCCGGAATGGGTTAACTCGGCTAAACAATGGGCTGAAAAGCTAACCCGTTGGAGTAAAAGCTGTGATGGGGATGCCTTGATGAACTTAGCCATCGCTGCAGACAGCAAGCCTGTGGCAGGTAATACCGCGCTCTTTAAAGTATCACGTAATATTTTCTTCAGACGCATTCAAGATAACGACATGTTTTTCGCGCATTTTTCCCGCAGTGCGTTGGATTTTGATACACCCTTGTCCTTCTTTGGTCGTTTAACCGGCAGTGGATTGGATATTAAGAAAGCTGGGGTTTTCCCTATCGTGCATGGCGTGCGTACCTTAGCGCTTGAGCAGAAAATCACTGAAACCAACACGTTTAAGCGTATCGAGTTGCTGGCACAAAAGCATATTATCGATCAAGAAGTGGCCAATAACCTGGCGGAAGCACTGTCATTCTTTATTCAGTTACGGTTGCAACAACAAATTGCCCGAGTTACAGAGACTGACGCTGTGCACGACAAAATTCCCAATGAAATTGAATTTAAGCGCCTGAATAAGTTTGAACGCGAGTTGTTGCGTGATTCTTTAATCGTGGTTAAAGACTTTAAACGAACGCTGACAATGCGTTACCGCCTTAATTTTTAACTTCACTGACACCCCCCAATCAGCTAAAGCAGCCTCTGGAGGAGGCTTACAGAAGCTGCTGGCTGTACTGTATTCCAGAGGTTTATCTGTTTTGGGCAAGCAGCAGGCAAATGTAAATGGCAGAAAAGCTTTTAACTGTGGTTCTAGTTGTCTAGCGTACTAAAGGGTCATTTTGCACCTTGTTTTCTGTTGACCAAAGTCAAAATTAATTTATAGTGCATTGCTTATTGTGAAGCGCATCGCATAGTATGCGTGCAGGCGTTTTGCTATTACGCTTGATTAAAGTACGGTGCGAGTGGTGTGACGCATGACAAGAGTTGAAGTAAGCAGCGTAAGGATTTGCCCTTTTTTGAGTACGGATAAGTCAATAAAACAACGCATACGTGTTTGTATACCCAATACCAGAAGTATATTTCAGTAGATAAGCGAGCTGGCGTGCATGCGCCCATTGTTAAGGCAAAGCTCTGCTAAATAGGTAACAGCAGTCATAAAGCCTTAAGTGATTGGAGCTTTATAGGAACACTTTATTTAGCTATGCGAGTTGTTATTAGATGCTACGACAGCAAAAAAACCCATCAATGAACTATGAATTAGAAAAGACACAAACCCAGTTGGCGGCAGCTCAAGAACGTTTAGAGTTGGCATTGGAGGCGAGTGAGCTTTCTTTATGGGATTGGGATCTGCTAGAACAGCAGGTCTATCACACACGCACCGAAGAAATCCTTGGTCTGACGACAGAGCAAGGGCAATCCATGCTGCTTGATCTGCGCCCGCTTGTGCATCCAGATGATTTAAAAGATTTGCGCAAAGCCATGATTGGTCACTTAAAAGGGCATACGCAAGAGTATTATGCCGAATACCGCATGCGCCATGCGGATGGGCATTGGGTATGGATTGAGGACCGCGGTCGGGTAGTGGAGCGCGATGAACAAGGGCGCGCACTACGCATGCTGGGCACGCGCAGAGACATTACCAAACGATTGCAAAACGATGAAGTGCTCAGTGCGGCCCAAGCAAATAGCAAGAAAGTAAAATACCTCAGCGAGTACGATGCGCTAACCGGCTTGGCTAACCGAGAGCTTTTTCAGCAACGTTTAAATGAATCAATCGCCTATTCCCACGATAAAACCAACCGTTTTGCTTTACTGCATTTAGATTTGGACCGATTCAAAGTTTTGAATGAAAGCTTAGGTGTGGAAAGTGCAGATCAGTTGCTCGTACAAGTCAGCCGTCGTCTTAACGACATTTTTTCAGAAGCCAATACGGTTGCGCGCTTAAGTGGTAACGAATTTGCCATTATTTTGCGCCAATATGGCAGCTTTGCCAGTTTAAGACGCTTGGCAGAGCTTACTTTGGAACGCATTAGCCGTCCCATTGAACTGGTTGATAAAAGTTTAATTATTACCACCTCCATCGGTATCAGCTTGATGCCTGAGCATGCAATTGAAGCAGGTGATCTGCTTACCCAAGCAAGCATGGCATTGAAGCAGGCTAAGTATCACGGTGGAAACACCGTTGAGTTTTATCATGAGCGCATGCAGGCATCCGCCCTAGAAAGGCTGGAGCTTGAACAACAGTTGCGCTATGCCATTGCCAATGGTGAGCTCTGTGCGCATTATCAGCCCAAGGTAGATCTGCTTACGCAAAAAATCAGCTCGGTAGAGGCCTTGGTGCGCTGGAATCATCCCGAGCTAGGTCTTGTATCACCTGCTGTGTTTATCCCCATTGCTGAAGAAACAGGTTTAATCAAAGCCATTACTGAGCAAGTGTTAGAGCAAGCCTGCAATCACGCTAAGCACTGGAAGCAGCATGGTTACCCGGTAGCTGTTTCTGTAAATTTGTCGGTACACCACGTGCGTCAAGGCAATATTCTGGGCTTGGTGGTTAAAACTCTAGAGCAAACCGGTTTGCCAGCGCATTTGCTCGAGTTAGAGCTAACAGAAAACCATCTGCTGGATAATGCTGAAAGTGTCATTGAAGAATTTACGCGCTTGCGTGAATTGGGTGTGCGTTTAGCGATAGATGATTTTGGTACAGGCTTCTCATCGCTTAACTATTTAAAAGTGTTCCCCGCAGACACCATCAAAATTGATCAGGCTTTTATTCAGGGCGTTGCCACCAATAATGCAGACGCACAGATTACTAAGGCCGTCATTAGCATGGCGCACAACCTGAATATCAAAGTGGTCGCCGAGGGAATCGAAACCCGCGAACAGCTTGATTTCTTAACCCAAAGCGCTTGTGATGAAGTGCAGGGTTATTTTATAAGTCGACCTATTCCTGCAGAGCAAATGCTCAAGCTGCTACAAAGCTTCCGTTATAAAGATCTCATCGCTTAACCCATCACCCGTCTCTTTACGCACAGTTTGCCTGAGGTTGCCTCGATGCAATTGTACGTTTTATTGGTAAGGCTGTATTTTGGCAAGACGTAAAAAATCCCAACAACTGAATTTAAAAACCCTAGCCGTTTTCTTAGCCAGCGCCATCAGTGCAGCTATTTTACTGTACTTGCAGCCTGCAGATGCACCCGAAAATTTTTCTGCGGCAAAAGTTTTGCTGCGTGAAACTGTGTATGCCGACCAAAACTATCAGGGTCATTTGGGCACGCTTTATTGCGGTTGTGACTGGCAGTGGACAGGTAAAAGTGGTGGGGTGGTTGATATGTACAGCTGCGGTTATACGATCCGCTCCCAAGCCCACAGAGCTAAGCGTATCGAGTGGGAACATATTGTTCCAGCAAGTTGGCTTGGACGGCAACGACAGTGTTGGCAGGAGGGTGGGCGCAAAAACTGTAATGCCACCGATCCGGTTTTTAATGTTATGGAAGCGGACATGCATAACCTGTCGCCAGTGATAGGAGAGGTCAACGCCGACCGCTCTAACTATCGCTTTGGTGTTGTGAAACACGCTGAGCAACAATATGGACGCTGCAGCAGTAAAACGGACTTCAACGGACGGGTGTTTGAGCCGCGCGATGAGGTAAAGGGTTTTGTGGCACGGGTAAACTTTTATATTCACGACCGTTATCAATTGAGCATGAGTCCAGCCCAGCAAAAACTGTTTATGGACTGGCATACAAAATACCCAGTTAGCGAGTGGGAGCTAGAGCGTAATAACCGTATTGCTAAACGTATGGGGCATGACAATGAATTTGTCACTGGCAAACGGCAGTGGCAATTGACCCAAGCAGTTTCCAAGCCGACTTTGGCACCAAAGACAGCCCAAGCAACTCAACCTACTCGCGCACAGCCTGGAGCAATCCAGCCGACAGCTATCAAAGGAAATAAAACCAATCAGCTTTACCACATTAAAGATCGTTGCCCCAGTTTCGCCAAGCTGAGCGAACGTAATACGGTCTACTTCAAAACTGAGCAAGAAGCACAGCAAGCAGGTTATAAGCTGGCTGGTAATTGCCGTACTGCTGTAGGTTCAAATTAGCAGTTGCTAATGTGGTTTTCTTGGATTTAATCCGCTTCGCGCCACCGTAGTAGCGCATCTTATGCGCGATTGGAGTTTATCGCACGCGTAACAGGCTGTTGTGGGAGCGCATCTTATGCGCGATTGGGGTTTGGTGTTGCTGGATGATTTGTTTCGCGCAAGAGTTGCGCTCCCACAGTAGAGCGGCCGCTGCGTTGCCGGTTTTTGGGCACGGCTTTTGTGGGAGCGCATCTTATGCGCGATTGGGTTTGGTGTTGCTGGTTGGTTTATTCGCGTAAGAGTTGCGCTCCCACAGTAGAGCGGCCGATACATCGCTGGTTTTGGGCACGGCTGTTGTGGGAGCGCATCTTATGCGCGATTGGGTTTGGTATGGCTGGATGGTTTGTTCGCGTAAGAGTTGCGCTCCCACAGAAGCCCCCACATCAACAGTACGAACTAAAACACTTTTGTGGGAGCGCATCTTATTTATTAGGCGTGCGTCCGACTGGGAGGTTAGGTGTGAGCTGGTTGCTTTTGCCATAACCAAGCAGTCGGTGCACTTGCGGGCTGTAACTGTGGGTGGATGGTTTAGGTGATCACTTCATTGCTGAGTAGTGCGCTGTGCTGCCTGACCACGGCAAAATAAAAACAACTGACGTATCTGCTCTTTAATATGCGACGGTTCTGGGCTACTCAGATCCTGTATATCTAAAATGCCCTGCTCGCGCAGTTTTTCTAACTCGTTGCCCTCGATCTGCAAGCAGGTGTGACCGGTAAGGCGGTTGATAATGCGTAGGTAAGGCTGTGGGCGGTCGAGCCAAGCATCAATAAAGTAAGTCATGGTAGTTTCCTGTAGGTATGAAATAGCTGCTAAATGAGAATAGTTATCATTTGAGAGGAATGCAAGTGTTTTTTATTCAGCCCTCAGGTTTTGTGTTGTTCCGGGCTTAACACTGGAACAACGGCTGCACACGCGGCATACTGTGAGTATCAAATCCATTACATCTGGAGGCCGTCATGAATATTTCATCTGTTGGCCATTCTTTTGCAACGCATTCTTATGCCGCGCGTTCCGAACAGAGCGGGGCAGATAAGCCTGAATATAAAAAGCCAGAGAAGGACGCAGCGCTCTCGCCCGAGCAGCTTAAGGAAGTAGAAAAACTCAAAGCGCGCGACCGTGAAGTGCGTGCCCATGAAATGGCGCACTTGGCTGCTGCAGGTGGATTAGCAACTTCGGGTGCATCTTTTAGCTACCAGCGTGGACCTGATGGCGTTAGCTATGCTGTTGGTGGCGAAGTGAAAATAGACACCTCAAGTGGCAGCAATCCCGAAGAAACTCTGCGTAAAGCACAAATTATCCGCGCCGCTGCCTTAGCACCGGCAGAACCTTCTGGGCAGGATCGAGCCGTAGCTGCCAAGGCTTCGCAAATGGAAGCCCAAGCCAGAGCCGAGCAAGCTGCCGTCGAACGAGATGAGCAAGAGCCATCCGCAGAAGATGAGAAGGTTCAGTCGCAAAATAACGCTAATCAGCAAGCCGCGGTGCAACAGTATCAGAGTGCAGCCGCTGGTTTTGATAACGCACCACAACTACAGCTGCAGGCATAAAGCGGTACAGTTAAATCAAACCAAGCTAGCCGAGCAACCAAAACTTTTTATCTGTAATTAAGCAATAAGAAAATAAGCAATAAGAAAATACGTTGATGAAACTAACCAGTTTTTTACGCTTCAGCGCTTTGATGGTTGGACTTAGTCTAAATGCAGGCTGTGGCGTGATTATCAAAGATCCGATTTATCATTCAGTTACTCGCAGCACTAAAAAAGAGAAATTAAACAACGAGCTGCGTAGTTATCAAGTGAGCTGGCTGGCGCAAGCATTGCTAAAACCCGAAACACGAGGTGCAGTGGCGCGCAACTTGGTCGAGAACGCACCAGATATTGCAGCAGCTGGCGGTTTTAGTTTGGCTGATGCGGCTGATGTATCAATAGCGGCGCAAATGGTTACCGATTTAGCTGTGGGACAGCTAGGTTCAGGATTGGGTGGTAGTGTTGGTAATACGCTTTTTCTTGGAGGCGTTGCGCTCTCCATGCTTGCTGGTGATGGAAGTCTTAAAGTAACAAGTGTGGTGTTATTGCCTGAGGAGTTAAACGGCGAAGTTTTAGACTCAGCCGAACTAGCCAAAGCCGCCGCACAGCAATTAATTGTAGAACGCTATGCAACTGCCGCAACAAAATTTGGCTATAGCTTTACCTGTGAGTACGCGTGCACTGCTTTCCCTTCCGCTTATCGCATGCAGCGCCAGCCTGAAGCAGATACTTCAGCTTTTCTCTATGCAGCTGATGATGTTGCTTTTTATTTCGCTGATTTCGAGGTAATTGCACCCGAGCAAACGCAAGCAGTAGATTCATTAGCAGCAGGCTTCAATGTTGCTTGGCGCAGTCATTTCAATAATGATGCGAGGATTGATATGCTGCAAAATCCGCTGATAGACGAACAGGGTAATATTGAAATTGAAATGAACGATAAGAAGATCGCAGGCTGGACGTTTTATGGCGATAAGAGGTTTTTTCAAACGGATTTTGGTCGGGATTTTCTACGTGAAGTATATAAAACGCCTTATATGCTCTACGGCACCGCTAACGATTATCCACGGGTTGCCTATTATGATGGTGAGGTTTATCAGTATATTCTCAACGGTATTCCTGATGCCTTTGACAGAGTGGTTTTACCTTTTCAGCCGCTTGAGCAAAAAAACCGCCAATAAAAAACGTTTTAATGGATTACGACCTTATTACCCCGTGCTGCGCAAGAACCTAAGCAGAAAAAATTAATGCTTCACACCAAGAGACGCAGCAATTAATGCCTGTTTAATCATAGCTTTGCAGCTTCTTGCAAAGCCGTTCACACTTTGTGTCAACCAGGCTGGTACAAACCTAGCTCCGGTTGTTAAAAACCAAGCAGAATTACCTAAATCCTAGTAGCGTTTTGTCGCTGGAAAAAATCTAGAAATAATGTATGGTATCGATTTGCTATCACCCTAAGGTGGTGGAAAATCGCTTCTTTACGTGCATTTTCAAAGCATATCAAAGCAGCAGGCATAACTTTAAACTAGAAAAATAAGGAAAAAAGATGAAAAGCTACATCAGAATTTTACTGGTTGGGATATTTAGCGTTTATCTTGTGGGTTGTTCCAGCTTGAAAACAGTAGAGCAGACCGCACCGAAGATAAGTGTTCAAAAAAACGCAGAGCCACTGGTTATCGCTGTGTTGGATCAGCGCCCTTATGTTCTTAATAAGGACAAATCACCAGCGTTTGAAGGCCTTATACGCAGTGGCTTTGGCATTCCGTACAGCTACAATACCGCTACGCGTGAGCCAATGAGTTTATATCTGGGTAAGCGTCTTACGCACGGCTTTAAAACCGCTGGGATAACTGCTGAACTTTATCCCACCAGCTTGGACGTAACCAAAGGCGTTTTGCTGGAAAAACTCAGCCAGAACGGTGAGAAATCCTTGGTCGTCTCGTTTTCCGAGTGGAAATATGACCATCACGCCTTTGCTAAGTCGGCCTTTTACGACACAGATATCATCATTCTTGATAACGAGGGGAATACCCTAGTAAACAAAAACTTTGCTGGCAAAGATGCTATCCCTTCAGGCGTCATAGCTAACGCCATGCAGGAAGTGTACAAGGCACGGTTCGAAGCGATTTTCGCTGACAATGAAGTGCGCCAAGCACTTGAGCATTAATTAGCTGGCCCAGTTGTGTTGAGTGGTCTAGTGCTGCTCAACACAATGCGTGCAAAATGAGACAGCCTGTCTAAGCTGTTGCATCCTTAAGTACCACTGCCGCTTTTGCACAAAATCTCTGTGCTTTTTCAACGGCTAAGATAAAAACCAAAACGCCGCACGCAAACATCAACATCGAATGCTTGACCAATGGCCACCACAGCCACGCTGCGGATGTTCATAGGCTGCAACTCTGCATCGGTACGGTGCGCGTGCAGTTGGTCGTAGGGCACGATGAAACGTGTCCATTGTGGTTCCACTGGCAGAGTGCAGCGAAAAGATTGCCAAGGGCGGGTCAGCTGGGTGGTTTTTACGTGCAGGTTGTAATCCTGTGCGTTGCCGTAGAGCTCGATAAACACGCCTTGGTAATCAGCGCGCAACCAGTCCGGTTCAATCTCTAGCCGCATTTGCACGAAGCCGCCGTTGTTATCCAAACAGGTGCGGCCCACTAAACAGCTACAGCTCGCATTCTGACGCACATCTTGAAGCACGGACGCACTGGACACACCGCCCATAACCTGATCGCTAATCCCGCGCCAAGATGTAGGCTGAGTTTGGCTGGCGCGATACAGCTCCACCAGCTGCTCTTCACGGACGGCAGGGCCTTGGATGTTGAAAGTGTCGTTCATACGCTGGAAGCCCTCTTGGTGCGCAGGTAAATATTCCGGCCATTCTAGTCAGCTAAAACGCCAGAACAGGTTTATTCACAGGCTAGCAGGTCGGGGGATTTGTTAGTATGGCTTTTTCCAGTTGAGTCAGATTAAGCACTGCCACATGAATACGTCTTTTACCCTACGGCCTTATCAGCAAGAAGCTGTGGATGCCACGCTTAAACACTTTCGTACGTCCGATGAGTCGGCGGTGATTGTGTTGCCTACCGGTGCGGGTAAAAGCCTGGTGATTGCCGAATTGGCCCGGCTGGCACGGCGTAAAATTTTGGTGGTCACCCACGTGAAAGAGCTGGTGGAGCAAAACCACGCCAAATACCAAAGCTATGGGGTTGAGGGCGGTATTTTCTCGGCGGGGTTAAACCGTAAAGACAGCCATCATCAAGTGACCTTTGCCAGTGTGCAATCGGTGGCGGCGAATTTGGATCAGTTTCACGATGAATACTCACTGATGATTATTGATGAGTGTCATCGCGTCAGTGGCGAGGAGGACAGCCAGTATCAACGCATTATCCAGCAGTTGCGCCAACAAAACACGGGCTTAAGGAACCGCTGAACAAATTCGCTCAAGCGAGCGAATTTATCAATTTTACAAATCAGCTCTGAAAATCGAGCGTCAGAGTCATAAAAACATCTATTTTTGAACGGTTTTACCCGTTTTTGCTGCTTTTCCGGGCAGCATCCCGGGTTTTAGGCGGATTTATCCCGCCAACGGCATAAATCGCTCCGACCAAAACAAGTTCGCCAAAGCAAACAGGCTATACAGCTGGGCGGTATTTTTCGCCAGACCACGGTAGCGCGTCTTGCGATGGCCAAAGTGCACCTTGACCCAATAAAACGGATGCTCAACCTTGGCGCGAATCTGGCTCTTTAACTGCTCGATTTTCTCGACCAGCCGACCTTTCTCCGTACCGCTTTCACGCAGCTTGCGACGCTTGCCATGACGCATGGCAATCACTCAGTCTACCTTTTTGCCCTTGTTCTCTTCTCGTTCCCCAGCGCCCTGATACCCTGAGTCACCATAGACCTCCTGCTCCTCGCCATGCAGCAAGGCATGCGCCTGGGTTACATCGTGAGTATTGGCAGGCGTAGTCACCATCGTATGCACCAGGCCGCAGGCCGCATCAACGCCGATGTGGGCTTTCATGCCCAAGTAATACTGGTTACCTTTCTTGGCGTGACGCATTTCAGGGTCACGGCTTTTGCTTTCGTTTTTGATAGAAGGCGGCGCAGAAATGATGGTGGCATCAACGACCGTGCCTTCCTTCAGGTATAGCCCTTGAGTCGCCAGCTGGTAATTGACTGCAGCAAAAATTTGCCGGGTCAGATTGTGAGTTTCCAACAGTCGCCGAAAGCGCAATAAGGTGGTTGCATCCGGCACGGCATCACGCCCAAGGTCGATGCCCATAAAGAGCTGAATCGCCGCGCTGTCATAGACTGCATCCTCCGTGCCTTCATCGGAAAATCCCATCACCTGTTGCAGGATGTACATGCGCAGCATCCGGGAAAGCCCCATGGCTGGGCGACCTTGTTTGCCGTCTGTTTTGGGATAGTGCGGCTCAATCACCGCCTCCAGAACAGCCCAAGGCGCCAGGCTTTCCAGATCGGCCAACAGGCGATCACGACGGGTTTGCTTCTTTTTGCTGGCGAACTCGGCGTCGGCGAAGGTGATTTGCATGGGTACGGGCTCAGTGTTGACGAATTAGGCTATTTTACCAAGATATACGCTGGGGATGGGGTTTGTTCAGCGCCTCCTTAGGCAGCTCAATGCCTAGGCGTTGCTCAACGCTCAGGAGAAAGTGAGGGTAGACGTATAAAATACCAAACGGGGCAACCAGTAAATAAAGTAGCGTATCGAGCGTATTCAGTAGTTTTTTGAACATGAGCAGCCTTTTAATGCGCAGGGCTAAATGAGTGCACAGCGATAATAAGCAAGCGCCGTACAACAGCCAAGCACTCTGTAAATGAGGCAATTATACAGCTTTAAACGGGCTTTTCTGTTAAGCGGTTAAGAAGGCTCTGCTTGGCCGCTCGAGAGGGACCCTATAGCATGCTGCCCCTATAAGAACTTTGATTCGAACGTTCGCCCAATCCGCTTGGGTTAAGGCAAAATAGGAGCAAAGTCACTGCAAACACCTAGATCTTAGGGTATGCTGCTTGGCTGATTTTTTAGTGAACAGGGGCGCTAGAGGCCGCAATAAACCTCTGGCCCGCAGTGGCCACACAAACACCCATTACTTTAAAGGACGTGCATGGCAAAGCTAGTCAAAATAATCATGATCCACGGTCATATGCCCGGTGTGGTGGAGTTAGACTTGGACGGTCACACCAATATCTGTGGCAGTAACGCCTCAGGCAAAACCACCTTACAGCGAATGATTCCAGTGTTTTATGGCGAGCTGCCAAACAGGGTGGTGCCGCGGACCCGGCTTAGCTTCGATGCCTATTACCTGCCGCACAAAAACAGCTATGTGATTTATGAATACGAGCGCCCGCGCAATGGCTTAGCCCAAGTAGTGCTGAGCAAGCGTGCCGATGGCGTGGATTATCGTTTTGTGGATGCGCCTTATCAACCCGAGCAGTATTTACTTGAGCACGAAGGTGGCGTACTGGCGCGTGAGTATCAAGACTGGGCTAATGACATGCGTCATCGCGGGATTGATATCTCAGCAAAAATTTCCAGCACCACTGAATATCGCAGCATTATCCTCAACGACATCAAGAACGATCGCAGCAATCGCAGTGAAAGTCTCAGGCATCGCCAGCTGGCCTCGCGTTATAGCTTGTCACCGGATAAACATAGCTTGCGCCATATCGAAAAACTGGTGTCTGCGGTGCATGCTAAAGAAGGCAAAATGGACACGCTAAAAAGCATGCTGGCGGCGATTCTCGAAGAGGACGGCTATCAGCGCCCAGCTAATACCATGACCGGCGATAAAATCCGCAGCTGGCTAACGGATATGAAACAGTTTATGAAAATGGATACGCTGCATCAGTCCTTAGAGGAAATTGAGCGTATCAGTGGTGAGCGTGCGGCGCACCTCGCCACCCTGTGGCAGCTAAAAAAATTACTTGAAACGGATAACGGCGCGCAGCGTCAGTGCCGAGCAGATACCGAGCAGGCCATTCAAGCACTCAAGCGTGCCATTGCGGCAGCAGCGGATGATTACAGGCAGCGCCGTGGTGAACTGATTGATACCAAGAGCGATGCCGGCAGCGCGTTACAAAGCAGCCAACAGCATTTAGATAATGCGCAGCGTCAGTATGATCGCTACCGCGATGCGGATATTGAGCGGGTGGGGCGTGAGTTAACACGCTTACCGGAGCGTCGTAGTGAGCTGCAAGGACTTGAGCAGCATTATCGCCTCATGATGGAGGCGCATCAGGGCGCTGAGCGGGAGCTGCAGGAACACCGACTGCAGCTCACAGAGCAGTTAAAGCGCGCCAGTGATCAGTTGCAGGCGCAGATTAATGACAAAAATACGGAACAAAAACGTATTCATGCCGCCGAGCTTGATGCCACCAAGGACATGAACCAGCAGCTGCAGCAAGCCCAAGAAAAGGTGCGCACCCACTACCAGCAAGAGCTGACCCAATTGCAAACTGAGCTCGCAGGCAAGCGAGCGCAACACGGGTTGTCGATGCTTAATGCAGAGGAAATGGAGCAGATGCGGCTGGTTGAGTTGCGTGTCGACAACGCACAGCAACAGCTTGAGCAGCACCGACAGCAGCTCAGCACGCAACAAGGCGTGTTAGCCAATGCCCAGCAGCAGCGCGAACAGGCGGCAGCGAGCCTCACCAGTGCCCGCAGCGCCGCGGCTCAGGGTCAACAGCGCATTGAACAGCTGGAACAACAGCTCCAACCCAGCGCAGGCAGTTTGCGTCAGTTTTTAACGCAGCATGTCGAGCACTGGCAGTATAGTTTTGGTCGAGTGCTGGCTGAGCCCTTATTGCAGCGCACTGATCTGGAGCCACAGTTGCAGCAGGAACAGCAGGACACAGTGTTTGGTGTACAGCTAGACTTACACGCCGTTGAGTTGCCCGAGCATGCCCTAACCGATGAGCACGTGCGTGAGCAACTTGAGCAGGTTATAGAGCAGTGGCAGCGACAGCGACAGCAGTCTGAGCTGGCGGAAAAAGCCTTGGCGAAAGCCGTGGCAGACGTCAAACAACAGCAAGAGGCCTTGGAGTTGGCGCACCAGCAGCATCGTCGGCTCGAAAGCGATGTGAGTTATGCACGTGATCACCGTCAGCGGCTCCTGCATGAGCAAGCCCAGCTTGATGCCGCGCGCCAAGCGGCCGTCCGCGAGCGTATTCAACAGCTGCAAGCCCAGCTTGAACACGTTGAGCATCAGCGCCAAGCCAACTTAACTGCCGTTGACAGCGAGTATCAGGAACGCGCCCTAGAGCTGACTGCAGAGTACCAAGAACAGCAGCAAATTCTGCAAGATGCTATTGATGAACTGCACAGCGAGCGTGAGCGTATCGAAGCCAACACCAAAGAGCGACTCCAAGAGCTTGAGCGGGCTTTTAGTGCCAAGCTAGCCGAACAAGGCGTGGATGAGCATACCTTGCAGCAGCTAAAGCAAACGATCAGCGGCGAGCAGGAGCACATTCGCCAGATAGAAGCCCAGCGCGATGCCTACACTGAGTATCAGCAGTTTATGCAGGTCACCTGGCAGCGCTTGCGCCCACAATGGTTGGCGACTGAGCAGCAGGCAAAGCAGGAGTTACGTGAGGCTGAAACCGCCCTAGAGCGCCACGAAGCGGACTATAAAAATACGCAGCGCAGCCGGCATGCGCAGCTGACTCAGCTCAACGAGCGGTTAGACAAAGCCGAACAGCATGTGCAAGTTCTCAAAGGTTTGCTGGCGCGGATGGAGGAGCTGCCCATGGCTCTTGAACCCGCGCAGGCGATGACCGGACTCGAACAGGGCGATGTGAGCGAACGCAGTGCGCGCGCCTATGAGCTGCTGGAGGAAAAACACAGGTTGGACAAGGCGCTTGAAACTGGGATTCATACCCTAGAGACTGACATTCGCAAAGACTCTGAACAGCAATTTGTCACCTTTATGGAAGCCTCCTTTGCCAAGCTTGAACCGGCGCCGGATATGCAGGCGCGGGTCAATGTCTTAAAAGACATCATCGATGTGCTAGAAGGCAAGCAGCAGCAAACCATCGAGCAAGGCAAAACCATCGGTGCGCAGCTGTTTAAGTTTTTTACGGTGTTTAATGACATTCACAAGCGCGTTAGCGACTACAGCCGTCGCCTCACCCAGGCCGTGGGTGATGAGCTCAACCTAGAAGGCATTGATAAAGCCGAAGTGAAAATAAGCTCAACCATTGACGAGTTGGGCTTTTGGCAGCCGCTAAAAGAGATGACCTACCATTACCAGCAGTGGCAAAGCTCTGGTGAACCCTTGCCTACCAATGACTACCTAGAGCATTTAAGCGATGTCGCCAGTTTGCTGAAAACCCATCAGGAGTACAGCATTGAATCGCTGCTAAAACTGCAGCTCAACCTGATTGAAAACGGTGAGCCGGTCATTATTCGTAACGACCGCCAGTTAACCGACTCCTCAAGTAACGGCATGGCGTATTTGATTTTATGTAAGTTTTTACTTGCCTTTACCCGCCTGCTGCGCCCTGCTGACGCGGGTGTGACGCTGCACTGGCCCATTGATGAGCTGGGTACTTTGGCGTATCACAACGTGGAAAAGCTCTTTATCGCCTGCAGCCAAAATGACATTGATATTCTCGGTGCGTTTCCAAATGCCGAGTCCGATGTGCTGCAGCTGTTTAAGCATAAATACCTGATTGAACCCCACGCCGAGCTGCCCAACAAAGGCCAGCTTAAACGCATTAAGCCGCGGGTGTCTGAGTTGACCCAAAAGCTACAGCAATTACAGCGCAACGTCCGCACACCGGAGGTGCAAGCATGATGGTGCATGGCCCACTGTTAGAAAAACTACTCGCCGGTCAGTTTCTGTGTGCCGTCACCGATGAGGAACTGTTTGCCAAGCTGCAGCGCGATGAGCTGCGCGAGCGCGTGGATGCGTATCTTAAACCGCTGAACCGACGCGTGGCGAGCAATGCAGATAATAGCGTGTATTTTTTGGCGTACCGCGATCTTGATGAGTCCGCACGTGTGCACCTAAAGCAGCAGTTTAGCGTAGTGATGAGCTCTTTACTGCCTTTATTAGAGTGGCTCACCTATGTGCAAGAAGCCATGGGCAGCGACAGCCTGCTCACCGCCGGTGACACCCTCAAGCTGCAAGAGTTGATCCTGAAAACCGAAGATAACCCCAGCTTACGCCAGCGTTTACAGAGCCTCGCTGACGATAGGTTCTTTGGCTCAAGCGCTGATGCGGTCGATGGGCAAGCCAAACAAGTAGCTAGGCGCTTAGTCGAGCACGGTTATCTGCTGCAACCGCATAGTAATCGTCTGTACTTTACCGTCACCGGCAAGATTGATTACCTGCTTGAGCTGGTGCGTTTTATTAAAGACGAAGAAAACATTCCCTTGGAGTCCAGTCAAGCGCAAACGGAGCTGCTCTAATGACTGCCTGCAATGACGACACGCACCACCTAAGCAGTCTGTTGGAGGTGGGGGTTGAGCGACTTAAGCTGATTGGGGATAACGCCAGCCTGTTGATGCAGGGCTACCTCAGTGGCGGTGTTGATCCGACGCAACTTAGTGAGCGCAGTTTGCGTCGGCTGGTGAGTGCACGGGTGCTGTATCAGCCCGAAGACAGCTTAGAGTTAAAGCTGCGGCAGCCGGTTGTACAGCTAGTGGCCGCGCTGGTCACCGATGAAAGCCGCCGCGCAATCAACACCGACATAGCCGACAAGCTGGTCAGTATTCGTGGCTATGTAGAAGGCTTGCGTGAAGCGCGACGCATGGGCGATAGCCTGCGTGCCGATCACCAGATGCAGCGGATCGATGAGGCGGTACAGGATTTAACCGCGCAGTTTGAGGAGGCTATTTTTAGCCTCTGGCATCGACTCAATAGCAACTTTGGTTTTGTCAGCAATCTCAGCGATAAGATTCGCGAAAACGACCGTGCTCAGCAGCAAATTAAACGCCTCATTGACGGTTTGTCCTTGATTGATTTTGATGAATTGATCGAACTGGCCGAGGGCAATCCAGCGCTACGTAAAATTCTCGTCAGTCGCCTGCAACAACACACAAGTGCCCACCATGGCAGCTTGCTGGAAGTGCAAAAACGGCTGGTCGAGCTGATGACACGTTTTCGTGAGCAGCAAGAACGCAGCTTACTGGTGGTTAAGATGGCCGCTTTCTTGCGTGAGCACCCGGGCTTTATGGTGGGGGATTACTCCTACCGAACACAGGTGCCAAACTTGGTTAACTGCGCGGCTGCGATCATACCGGCAGCAGCAGTGACCTTAGATAAGCCCGAGCACCAGCCTGAGCTGACGCATTTAGTGCACAGCCTGTATCGCGAACTAGCCATTAAAGCCAGTACCCAGGAGACCAGTCTGAGTGCCGAGGCGGTCTGCGCGCCAGTGCAGCAGCAGGTCGAAGCACGCCAGCAGCAGCTAAAAAAGGATGCTATGCGTTATTTTATTCAGGTGTGCGACACCTCACAGCCGTTATCAGCGCTGCAGTTTTTAAACGAGCACGAATTAGCCTGGCCGGCGGATATTTGGTTGTTTCAAGTGCTGGCTGAATACAGCGCCTTACCGCGCGATGAGCAAGCCTTGTTTGTCCTGCATCGGGAAGAGCGTCAACTAAACCAGTTTAACCATGTGCGGGTGATTGAAGATCTGGCCGTGAGGTATCACCCGGCATGAACCGAGATCTAACGCGCAGCGAGCGCAGAGTATTAAGAGACATCAAAGCCAAGCTGCGCTGCCAAGTTCGTTACTCGCGTAAGCTGACTGACACCGAACGTCGTGTGTTGGCGTGGTGTCACGAGCAGGACTTGTTGGCCACTGTGCCCATACAAGTGCAGGAGTACAGCTATACGCTGACGCTGCTGCACGCTATTGAGCAGCGCTTGGCGCTACTGGGTTTAGCGCCTTTGGGCGCAGACTTGTCCGGCTCAAGTTTAGCGCAAGCTGCCCAAGGCGCCGCCGAACATAAGTCCGGGCGCAGTCAGCCCCGCGAGCACCGTGTATTAAGAGCGGCAGGGGGCTTAATTCTTGATCAGGACCAGCGCGAACTGGCACTGGAGTCGTTTAGCGAGATTATCCTCGTTGAAAACCTAGACTGCTTTTACCAGTTAACGCGCTTTCACTTACCTGTATTGCCCAGTAGCCTGGTGATTTACCGTGGCGATAGCCTATACAGCACAGGCCGCGCCCAGCTGTTGAAACGCTGGCGCGAGGGGGGCTATGGGCCGCGCAAATATTTCGGTGATCTGGACCCCAAGGGCCTACATATGGCCAGCAGCGAAGGCTTTACGCATTTAGCTGTCCCCGAGTTGGATTGGTTTTGCCAGCAGGCCAGTGAGCAGGCGTATCCGAGCAAGCAACACAGCCTTACCGCGCAACTGCGTGTCAGTGAGGAGTTGCAGCCTTACCTGAGTTTTATTCAGCGCCACCAGCGTGCGCTTTTACAGCAGTGGCTGCAAGATGTCGCTTTGCATTGGGTGTTGGTGTGATGCAGGCACGGTGTCTGGGTGCGTGAGAACCACCGCTCATGCGACCATCAACGAAGTGAGCCGGCGGGTGGAAGCTGATACCATCGACCGAGTTTAGGTTATGCTCCACGTTTGTTTATCAACCAAAAGAGCCTCACACTTGTTATGTCACACTTGGATTATAAAAGCGGTATTTTAAAAGCCCTGTTGATCGTCGCCGCCTTGTTTGTTGTGCTGGCGGGATTAAAAGTGGCCGCGAATATTTTAGTGCCTTTTTTGTTGTCGCTATTTATCGCCATTATCTGCCACCCGCTGGTGAAGAAAATAGAGCGTCTAAAAGTACCCAAGCCCCTGGCCATTGTCGGTGTGGTGCTGGTGGTCGTAACCGTGGCGGTATACATGGTGAGTTTGGTGGGTAAGTCGCTGCTTGAGCTGTCGCAAATGCTGCCCAGCTATTTAGAAACCTTGCGCGGTGAGATTAATTGGGTGGTCGACAAGCTGGCCACCTACGACATTGTCGTCTCTAGAGAGCTGATCACCGAGTATTTTAACCCAGGCGTGGCGATGAAGTTGGTGGCCGATACCCTCAGCAGCTTAGGTGATGTGATGAAGAACCTGTTTTTGGTCATTATCACCGTGGTGTTTATGCTGTTTGAAGCCTCATCATTACCTAAAAAAATCTATGCAGCGCTTGATAAACCCGATGAGAAAATGCAGCAGGCGGAGCGCTTTTTAGCCTCGGTCAACAACTACCTGGCCATCAAAACCCTAGTTAGCGCCGCCACCGGCCTTGGTGTGACCCTGATGCTGTGGGCTGTGGGGTTGGATTTTTACTTACTTTGGGGTGTGCTGGCATTTTTGCTTAATTACATTCCAAATATTGGCTCAATCATCGCCGCGATTCCGGCGGTGTTATTGGCCGCATTGCAGTTTGGCTTGGCGCCGGCTGGGTTTATCGGCGTCGGTTACTTGGCGATTAACGCTGTGATGGCCAACTTAATTGAGCCAAGGTATTTAGGTCGTGGCTTAGGCCTGTCCACTTTAGTGGTGTTTTTGTCATTGGTGTTCTGGGGCTGGCTGTTAGGCAGCGTGGGCATGCTTTTGTCTGTGCTCTTAACCATGGTGATAAAAATAGGGCTGGAAAACTCAGAAGATGGCAAGTGGATTGCCACGTTATTATCTGGCGATGTGCAAGAGCCTAAACAGGAGCAGTAAGGTTGGGTGCGGCTTCGCTCGCGCCTTGCTGAGTCGCGATTGAGTCCGGCTGAGAACGTTTGGGAAAGTCAGGGGCTGGCTGGATGGCCAGCCGCCCCTCGCGGTTAAAAGCGCGCGGATGTAGTAACACCCGCTTAATGAGGCCCTGAATAACAGGACTTAGCTGACAACGCAGAACATTATTCAGGCTTTTCTGTGGTATCGCTTGGGTCGTGTGACGCCTGCTCACTCTCGCTGAGCAAGTCGTCATGTTCAGCCATTTTCCATGGCAAGCTACTGGGCGAAACATGCAGAAAGTGCAGATACTTTTCGAACTGATCTAGCAAATCACGGATGATACTTTGCTTGTCATAGCCGTAAATATCATACGACTGCCCACCGCGGCGCAAAAACACTTCTGCACGGCCATACTGGGGAGCAGGCTGCTCACTAGAGTGATGCGTGCCGTCAAGCCCGTAATCTGGCGTGTCATAGGTGACCAAGCGTATTTCATAGACGAAGTCGATGGCCTCACCTTTGATTACTTCTAAATACACCCGGTTATTGTGTGGATCTTTTTCGACAATGGCTAACCAGCCCTCATTGCTGAGCGCTTTGCGCAACACCGGCCTTTGGCCCGGCTGGACTGCATGGCGAACTCAATCAGCTGCATGACTTGCTGCACACATGGGAGACCATGACAGAAGGTGAGGTGCGTAACGCTACTGCCCAGCGCATTGTTGAGCTCACAGCTGAATTGAATATAGATAAAGACTTAGCGCTTGATCTGGACAGCATGCAAGACAATCTAGCTGAGCTTGTGGGTGCCTTACACCTGCATTTGCATGACTTGGCGTTGCAACATCAGCCATTGGGGTTAGCGCACTTTGGACTGCCTGCCGAAGATGATTTGCGTCTATTTACCGTACAGCAGATGTTAGGTATGCCTCTATTGGAAGCGCTGTTTCCTGACGACCCCGAAGAGCTATTGGTGGTGGATTATCAGGAACTTCGCAATAGTAAGCCTTGGCAGCTGCTTGACCAGCACTTGCGCCAAGGCAAAGAGTGGCAAGGTGATGGCAGCATCGGAGAGTTATTGGTCGAGGGACGTAATTATTGGCAGAACTTTGCTAACAATGGTGAGTTGGACGGTTACTTCAACGCCCTCCAAGGACGACATATTGAATCATCCTACGGTGGCGATCCGATTAAAAGTCCCGATAGTTTGCCCACTGGGCGCAATCTATACGGCTTCGACCCTTCACGTATTCCTACCCGTGAAGCTTGGCAGGCAGGTCAATTGGCGGCACAACGCTTGCTGGAGCAGCATCGTGATGAGCATGGCAGCTACCCAGACAAGCTAGCGTTTAGCCTGTGGTCGGTTGAGACAATGCGCCATTTTGGTTTGCTTGAAGCGCAAGCAATGGCCGTGATGGGGTACCGGCCGGTTTGGGATGAAGGTGGTCGTGTAACGGGTATTGAAGCTATTCCAGCAGCAGAGTTGCAACGCCCGCGGGTGGATGTGGTGATCTCTGCCACTGGACTTTATCGCGACCACTTTCCCAATGTCATGAAATGGTTAGCACAGGCAGCGGAACAAGCCAGCGAACTACAGGAGCCGGACAATAGAATAGCTGCCAACAGTCAACGACTTGAGCAACAGTTCTTCGCCAGTGGCATGTCTAATGAAGATGCACGCCTAGCTTCACGTACGCGTATTTTTTCATCAGAATCGGGTGCCTACGGTACTGGGTTGGATGATGCCACTTTGGTGAGTAACAGCTTTGGCGAAACGGATGATAACCAGCAAGACCGTTTGGCTGGGGAGGCCAAACTGGCAAAGCTGTACCTCGAGCGCATGCAGTTTGCCTATGGGCCAGACAGTTCACGCTGGGGCGAGAAGGGCGCTACTAACCTTTATGCCGAGCAGCTAAAAGGTGTTGAGGGGGCGGTGCTAGCACGCTCGTCCAATCTGTACGGCATGCTGACCACGGACGACCCTTTTCAATACTTAGGCGGCTTGGGACTTGCGGTTCGCCATCTCGATGGTAAATCACCAGAGCTGTATATCAGCAACTTGCGTGATGCCGGAAATCCACGGGTAGAAACCGCAGCTGGTTTTCTCGCTCGTGATCTGCGTACCCGCTACCTACATCCGGGCTGGATTGAGCAGGTACAGAAAGAAGGGTACAGCGGCGCATTAGAAGTGCTGGGCAGTGCCAATAACCTGTGGGGATGGCAGGTTACAGCGCCAGAAACTGTACGTGATGACCAGTGGAATGAGTACAAAGCAGTTTATATGGATGACAAGTATGAGTTGGGCATCAATGAGTGGTTTGAAGAGCATCACCCGCATGCCCAAGCACAACTGATTGAGCGCATGCTCGAGGCGGCACGAAAGGAGTACTGGCAAACCGATGAGCAAAACTTACAGCAGTTAGCCCAACGTTGGCAGGAGTTGGCTGAGCGATATGACGTGCAAAGTAACAACAGTCATTTTAATGACTATGTGGCTCAAGCCGCTGTTGGCTTTGGTTTGGGTGCAACAGCTAACTCTGCTGAGGCAAGCAGTATGCCAGAGGCCACTGAGGCAGCGGATGCGAATCTGGAAACTGTTGAAGGCCAGCGGCTAGAAAAACAACAAGAGGGAGCGTCACAGCCTGAGCCATTTGACCCTATGTTTTTAATAGGTCTGCTGGTGATCGTTTTGGCGGTACTGGGCGGTGCTTGGCGTCAATCACGTCGTTTAGCCTGACTTGGTTGTATTGCGGGCAGCTGCATTCAAGTCGTTGCCCGAATTGTTTTTATTAAGGAGAGTTTTAAATGTCACTGCAATTATTAGTTGAAACAGCTTTGTACCAAGCCAGTCAGCTGTTTATGCTGCCAATTTTATTGGCGGTGATTCTGCTGTTTGTTTACGCTTTTTACGCCGTAGGGGTGTTTGTTTGGCAAAGACGCCAGCGTCATCAAGGGCTGGAAGGTGCGTTTGATTTGCTGTACAGCTGGCAAAAAAACCCAGCTATGAGCAATATTGAGCTGGAAACACAAGCGTTCAAGCGTTTAGAAATACCAAGAATTGTTACTAGGGTTACGCCTATGCTTGGGCTGGTGGCAACGATGATTCCAATGGGACCTGCGCTGAAATCGCTGTCAGGTGGCGATCTGGCGCAAGCAAGCGATAACCTAACCGTTGCTTTTTCAGCAGTAATTCTGTCGTTGATTGCTGCTTCGCTCACCTACTGGGTTGTTAACGTGCGTCGTCGTTGGTATGCCGAAGAAATAGTGCAGATAGAAACGCTGCGCTTGGCAGGGCAGGTACAGTCATGAGTTTACGCTTGATTGAAGATGCTGATGCGGACGACCCGATTTTATCGGTAGTCAACTTGATTGACGTGTTTTTGGTCGTTATAGCGGCACTGCTACTTACTGTGGCGAGCAATCCGCTCAATCCCTTTATGCAAGAAGACTTTACCCTGGTAAAAAGCCCCGGCCAAGACAACATGGAAGTGATAGTGAAGAAAGGAGAGGTGTTGGAGCATTACAAATCCAGCGGAGAGATGGGCGAGGGTGAGGGCGCTAAGGCGGGTATTACCTATCGTATGAAGGACGGGAGTATGATTTATGTGCCGGAATGATCGCGCTAATAATGTAGCTGCCCATGCATCAGGCGTTGCCAGTTTCGAGAGTGATGCGTGTAATTGCCAGCATACACAACGCCACCTAAGCAGTAGTGCGTTATTAGGCAGTGCTAATGAGGTTGTAATTGAGCACAATGGTTGTCAGTACAGTTTGCGTATCACGCGACAAAATAAGCTAATTTTGACCAAGTAGTGTTGGGTGTGAAGTGTCGAGGTTGATAGCTCTGTTGGCTCTTGAATACCGTGCCATTGTCCAAACTTGAAATAAGTAGCTAGAAATAGATGCTTTTAAGAAAATGCCCTACAAACCAGAACAGGTTTATTCACAGGCTAGCAGGTCGGGGGATTTGTTAGTATGGCTTTTTCCAGTTGGGTCAGATTAAGCACTGCCACATGAATACGTCTTTTACCCTACGGCCTTATCAGCAAGAAGCTGTGGATGCCACGCTTAAACACTTTCGTACGTCCGATGAGTCGGCGGTGATTGTGTTGCCTACCGGTGCGGGTAAAAGCCTGGTGATTGCCGAATTGGCTCGGCTGGCACGGCGTAAAATTTTGGTGGTCACCCACGTGAAAGAGCTGGTGGAGCAAAACCACGCCAAATACCAAAGCTATGGGGTTGAGGGCGGTATTTTCTCGGCGGGGTTAAACCGTAAAGACAGCCATCATCAAGTGACCTTTGCCAGTGTGCAATCGGTGGCGGCGAATTTGGATCAGTTTCACGATGAATACTCACTGATGATTATTGATGAGTGTCATCGCGTCAGTGGCGAGGAGGACAGCCAGTATCAACGCATTATCCAGCAGTTGCGCCAACAAAACACGGGCTTAAAAGTGCTGGGGCTAACCGCCACGCCCTATCGTTTAGGTATGGGTTGGATTTACCGCTATCACTACCGTGGCTTTGTGCGTAGCGAAGAAGACAAGCCCTTTGTGCACTGCATTTATGAGCTGCCGCTCAACTATATGATTCATCGCGGCTACCTGACTAAACCAGAGCTGGTCGATGCTGCCGTGGCGCAATATGATTTCTCCGCGCTGACGCAAAACCGTTTTGGCGACTACGCGGAAAAAGAGGTTAACGCGCTGCTGGGTAAACATCAGCGGGTTACTCGCGCCATTATTGAGCAGGTGATGGAACTGGCACAGACGCGGCAAGCGGTGATGATTTTTGCTGCCACGGTGGAGCATGCGAAAGAAATTACGGGGTATTTGCCGCAAGAACAGACGGCTTTGATTACCGGTGCGACTGAGCAACGTGAGCGCGATGTGTTGATTCAGCGTTTTAAGCAGCGCCAATTAAAATACTTGGTCAATGTCTCGGTGCTTACCACAGGTTTTGATGCGCCGCATGTGGATTTTATCGCCATTTTGCGCCCGACCCAGTCGGTTAGTTTGTATCAACAAATAGTGGGTCGTGGTCTACGTTTGGATGAGGGCAAGCAGGAGTGTTTGGTGATTGATTACGCCGGCAATGCGGTGAATTTGTATCACCCGGAAGTGGGGGAGAAGAAGCCCAATCCCGACAGTGAGCCGGTGCAGGTATTTTGCCCCAGCTGTGGCTTTGCCAATATCTACTGGGGTAAAACCGATGGCGAAGGGCAGGTAATTGAGCACTATGGTCGCCGTTGTCAGGGGCTGCTTGGCGTCGGTGAAGAGGACGAGCCTGTGCAGCCTTTTGAACAGTGCGACTACCGTTTTCGTTTCAAAGAATGCCCGCATTGTGGCGCCGAAAACGACATTGCCGCGCGTAACTGCCACCAGTGTAAAAAAGCTATTATCGATCCCGATGATCAGCTACGTGATGCGCTGAAGCTCAAAGATGCCATGGTCATCCGCTGCGCTGGGATGACTTTAAGCGTCAATGACAACAAACTGAAAATCACCTATCACGGCGAAGACGGTGAGGAGTTGAGAGAGTCCTTTGATTTTAGTAAACCCGCCCAGCGCACGGTGTTTAACCGACTGTTTGGCCGCCGCTTAGCCCAGAGCCGTGCACCGCAAACATTTAGTCAGTTGGCACAGGTGCTGGAAGTGCAAACCCTGCTGCTCGCACCAGACTTCGTCATTGCCCGCAAGCAAAAATACTACTGGCAGGTGCAAGAGCGGATTTTTGATTACCAAGGTAGCTATCGTAAGGCAAATGAAGCCTAACTTCTGTTCGAACTGTCGCTGCGCTGCTGGTCTTTGGGCACGGCTTTTGTGATGCACAGCTCTTGTGGGGCACAGCTCTTGTGATGCACGGCTCTTGTGGGAGCGCATCTTATGCGCGATTGTGGTTTGGTGCTGCTGGATGGTTTTTTCGCGCAAGAGTTGCGCTCCCACAGTAGAGCGGTCGCTGCGCCGCTGGTCTTTGACCGAAAGCTTGAATTTAATGAAAGCTTTAGCGACTGTGTTACATGTATTAATAAATTACTTTCCTCAGGTTTAATCGATAGGATTAAGTTATTAAGGGATAACCGGCTTACGCATAAAGAATGGCGACTATGATATGGCTGAAAAGGGGAATACAATTCAAGACACTTTTAGTCTTTATCACACATGGAAGCAATTTTGGTTAGCCTAAACAAGCTGCATCAACGCGTTAGCTATCCAATCTCTGTGAACTTCCCCCCCACTTCTATAGACACTCGGCTACTGGACTTAAGTGGTTCTTTTCTTCGTATTCTACTGGTGACATCTGGCCTAGGTAGCTGTGACTTCTTTTACGGTTATAAAATACTTCGATATAATCAAAAATATCACTACGCGCATCTTCACGAGTAGTATAAACCTTACGTCTGATTCGCTCTTTTTTCAATGAACCAAAAAAAGATTCCACAACCGCATTATCCCAGCAGTTACCGCGTCGACTCATACTAGGGGTTAAGTTATGGTCCTTAATAAACTTCATCCAAGCATCGCTGGTGAACTGTGAGCCTTGATCAGAGTGGATGATTACTGCGCCTTTGGGTCTTCTACGCCATAGGGCCATTAATAGTGCATCAAGCACTATTTCCTTGGTCATTCTTTCTTTCATCGACCAGCCAACAACCCGGCGCGTGCATAAATCGAGTACGACAGCTAAGTATAAAAAGCCTTCTCGGGTTTCAATGTAGGTAATATCAGTGACCCAAGCCTTGTCTGGTTCATCATAATTAAACTCACGGTTAAGGATATTATCTGCAGCATCTTCGGGCTTACCAGCAGGATGATGCCTTGGTACCTTATAGCCTCTTAATGCACGTATATTCGCTTGCTTCATTAGCCTCGCTACTCGGTTAACTGAGCATTTTTCGTCTAATTTCTTTAGCTCATTATGAATACGTGGGCTGCCGTAGATATAATCAAAATCTTCCCATATTGTTTGGATTAAATCGGTAAGGCGCTTATTTTCAAGGGTTCTTGGTGAGTCAGGTTGTTTAAGCCATTGATAGTAACCACTCGGATTGACCTTCAATAAACGGCACATGAGCCTGACTGGGTGGCAGTTCTTATGTTCTTTAATAAACGCATACCTTAGCTGAACTGCTTGGCAAAGTATGCGGCGGCCTTTTTTAGGATATCTCGCTCTTCTTCAGCGCGTTTTAAAGCTGCTTTAAGCTGAGCATTTTCAGTCGCTAAGTCTGCCTGTGCGCTGATTACTGGATCTGGATTGGTGGCTTGCCTATGCTGTTTTAACCAGTTGTAAAGGGTGCTTCTAGTCACGCCGATTCTTTCAGAAACTTCTAAAACGGAATAGCCACGTTCAGTGACTTGCTTAATTGCTTCGGCTCTAAACTCTGGTGTGTAGTGGGGTTTCAACATGTTAATCTCCTAAGGTATGTATTCTAACTTAAGAGTGTCTAGTAGTTTAGGGGAAGTTCAGTCACACATGCGTCACAGAAGTGTCACAGAGGCTTTTTAGGCAGTTTTTAAGACAGGAATGGCAGGCATAAAAAAAGCCCTAACTTATTGAAAGTTAAGGCTTTTGAATCTGGTTGCGGGAGCAGGATTTGAACCTACGACCTTCGGGTTATGAGCCCGACGAGCTACCAAACTGCTCCATCCCGCGACGACAATTATACACAGAATGTGAGTTGTGTCAAAAACTATTTCTGTTCGCTCGAAATGTCGCTCTGTTGACGCGCTTTTTGTCTGCGCTTCCAGTTTTTAGAAACCCACCAACGCCAGTAGAGCATGGTGATGCTATAGCCGAGGATGGCTAGGATTATTCCAGCAACAAGTGAGCCTAGGTAAAGCGGTTGCCAGTGGGTGGTGGTGACTTCCATGATCCATTGCAAGGTGAATTTGTCCGGCATGCTGACTGCCGGGGTGCCCAGTAGCCATGAGCCCAGTTTATAAGTGGCATAAAAAATGGGTGGCATGGTGATGGGATTGGTTAGCCAAACAAGACCAATGGACAGGGGAAGATTGGCGCGTAACGGAATGGCAACCAGTGCGGCAGCCAGCATTTGCATGGGCATGGGGATCATGGCCCAAAACAAACCTATAGCCACAGCCCTTGCAACGGAGTGACGGTTGAGGTGCCATAGGTTTGCATCATGGATCAGGCTGCCTAAGAAACGTAAAGACTTGTTTTCTTTAATGGTTTCCGGGTTGGGCATGTAGCGTCTGAATAACTCGCGTGGCATTGAAAAGCTCGATGTGAAAAAATTAGGCTATTATGCATCTGCAAGAAATTGGCTTGTGCGTGAAGATGCAACAAAAAATAGCGTGGTATTCCTTAGCGAAGAATTGTCTTCTTTTTAATGCTGAATCGCCATTATAGCGCAGTTTAAACGGTTTCATTTGCATTTGTTTTGTTGCTAATTATGTTGCAAGCCACTGCGCAATTATTCGCGGTAGCGAAGCTGTATGTCTAGACCTATAGCTGGTGGCTGTGTTAATTAAGTGACTATAGTCCTGTGAAAGGCTAAGTAAGTCGAGCAAGTTCTGGATTTTTACCGATTGGCACAAGGAAGTGGCAATATGCGTATTTATTTTTTGGCATTTTGTGCTGGCGTAATCGCGTTACGCTTTATTCCGGCTTTACCCGCACCGCACTGGTTATTATTGCTGCTCTTGTGTGCGCTCTTATTGCTGCGCAAGTTGGGATGGTTAGCGGTTTTTTTGTTGGCGTTCTGCTGGGCTAGTTGGCAGGCCACTTTGCTGCTCAACAACCGCTTAGTGGACGAGTGGGATGGGCAGACTGTTTGGCTGGAAGGGCAGGTGGCTGGTTTGCCGCAGTGGTCGCAGTCGGCAACGGGACAGCCAGTGGTGCGCTTTGAGTTGTTGGATGCGCAGTCGCGGCGTACTGAGTTGCCCAGTCGCATTCGCGTATCTTGGTATAACCCACCGCTAATTAAAGCCGGTGAGCGTTGGCGTTTGGCGGTAACTTTAAAACAGCCGCACGGCTTGTTGAATCCACACACCTTTGATTACCAGCAATGGCTGACGTCTCGCGCAATAGGGGCTACCGGCAGTGTCAAAACAGGTGAGCGTGTGCGTGCTGGGCGGGGACTGGCTGCTTGGCGAGAAGCGCTGCGTGATAGGCTTTTGCTTGCTCTGCCTGATACGCCAGCGCGTGCTGGCGTGATTGCTTTGGTGTTAGGTGATGGTTCGGGTTTGTCGCGCGCGCAATGGCAAGTGCTGCAAAGCTCTGGCACGGTGCATCTGTTTGTTATTTCGGGGCAGCATATTAGTCTTGTTGCTGGTCTGGCTTATGCGCTTATTGCGTGGTTGCAACGCTTGGCACTGTGGCCAATGCGCGTCCCTTGGTTGCCGGTGGCTTGCGGCTTGGCTTTGCTGAGTGCTCTGTTGTATGGCGCTTTGGCGGGTTTTGCCGTGCCGGTGCAACGGGCATTGATTATGGTGGCGGTGGTGTTGTTTTGGCGCTTACGTTATCAGCAACTGGCCAGTTGGACGCCTTGGATGCTCGCGTTGAGCCTTATATTGTTTTACGACCCTTTAGTGGTGTTGCAGCCTGGCTTGTGGTTGTCTTTTGCTGCGGTGGCAGTGTTGTTGCTGGTGTTTGCTTGGCGCTTAGGTCGTTGGCCGTGGTGGCAGGTGTTAACCCGTGCGCAGTGGGCGGCGGCTCTGGGGTTGATGCCTTTTTTGTTGGCTTTAGGATTGCCCGTGAGTGCGTTGGGTGTCATAGCGAATATTGTCGCGGTGCCTTTTGTGAGTGTGTGGGCTTTGCCTTTGTCTTTGCTGGGGGCGGGATTGTTGTTTTGGCCTGCTGCGGCGCAGTTTGTTTTGTGGTTGGCGGCACAGTCTTTAACGCTGATGTGGCATGTGTTGGAGCTGGGTGTGAGTTGGCAGGCGGCTTGGAATGCGCCTTATTTGCCTTGGTGGGTGCTGCTGTTAGCCGCTTTAGCGGTTTTTTTATTGTTACTACCCAGCGCATTACGGCCTGCATGGCTGGTTTTGGGTTTATTTATTCCGCTGTTGTGGCCGCCCTTAACCCATGAAGTTCGGCCAAATAGGGCGCAGATTTGGCTGTTGGATGTCGGGCAGGGTCAGGCCATTGTTGTGCGCACCGCGACTCATACCCTGCTGTATGACGCAGGTCCAAAGATGGGTGGCATGGATGCGGGCGAGCAAATTGTTTGGCCTTTTTTGCGTGGCGAGCGCATCAAGCAGCTTGATAAGTTGGTTTTGTCACATGCGGACGCTGACCATGCCGGTGGTGCTGAAGCTGTTTTGCAGAGGCTGCCTGTGTTACAGCGCATTAGCGGTGAGCCGGAACGTCATCAGCATTGGCAGGCGCAACCCTGCTCAGAGCAGTCTTGGCAGTGGGATGGCGTGCGGTTTTGGCAATGGCAATGGTCGCAGGCGACTGAGGGCAATGAGGCATCCTGTGTTTTATTGGTGCAGGCGCAGGATGAACGTTTTCTGGTGACAGGAGATTTAGGGGTGAACGGTGAGCGGGCGCTGCTCGATGCGCAGCCTGATTTGCAAGTTGATTGGCTGGTCGCAGGGCATCACGGCAGTCGTACCTCTACCAGTGCTGAGTTTTTGCAGCACCTACAACCCAGCGCGGTGTTAATTTCACGCGGGCGTTATAACGGTTATGGACATCCCCATGCGGTTGTGATGCAACGTTTGCAGCAGGCGCAGGTAAAAATTTACGACACGGCTAGCGATAAAGCGATGCGTATTGATTTAGGTGCACATCAAAAAATATGGCGCATGGCACAGCAGCGCGCTTTTTGGCGTGATGGTGTACAAGAGTAAATTTGTCGCGATTAAATTTTATTGGTTAAATTTCTGTCTTTACCTGCGAGAATTGAGATCTAATTCAGTCGGACTCTGCTAGTGCTTGTGCTAAAGTTACGCAAAATTTTTGCTTGGAGTGATGCTTGTGTGGGAGCTGATTAAATCGGGCGGCTGGATTATGCTGCCAATTATCGTTTGTTCAGTTATAGCGGTGGCTATAGTGGCTGAAAGGTTGTGGACGTTACGCCCCGGCAAGATTAATCCACCGCATTTATTAGGGGAAGTGTGGCGCTGGGTGCAGGCTAAACAGCTTGATAGTGGCAAGCTTAAAGAGCTGCGCAAGGGTTCAGCGTTAGGTCAGATTTTAGCGGCTGGTTTAGCAAATTCCCGCCATGGTCGCGATATTATGAAAGAAAGTATCCAGGAAGCGGGTACTAAAGTAGTTAATGAGCTGGAGCGTTATTTAACGCCGCTGGGAACCATTGCGGCTATTACGCCTTTATTAGGTTTGCTGGGTACAGTGCTGGGGATGATTGAGATTTTCAGCGCCTTTATGGGCTCAGGTATGGCGAACGCACCACAACTTGCGGGCGGTATCGCCAAAGCTTTGATTACTACAGCAGCCGGTTTAATCGTGGCCATTCCAGCGCTGTTCTTTCACCGTTTTTTACAGCGCCGCGTAGATGAGCTGGTGGTTGGCATGGAGCAAGAGGCGATTAAGCTGGTCGAGGCTGTGCAGGGTGATCGTGAGGTTGAATTAAGCGAGGCTCAAGAGTGAAATTCCCCCGTAAAGCACGTGAACCCGTAGATATCAACTTGGCGCCACTGATCGATGTGGTGTTTATTCTGCTACTGTTTTTTGTGGTAACCACCACCTTTACGCGCGAGACCTTGCTGAAAATTGATTTACCGGAAGCGGTATCTGGTGTGCAGCCTGAGGAGCAATATACTATTCCTTTAGAGATTTTAGTGGGTCAGGAAGGTAACTATGCAGTTAATGGGAAGACTCTGGCCAGTAGCGATCTTAATTCGCTAATGGCGGCTTTAATTGAAGTATCCGCAGGGGATAAAGAGTTACCCGTTACACTGAGCGCCGATGGTAAAGCACCGCATCAGGCGGTAGTTACCGCGATGGATGCAGCTTCTAAACTTGGTTTTATCCATATGCGTATTACCACTATTGAGGCGCAAGAGTCGCAGTGAAATTTGCCGACCGCCTCGTACAAGCCTGGTATGAAGGTCATGCTGGGCTTGTTGCGTTATGGCCGTTGGAAAAACTCTACCGTGCGGTGGTGCAGCGCAAGCGTCAACGGTTTTTACGGGGTGAGTTAGACAGCTACCGTGCGCCTGTGCCGGTGATTATTGTGGGTAACATTACCGTGGGCGGGACGGGCAAAACGCCGCTGATTTTATGGCTGATTGACTACTGCCGTGCGCGTAACTTGCGCGTGGGGGTGGTCAGTCGTGGCTATGGTGGGCAGCCAGCGCAGTGGCCGTGGACAGTGCAGGCAGACGATGAGGCGGCTTTAGTGGGTGATGAGCCAGCATTGCTAGTGCGCCGCTCGGCTGTGCCACTGGTGATTGATCCGCAACGACCCCGCGCCGTGCAGCAATTGTTGGCTGAACATGAGCTGGATTTGGTGCTTTGTGATGACGGTTTGCAGCATTATCAGTTGGCGCGAGACTTGGAGTTAGTACTGATTGATGCCCAGCGTGGTTTAGGCAATCAGCGTTGTTTGCCAGCGGGCCCTTTGCGTGAACCGGTCGAGCGTCTGCAGTCGGTGGATGCGGTGTTGTTGAATGGTGCGACTGAGGATTCCGTGCAAGGGTTTTCGATGTTTTTGCAGCCGACCCAGTTAATTAATGTTAAAACGGGTGCGCGCCAACCATTAGAGTACTTCCCTGCAGGGCAGCGCATGCACGCCGTAGCTGGGATTGGTAATCCGCAGCGTTTTTTTAATACGCTGAAACAGTTACACTGGCATCCTATTACCCACGCCTTTGCTGATCACGCTGAATTTACTGCCGCTGATTTAAGTTTTGATGATGACTTACCGGTGCTGATGACCGAGAAGGATGCAGTAAAGTGCCAAGCCTTCGCACAAGAACGCTGGTGGTATGTTGCTGTGGATGCACAGCCTTCTGCGGGTTTTGTGCAGTGGCTGAATGCGCGCTTTGAGACGATGTTTAGAGCTACGTAGTTATTTTTATCAGCACTATTAACGCAAATATATTTACGAGGTGAACTGAGATGGATGCAAAGTTGCTGGATATTTTGGCCTGTCCGTTATGCAAAAGTAATGTGCAGTTGAGTGCGGATAAAACCGAGCTTATCTGTAAAGCCGATGGCTTAGCCTTTCCGGTGCGTGACGGTATTCCGGTGATGCTGGAAGAGCAGGCACGTACGTTAACCACGGACGAGCGTTTGGATTCTAAATAATGCAGCACGATTTTTATGTGGTGATTCCGGCGCGTTATGCCTCAAGCCGCTTTCCCGGTAAGCCGCTGCAAGACATTGCCGGTCAGCCAATGATTCAGCGGGTGTGGCAACAGGCGCAAAAAAGCGCGGCCAAACACGTGGTGATTGCCACCGACGATCAGCGTATCTATGAGGTCTGCCAAGGCTTTGGCGCGCAAGTGGTGATGACGCGCGACAATCATGAGTCCGGTACTGATCGGTTGGCAGAAGTCGCGCAAAGCATGAGCTGGCCGGTAGAAGCCATTGTGGTGAATGTGCAGGGTGATGAGCCGTTGATTCCGCCGGCGGTAGTGAATCAAGTGGCAGATAATCTGGCCAAGCACCCAGAAGCGGCGATGGCCACCTTAGCTGAGCCGATCAACGATATGGCCAGCCTGATGAATAACAATGTGGTCAAGGTGCTGAGCGATAAAAACGGCTTAGCGTTAACCTTTAGCCGTGCGCCTTTGCCATGGGCGCGCGATGCGTTCTTAAGCCAGCCGGATGTGTTGCCCGCAAACGTACCTTATCGCCGTCATATTGGTATTTATGCCTACCGCGTGGGTTTTTTGCAGCGTTTTGTTGAATGGGGTCCTTGTTGGTTAGAGTTAACCGAGTGCCTAGAGCAACTTAGGGCGCTATGGCATGGTGAGCAGATTCATGTAGCCGATGCTCTTGAGACGCCACCGCCGGGTGTGGATACCCCCGAGGATTTGCAGCGTATCCGTGAGTTATTTAAGGAGTCGTAGTGAAGGTTTTATTTGTGTGTTTAGGTAATATTTGCCGTTCTCCCACTGCTGAAGGGGTGTTTCGCCATTACGTCGAACAGGCAGGTTTAAGCGATAAAATCACTATTGATTCAGCCGGTACCGCTGAATGGCATATCGGCAAAGCACCGGATCCTCGCACCGTGGCGGCGGCAGCCAAGCGTGGCTATGATTTAAGCCCACTGCGTGGACGTCAGGCGCAGGCTGAGGATTTTGCTAAATTTGATCTGATTTTGGCGATGGACAAAAGCAACCTGAGCAACTTACAGGCGATTCAACCCGCGGACGCCAAAGCCGAGCTGGCGCTGTATTTACCGCGCTTTGGCATTAGCCCTGATGAGGTACCAGACCCCTATTATGGCGGCGAGGACGGCTTTGAGCTGGTGCTGGATATGCTGGAACAAGCCAGTGAAGTGTTGCTGGATGAGATAAAGGCCAAGTTGTGAGTTTGCACCTGCAAGAACACCTCTCTTTGCGCCCGTACAACACCCTCGCGGTGGATGTGCGGGCGCGTTACTTTGTGCAGGTCGATAGTGTTGAGCAGCTTTGTGAAGCACTGCGTTGGGCTAAGGCACAGCAGCTTGAGGTGTTGTTGTTGGGCGGTGGCAGTAATCTGGTCTTAAGCAATGATTTTGCCGGCTTGGTGCTGCAGCTTAATTTGCGCGGTATCGATTGGCTAGAGAACGATTCCGAACAGGCCGTTGTACGCGTACAGGCAGGTGAGAACTGGCATGAATTTGTGCAGTGGAGCTTGGCGCAAGGATTGTCTGGGCTAGAGAACCTAAGCCTGATTCCGGGCTCAGTCGGCGCTGCGCCGGTGCAAAATATCGGTGCTTATGGGGTTGAAACCAAAGACAGTGTCGTACAGGTGCAAGCATTGGAGCGCGATAGTCTCACGCCGGTAACGCTCACTGCTGCCGAATGCGATTTTGCCTATCGCGACAGTGTGTTTAAGCAGCAGTCTAACCGCTGGGTGATTACCAGTGTGGATTTTCGTTTGTCACGCACGCCTGAATTAAAACTGGGTTACGGGCCCATTCAAAGCTGGTTAACCGAGCAGGGGATTGATGCACCAACGGCCATGGATGTTAGCCGTGCGGTGATGGCGATTCGGCAATCTAAATTGCCCGACCCGGCACAGTTGGCCAATACAGGCAGTTTCTTTAAAAACCCCATCGTCAGTGCGGCACAGGCGCAACGCTTGCAGCACGAGTTCCCACAACTGGTTAGTTATCCGATGGCCGATGGGCAGGTCAAGCTGGCCGCCGGTTGGCTGATTGAGCAGGCGGGTTGGAAGGGGTTTCGTCAGGGCGATGCTGGTGTACATGCTCAGCAAGCCTTGGTGTTAGTCAATTACGGCCAGGCAACCGGACGCGACATTCTTGAGCTGGCCAGTCGTATTCAGGCGGATATCAACCAGCGTTTTGCCGTGCAGCTTGAGATAGAGCCCGTGGTGTATCGCTAGCTCGCATCTTCTTAGGTGAAAAACAAGTTTTTATTTATGTGTGGTTACTTAACAGGTGGTTCTGGGCTGACCAATGCGTTACGCTTCGGCGCAGGCAGCAGCAACGGCTGAACCGCCGACGCTGTGGCAAAGCATTAAGAAACTCAACAAAGATGAGGATGCTCGACGTGGGCTGGATGTGGTGGCGAATATACTGGCCGAGCTAGGTCGTCAAGCCGCTATTAAAGGACAGGAAATGCCGGACGATTAAATATGATAGATGGTTAGCAAGGCCCAGCAGCAGTGTTGGGCTTTTTTGATCCGGTTTTATCAGCGATCGATAAGCACCCGCGAGGACTGAACGAATTCGGGCTGTACAGTCCTGTGATACGATGACGTTATCCTCAGGTTTGCCCACCCGTGCTGGGTGGGTGATTGGATTAAATGCTTATAAGGGCTGCTTGTATGCACATTGCTATTTTGACGTTAAGGTTTTCTTTGCCTGGATGCGCTTCTTTAAAGGAAAAGCGTCAGCGTATTGGCGGGATGCACGAGCGGTTTGGGCGCAATCCCTCGGTAGCTGTGTGTGAGAGTGGCGAGTACGATCGGCATGATGCCAGTGAATGGTCGTTTGTCGTGATGGCCAGGACTAAGCGCGAGGTTGAGTCGTTGTGCAGCCAGATCGAAGACAAGATCCAGCGCACGGTGGAAGGGCGAGTGATGGACGTGGTGCAAGAGTTTCTCTAGTGGCTAACAGAGCCTACAGCCGTACTTTTATTGGGGCAGTACACGGATCAGTGCGCCAAGGCTGCCGTAGTCAATGTAGCTGAGTTCTTTGTAGGGAATAACAGCTGTTTGCTTGAAATGCTCACTGCTGCTGAGGCTGCCGTCCGCTTGGAATTGGTTCACCCAGAAGTTTAGCTCGATTTCATTAGCGCGATCTTGGCGAATAGTAAAAGTACCTTCAATGGGGTGGTGACCAAAAACATCCTCGCCGCTGCTTAACGCAACACTCTTGAAACTGGGGCTGTTGGTTTGTTGCCAAGCGCGGTGTAGTAAAATTTGATAGCCGTTGTTGTTGGTTAATTTGCTGACCACGTTGTCAAGCAAGCTGCTGCGAAACTGTTCTGGTTCAAGTTGTTTGGCATCGGCTTGCCAGTTATCTGGGGCAGCTCGGCTATTGATAACGGGTTTAACTCCGGCTTGGCGAAAAATAATCACCTCGATGTGGTGTGTGTCTGCCGCCCAACTAGGCATGCAATAGGTTACGAAGAGTAAAAATCCAAGTACGAGTTGACGCATGGTTGATTGTCCTGAAGAAAGTTAATTGGCGAGCTGTTCTAATAATGCTTCAAGCATAGCAAAACGCTCATTGTATGTATCCATGGGCAGAGTAAACTTGAATACAGTCGCACCCTCAAAACGGTAGTGTTTCGGCTGACTTTGAATCATCTTGATCAGGCGCATGGGCTCAACAGAGGTACTGGCAGAAAACTCCAGTCGACCACCCTGCGGACCAGCATCAATTTTTATAATGCCGAGCGCATCGGCGCGTAGCTTGAGTTCGGTCTGGCGGATAAGGTTTTTAGCCGGTTCTGGCAATAGACCAAAGCGATCAATCATTTCCACTTGCAGTTCGTCCAATTCGTCTTGGTTCTGTGCTGAGGAAATGCGTTTATACAGCATCAAGCGGCTATGTACATCAGGTAGATAGTCTTCGGGAATCAATGCGGGTACGCGCAAGTTCACTTCGCTGCCTGTATGCAGCGGCTGCTCAAGATTAGGTTGTTCGCCATTTTGAATGGCTTTAACCGCACGCTCCAGCATCTCCATGTAAAGACTAAAGCCAATAGAGTGGATCTGTCCGCTTTGCCCGTCACCTAGCAGCTCTCCGGCACCACGAATTTCCAGATCATGGGTGGCCAGCATGAAACCTGCACCCAAATCTTGTGCGTTAGCAATGGCCTCTAAGCGTTTTTCAGCATCGCGGGTGAGGCGCTTTTCGCTGGGTACTAACAGATAGGCATAGGCTTGGTGGTGACTGCGGCCAACACGACCACGCAGTTGATGTAGCTGTGCCAGCCCAAACTTATCCGCACGGTCGATCAAGATGGTGTTAGCGCTTGGCACATCAATACCGGTCTCAATGATAGTAGTGGCGACCAGTACGTTAAAACGCTTGTGGTAGAAGTCGTTCATGACCTGCTCAAGCTCACGCTCGCGCATTTGCCCGTGCCCCACGCCAATACGCGCCTCAGGTACTAACTTAGCCAAGTCTTGCGCGCATTGCTCAATGGTCTTTACATCATTATGCAGGTAATACACCTGGCCACCGCGTAACAATTCGCGTAACAACGCCTCTTTGACGATGGCGTCTTGCTTGGGCATAACAAAGGTGCGTACAGACAGGCGTCGCGATGGTGGTGTGGCGATAATAGACAGATCGCGCATACCGGAAAAAGCCATGTTTAGGGTGCGCGGAATGGGTGTGGCGGTGAGGGTAAGAATATCCACCTCACTGCGCAGAGCTTTGAGCTGTTCTTTTTGACGCACACCAAAGCGGTGCTCTTCGTCGATAATAACCAAGCCTAGATTGTTAAACTTCACATCACCCTGCAACAGCTTGTGCGTACCAATCACGATATCAATCTTGCCATCGGCTAGGTCAGCCATGGCTTGTTTGCTTTCTTTGGCCGTACTAAAACGGCTCATGACCTCAACGGTGACGGGCCAGTCGGCAAAACGATCGCGGAAGCTGTTGTAGTGTTGCTGCGCGAGCAGGGTGGTAGGCACGAGTACTGCCACTTGTTTACCGCTGTGCACGGCAATAAAAGCCGCACGCATGGCCACTTCAGTCTTACCAAAACCTACATCGCCACAAATTAGGCGATCCATAGGTGTGCCAGCCAGCATGTCACGGCGCACGGCATCGATAGCGATCTGCTGGTCAGGGGTTTCTTCGTAAGGAAAAGCAGCGCTAAAGCTGGCGTAATCAACACCGGGGTTGTTAAAGGCAAAACCTTTGCGCGCGGCACGGCGGGCATAGATATCCAGTAACTCTGCAGCGACATCGCGCACTTGCTCAGCGGCTTTGCGCTTGGCTTTAGACCATTGGTCGGTGCCTAAACGATGCAGCGGTGCGCCATCTTCATCGCTACCGCTGTAACGAGCAATTAAATGCAGGTGAGCGACGGGCACATAGAGTTTGGCTTGCTCGGCATACTCAAGCATCAAAAACTCAGTGGCTTGTTCATCGATTTCCAGCGTAACCAAGCCGCGATAACGCCCCACGCCGTGATTAATATGCACGACCGGCGCGCCTTCGCGCAGTTCGGTAAGGTTGCGAATGACGTGTTCGCTGCTGTGTTCGCTATGTGATTTTCCTTTGCGCCGCAGGCTTACGCGCTGACCAAGTAGGGCGCTTTCAGGAATCAAGGCCAGCTGTTTAAGTTGCAGGCCTTGTTCAATCGAAGCAACACAAATACCTAAGCGATTGTCGGACTGCAAAAACTCGGCCCAGCTATTAACCGGTTCAGGCTGAATCTGAATACGAGCGAGTAGTTCAAGAAGTATTTCGCGCCGCCCAGCGGTTTCGGCAGTGAATAAAACCCGCCCAGTGTAATCATTAAGAAAGTGTTCTAGTGCGGCTAAGGGCTCAGCCGTGCGTGCTTGTAAACTCAGATCGGGAAGCGGTTCAACGTCCAGTGCGGTGCGCCCGACCGCCGTGGCTTGCACGCTGGCATCAAGAATTACTCTGGAATGGTTTTTTAGTTGGCCGAAAAACGTATCTACTGGAACAAAAAGATCAGCGGGTGGTAATAGAGGGCGCTCTAAATCACCGCGGCGCTCATCGTAGCGGTTGCGTACATCCTGCCAAAACTGCTCTGCGGCTTGTTCGATACCGGGTAGGCTGAAAATTAGGCTGTCTGGTGGTAAATAACCAAACAACTCGGTGGTGTGTTCAAAAAATAGCGGTAAGTAGGCTTCTATGCCGCTGGCTAAAATGCCGTTGCTGACATCTTGAAACAAAGGACAGCGGCGAAAATCAACATCAAAGCGCTCACGGAAACGGCCGCGAAAATCGTTGCGTGCTTGCTTGTCAAACGGAAATTCGCGTGCCGGTAAGAGGTGGACGGACTCAACCTGCTCGATCGAGCGCTGAGTTTCCGGCTCAAACGTGCGCAGGGTTTCAATTTCGTTATCAAATAAATCAATGCGGTAAGGAAGTTCGCTACCCATTGGATACAAGTCCAACAGCGCGCCACGTACCGCAAACTCACCATGCTCATACACAGTGTCAACACAAACATAACCCGCGGCCTGTAATTGAGCGCGCATAGCTTCGATATCAAGGGTTTGCCCAACATCTAACACTAAGCTGCCGCCGAGTAAAAAATCGGTGGGTGCTAAGCGTTGTAAGGCTGTGGTGATGGGGATAATAAGAATCCCTTGTTGCAGTTGCGGCAGCTGATACAGCGTGGCAATACGCTGAGAGATAATATCCTGATGCGGGGAAAATAGATCGTAGGGCAGTATCTCCCAGTCAGGAAACAGCAGGGTGGGCAACTCCGGCGCAAAAAAACTCAGCTCTGCTTGCAGGCGTAAAGCGTTTTGGCTGCTGTCGGTTATTAATACACTAAGCCGTGGCTGTGCTTGAGCCGCTTGCGCCAGTGCCAAGGCTGCGCTGGCTCCCTGTAAGTGAGTCCACTGCTGTTTGCCGGATTGGGCTGGAAGTTTGGGTAATGCTAAAACAGACACATGCATACCTAGATTGAAAGTAAAGCTTGGAATTGTAACTAGCCCCATCTGTTTTCGCCACTATTGAGGAGCTGCAGGGCATTACTTTGTTTAAGACTTGCTGCTTTGTGCCGGAAGACTGATAATATGCGCACTTTATTAACCATCACTATAGGTATTTCACGTGACTGATAAGACAGATCAGTGCTTGCGCGACTGGATTGAGCGCGAAGCATTAGCCGAAGCAATGATTCCTTTAGTTGGCCAACTGTACCGTAACAACAACGTTATTACGTCGATTTATGGTCGTGGCTTAATTAACCGTTCAGTGATCGCTATTTTAAAAGCGCACCGCTCCGCCCGCCACCGTGTAGGTAACGATGAACTGTCTGTGCGTGATACCTACCCAATCATTGAGGCCATGAGCAAACTGGATTTGGGTGCTGCCTCGATTGACTTAGGCAAACTGGCAACTAAATTCAAAGAAGAGGCCAATGGGCGTTCAGTGGATGATTTTGTTCGCGAAGAATTGGCACCCGTTGTTGGTAAAAGCAATGAAAACAAACATCAGGGGACGGATGTGGTGCTCTATGGTTTCGGTCGTATCGGTCGTTTATTAGCGCGCCTCATTGTAGATAGAACCGGCAGCGGTGACGGTCTGCGTTTGCGTGCAGTAGTGGTGCGTAAAGGTGCAGAAAACGACCTGATGAAGCGCGCAAGCTTGTTGCGCCGCGACTCCGTACATGGCTCTTTCAAGGGTACTATTGTTGTTGATGAGGCCAATAACGCGCTGAATATCAACGGCAACCTAGTAAAGTTTATTTACTCTAACGACCCCTCAACTGTGGATTACACCCAGTACGGTATCAAAGATGCATTGTTGGTGGATAACACCGGTCGTTGGCGTGACGCGGAAGGCTTGGGTCAGCACTTGCAGTGCCCGGGCATTAAGCGTGTAGTGCTGACGGCACCGGGCAAAGGCACCATGAAAAATATCGTTCACGGTATTAACCATACCGAGATCACAGCTGAAGACAAAATTATTTCAGCAGCTTCCTGTACTACCAACGCCATTGTGCCCGTGCTTAAAGCGATGAATGATAAGTTTGGTATCGTGCATGGCCACGTTGAAACTGTGCATTCTTACACCAACGACCAAAACCTCATTGATAACTTCCATAAGGGCAGTCGTCGTGGTCGTAGTGCGGCGTTGAACATGGTAATTACTGAAACAGGTGCAGCAACGGCTGCTGAGAAAGCATTGCCATTCTTGAAAGGTAAGCTCACTGGAAATGCAATCCGTGTTCCTACACCGAACGTTTCTATGGCGATTCTGAGTTTGACGCTTGAGCAATCAACCAGTGTGGAAGATGTGAATGAATATTTACGTCAGATAGCAATGCACTCTGAGCTGCAGAAACAAATTGACTTTGTTGCTTCTCAGGAAGTGGTTTCTACCGACTTCGTCGGCAACCGTCATGCAGGTATCGTGGACTCTAAAGCAACTATCTGTACTGATAAGCGTGTTATTTTGTACGTTTGGTACGATAACGAGTATGGTTACAGCTGTCAGGTGGTTCGTGTGATGGAAGAAATCGCCGGAGTTCATCCGCCAGTGTTCCCGGCTTAGTGGACCTGCGCAAATCAAGTTGAACTTGTTCAGTCAAGGGAGCTTTGGGGCTCCCTTTTTGGTTTTCTTGATTTTAAAAAAGGCAGCAACTGGTCAAAAGGTATAAAAAGGCTGCTTTGTACTAGCAACTTGAGAGTTCAGCTCTTAAAATGTAACAGTTTTTTTCGGGGTCGCTAAATGCTTGATGGATGCTGGCTTGGTTTAGCATGGCTGATTCAAGTGTTGAGCGATAAAAGTTAATTTTTGTTAACGTGGTTAGGCTAACCTATGATCAGAATAAAGCGTGGGCTCGATTTGCCCATGGTGGGTGCGCCAGAGCGGCGAATTGATGCAGCTCAGAAGGTGCGCAGCGTTGCAGTCATAGGCTTCGACTATAACGGAATGAAGCCGACGATGCAGGTGCAAGAAGGTGATCGTGTTAAGCTAGGACAGGTATTGTTTTCTGACAAGAAAACACTGGGTGTAAACTTTACATCTCCTGGCGCTGGCGTGGTCAAGGCAGTAAATCGTGGTGAACGACGCGTTTTTCAGTCTGTTGTTATTGAGCTTGATGGTGATGAACAGGAAACCTTTGCTCAGTATTCGCCAGAACAATTGGCGAGCTTAGAAGAGCAGCAAATACGCGATAACTTGCAGCAATCAGGTCTGTGGACCGCATTACGCACCCGCCCCTATTCGAAAGTTCCAGCTGTGGATTCAACTCCAAGCTCAATTTTTGTTACCGCAATAGACACACATCCTCTTGCAGCTGATCCAGCATTAGTCATCGCAGAGTATGCACAGGACTTTGAGTATGGTTTGCAGGTGCTCAGCAAACTTGCCAAAGTGTTTTTGTGTAAGGCGGATGGCGTTACCTTGGCGGGCGAGAATCTAAGCAATGTGCAAACAGAGTCCTTTGCGGGTGTTCACCCAGCCGGTTTGCCTGGCACCCATATCCATTACTTGGATCCTGTTAGTGCGACTCGCACAGTTTGGTATATCGGTTATCAAGACGTTATTGCTATCGGTAAGCTGTTTACAACAGGTCAAATCTGGGTAGAGCGCATTATTTCTTTAGCCGGTCCTAGTGTTAAGCAGCCACGTTTAGTTAAAACACGTTTAGGTGCCAACCTTTCCGAGTTAACCGCTGGTGAGCTGGTGGAAGGCGAAAATCGCCTGATTTCCGGCTCCGTATTTGGTGGTCGTACCGGTCGTGGTACCTGTAACTTCCTTGGTCGTTACCATGTGCAGGTCAGCTGTCTGGCTGAAGGGCGCGATCGTGAGCTGTTCCACTATCTGCGTGCCGGTGTCAACAAGCACTCGATTCTTAACATCTTTATTTCCAAGCTGTCGGCAGGCAAAAAGTTTGCTTTCAACACCAGTAGCAACGGTAGTCAGCGTGCCATGGTTCCGGTAGGGAACTATGAAACTGTCATGCCGCTGGATATCCTGCCGACCCAGTTGCTGCGTGCGCTTATTGTCGGTGATACCGAAATGGCTCAAAAGCTTGGCTGTCTGGAGCTGGACGAAGAAGACTTGGCGCTGTGCACCTATGTATGTGCCGGTAAATATGAGTATGGCCCGATTCTGCGGGATAACTTAACGCGCATCGAGCTGGAGGGTTAATTCATGGGTCTTCGTTCTTATCTCGATAAAATCGAGCACCACTTTGAAAAAGGTGGCAAGTATGAAAAATGGTTTGCTCTGTATGAAGCAGTAGACACCTTTTTGTACAAGCCGGCCGATGTAACCAAAACCACAGCTCACGTGCGTGACGGCATTGACCTTAAGCGCATGATGATTACCGTCTGGCTTTGTACTTTTCCGGCCATGCTGTTTGGTATGTGGAACGTCGGTTATCAGGCCAACCTGGTATTTGCGGCAAGCCCTGAGCTGCTGGATGTACAGGAAGGCTGGCGTTTTGCACTGACCGCTGCGTTGGTGGGTTTTGACCCGGGCAGTGTGTTTGCCAACGTCTTCCAGGGAGCTACCTGGTTTGTGCCCATCTACCTGACCGCTTTTGTGGTTGGTGGTTTCTGGGAAGTGCTGTTTGCCATGATTCGTGGCCACGAAGTAAACGAAGGTTTCTTTGTTACTTCCGTGCTGTTTGCCCTGATTCTGCCGCCAAGCATTCCGTTATGGCAGGTTGCACTGGGTATCAGCTTTGGTGTGGTAATTGCCAAAGAGGTATTTGGTGGTACAGGTAAAAACTTCCTTAACCCGGCTCTGGCTGGTCGTGCTTTCCTGTTCTTTGCTTATCCGGCAGATATTTCCGGTGATGCGGTCTGGACTGCAGTTGACGGTTTCTCCGGTGCCACCGCGCTTAGCGTGGTAGCAACCAGCGGTATGGCTGGTGTGGCCGAGCAGGGCGTAAGCTGGATGGATGCCTTTATTGGTACAACCACAGGTTCTATCGGTGAGACCAGTACGCTGGCCATCTTTATTGGTGGTGCAGTGCTGCTGCTGACCCGCATTGCGGCCTGGCGTATTGTTGCCGGTGTAATGCTGGGCATGATTGGCCTTAGCTTGCTGTTCAATGCAATCGGTTCTGAAACCAACCCGTTGTTTGCTATGCCTTGGCATTGGCATCTGGTGTTGGGTGGATTTGCCTTCGGCATGATCTTCATGGCAACTGACCCTGTATCAGCTTCTATGACGAATACCGGTAAGTGGATTTTTGGTGCTGTAATCGGCGTGATGGTGGTGTTGATTCGTGTAGTTAACCCAGCCTTCCCTGAGGGCATGATGTTAGCCATTCTGTTTGCTAACCTCTGCGCACCATTAATTGATCACTTTGTTGTTCAAGCTAACGTTAAGCGGAGGCAAGCACGTAATGTCTAGTAAGAAAGAAACTACAGCACGCACGCTGACAGTCGCTTTTCTGGTCTGCTTGGTGTGCTCGATTTTTGTCGCCGGAGCTGCAGTATCCCTGCGTCCTGCACAGTTAGAGAACAGCCTGTTGGACAAGCAGCGCAGTATCTTGGCGATTGCTGGATTGGGCGATGCAAGCCTTTCTGGTAGCCAAGTTAAAGCGATGTTTACGGATCGTATCCAGGCACGCTTGGTTGATTTGGAAACGGGTAAGTATTCAGATGCTTACGACCCGCAGACTTTTAACCACCTTGCGTCATCAAAGGAACCAGCTATCTCAATGGCAGTTAGCGACAAAGAGGATATTGCTTCTATTAAACGTCGTGAGCGCTACAGCACGGTATATGTGGTTGAGCAAAACGGTCAGCTAGATACCGTAATTATCCCTGTTCGTGGTTACGGTTTATGGTCAACTTTGCATGGCTTTATTGCTTTAAAAGGTGATCTCAACACTGTGGCTGGCTTTGGTTTTTACGAGCACGCTGAAACACCCGGTTTGGGTGGAGAGGTTGATAACCCTAAGTGGCGCGGTATCTGGCCTGGCAAAAAGTTATACGACGACGAGGGTAAGCTGGCTTTGCATGTGATTAAAGGCAGCGTAAACCCAAGTAGTGCAAGCGCTAAAAATCAGGTGGATGGCCTAGCTGGTGCAACCTTGACCAGTAACGGTGTTAATCACTTGTTGGATTATTGGCTGGGTGAGAACGGTTTTGGTTTGTTTTTATCTCACCTACGTAATGGGGAGGCGTAACAGATGTCGCAACCAACCATTAAGAGTGTGTTGTTAGATCCGATTTTTAATAACAACCCAATCGGCCTGCAGATCTTAGGTATTTGTTCTGCGTTGGCTGTAACGACAAACTTGAAAACTGCCGTGGTCATGTCTATTGCATTGACTTTGGTTACAGGATTTTCGGGTCTGTTTATTTCCATGATTCGAGCGCAAATCCCTAGCTCTATTCGTATGATTGTGCAGATGGTAATTATTGCATCGCTAGTGATTGTGGTAGATCAGGTGCTTAAAGCTTACGCCTATTCGCTGTCGAAACAGCTGTCGGTATTCGTTGGTTTGATTATTACCAACTGTATCGTGATGGGTCGTGCGGAAGCCTTTGCCATGTCTAACAAGCCTGTACTGTCTTTCTTTGATGGTATCGGTAACGGACTGGGCTATAGTGCTATGCTGATTGTGATCGGGGTTATTCGCGAGCTGTTTGGCGCGGGTAAGTTGATGGGTTATACCATTATTCCAGTAGTGAATGACGGCGGCTGGTACCAACCTAACGGCATGCTCTTACTCCCACCTTCAGCGTTTTTCTTGATCGGCTTAATTATCTGGGCACTGCGCAGCTGGAAAACAGAGCAGGTTGAAGCGCCTGATTTCCGCATTACCGAAAACGTTAAAGAGAAGGAGGCTTACTAATGGAACATTATATTAGCCTATTAGTTAAGGCTATTTTTGTTGAGAACATGGCCTTAGCTTTCTTCTTAGGCATGTGTACCTTCATTGCTATTTCTAAGAAGGTCGAAACAGCTATTGGTTTGGGTATTGCGGTAGTTGTGGTGCAAACCATTACTGTGCCGGCTAACAACCTGATATATACCTACTTGCTCAAAGAAGGTGCGCTGGCTTGGGCGGGCTTGCCAGAAGTTGATCTAAGCTTCTTGGGCTTGTTGAGCTATATCGGTGTAATTGCAGCTATTGTTCAAATCCTTGAAATGTTATTGGATAAGTACGTGCCTTCACTTTACAACGCGCTGGGTGTGTTCCTGCCCCTGATTACCGTGAACTGCGCAATCATGGGCGGCACCCTGTTCATGGTCGAGCGCGACTATAACCTGCCTGAAAGTGTGGTTTATGGTATCGGCTCTGGTATTTCATGGGCTTTAGCTATTGCCCTCTTAGCAGCCATTCGTGAAAAGCTGAAATACAGTGATGTGCCCGATGGACTGCAAGGGTTAGGTATTACCTTTATCACCATTGGTCTGATGTCGTTGGGCTTTATGTCTTTCTCCGGCGTACAACTCTAAGGAGCAGTGAACAATGAGTTTCGAAGTCTTTCTAGCCATCGGAATGTTCACCGCCATAGTGCTGGCACTGGTGGTAATTATTCTGATAGCACGCGCCAAGCTGGTTTCCACTGGCGATGTGAGTATTCTTATCAATGATGAGCGTACTGTAACCGTTCCAGCTGGCAGCAAGCTGCTGCAAACCCTGGCTGCGAACAATATCTTCCTTTCCTCTGCCTGTGGTGGTGGTGGTACCTGTGCCCAGTGCAAGTGCCAGGTGTTTGAGGGCGGCGGCGACATGCTGCCGGCTGAAGGCAGCCACTTCACCCGCCGTGAGGCCAACGAGGGCTGGCGTCTGTCTTGTCAGGTAAACGTCAAGCAGGACATGAAAATCCAGATCCCCGAAGAGGTGTTTGGCGTCAAGAAGTGGGAGTGCACCGTGGGTTCCAACCCCAACGTGGCCACTTTCATTAAAGAGCTGACCCTGATTCTGCCCGAAGGCGAGGATGTAAACTTCCGCGCAGGTGGTTATGTGCAGCTGGAGTGTCCGCCGCACCGGGTGGAATACAAGGATTTTGATATCGAAGAGAAATTCCACGAAGACTGGGACAAGTTCAACATCTGGCGCTATGTGTCTGATGTTAAAGAGCCGACCATTCGTGCCTACTCGATGGCCAACTACCCGGAAGAGAAGGGTATGGTCAAGTTCAATATCCGTATCGCCACACCACCGCCGGGTCGTGATGATTTGCCAGCGGGCATCATGTCTTCGTATGTGTTTAGCTTGAAACCGGGTGACAAGGTTACCGTATACGGTCCCTTTGGTGACTTCTTTGCCAAGGATACCGATGCCGAAATGGTGTTTATCGGTGGTGGTGCCGGTATGGCGCCAATGCGCTCGCATATCTTTGACCAGCTCAAGCGTCTGAAGTCCAAGCGCAAGATCAGCTTCTGGTACGGTGCCCGTTCACTGCGTGAAGCTTTCTATGTGGACGAGTATGACAAGCTGCAAGAAGAAAACGAAAACTTCAAATGGCATCTGGCCCTGTCCGATCCTCTGCCAGAGGACAACTGGACTGGCATGACCGGGTTTATCCATAACGTTCTGTACGAAAACTATCTCAAGGATCACCCTGCACCAGAGGACTGTGAGTACTACATGTGTGGGCCACCCATGATGAACGCCGCAGTCATCAAGATGCTCGAAGACCTTGGTGTAGAGCCTGAAAACATCTTGTTGGATGACTTTGGAGGTTAGCATGTTGCGCAACCTGTTATGGGGCGCGTCTTTAGCATCAATCTCTATTGCGCTTAGTGGGTGTCAACCTGCTGAGCGCGTTGAGGTGCTCACAGGCCCCACCATGGGCAGCACCTATACCATCAAGTATGTTTCAAACTCTGGAACGCCTGCTGCAGATGCAGCGGGTGTTGCCGTTCAAGCGATACTTGATGAGGTTGACCGTCAGATGTCGACCTATCGTCTAGATTCAGATCTATCCAAATTTAATCAATTGCCCGCTGGCAGCTGTGCAGTGATGCCAAGGCCCGTGCTGGAATTGATAAGCTATACAAATGAGCTGTCCGAATTAAGTGACGGCCAGTTTGATATCACCATTGAACCCTTATTAAATGCTTGGGGATTTGGCCCTAACAGCCGCGGTAAACGTATTCCTACTGAAGAAGAAATAAATGAAGCAAAGCACGGTATGGGTTATCAATATTTAAGTATTAAAGGGAATGAACTGTGTAAAGAGCGTGACTTAAAGCTCGATTTAAACAGTATCGCTGCTGGTTACACGGTTGATCGCATTGGTAAGCGCTTTGAAGAGTTAGGTATTTCTAGTTATTTAATTGAAGTGACCGGTGAGATAATTGCCAAAGGCAAAAAGCATGATGGCTCGCCTTGGCGTATCGCCATTGAGCAGCCAGTAGATAATGGCGAGCGCGTCGTTCAGCGGATTTTAGAGCTAGATGGTTGGGGGGTGAATACCTCAGGTGACTATCGCAATTATTTTGAAGAAGACGGAATACGGTTTTCTCACACGCTCAACCCCAAAACAGGTGTTCCTGTAGCCCATAACCTAGCGGCAGTAACCGTTATTGACCGTTCTGCTCTAGTGGCAGATGCTTTAGGTACTGTGTTGTTAGTGTTAGGTTTGGATGAGGGGATGGAGTTTTCCAAGCAGCACGATGTGGCTGCTTTATTTGTGGTGCGCGAAGGGGATACTTTTGTGACTTATACCAGTCCAAAGTTTACTGAGCGTTTCCCAGAAGGAGAGTAGTCATGAGCTTTTTAACGATGTTTTTTGTGGTTTTTGCAGTGATGCTGCTGGTTTTTATTGGGCTGGCTGCAGGTGTATTGGCTGGGCGTAAGCCGATTGCCGGCTCGTGCGGCGGTATTGCCAGTCTGGGTATTGAAAAAGAGTGTTCTATTTGTGGTGGTGTGCGCGAGAAATGTGAAGAAGCGAATAGCGATATCCAGGCCTCTCCTGCAGTTGACTTGGCATACGATGCTGCAAAAACAAAATAGTTGGTATATAAAAATATAAGTGCCGAGCAAAGTTTCGGTATTCAAGGAGTCTAAATGGCTGTATATAACTATGACATAGTAATTCTCGGTTCAGGTCCTGCGGGCGAAGGGGCAGCGATGAATGCGGCGAAAGCAGGGCGCAAAGTTGCAGTAGTAGAAAGCCGAGGAGTAGTAGGCGGTAATAGTACCCATTTAGGCACTATACCTTCCAAAGCGTTGCGTCATTCGGTGCGCCAAATTTTACGTTTTAACACCAACTCTATGTTCCGTCAGATCGGTGAGCCGCGTTGGTTTTCGTTTCCAGACGTATTAAAAAGTGCAGAGAGCGTCATTGAGCGTCAGGTAGCTTCGCGTACCAATTATTACGCGCGTAACCGTATAGATGTGTACTTTGGTACAGCCAGCTTTGCTGATGAGCATAGTGTTGATGTGGTTGGTCCGAGTCGTGTGGAAAAGTTGGTCGCCAATCAGGTGATCATTGCGACAGGTTCGCGTCCTTACCGTCCTGCGGGTATCGATTTTAACCACCCCCGCATTTATGACAGCGATACGATTTTAACTTTAGGTTACACGCCTCGTCGTTTGATTGTTTATGGTGCGGGTGTGATTGGTTGTGAGTACGCTTCTATATTCAGCGGCTTGGGCGTACTGGTGGATTTGATTGATACGCGCGACCAGCTACTTAACTTCTTGGATCGCGAAATTTCTGACGCGCTAAGCTATCACCTGCGTAACAACAACGTGCTTATTCGTCACAACGAAGAGTATGACCGTGTTGAAGGGGTTGAAAACGGCGTCATTTTGCACCTTAAGTCCGGTAAGAAAATCAAAGCCGATGGTTTCCTCTGGTGTAATGGTCGCACGGGTAACACTGATCAGCTTGGTCTTGAAAACGTCGGCCTAAGCGCCAATAGCCGTGGTCAAATCCCAGTGGATGAGTATTACCGCACTGAAGTGCCAAATATCTATGCCGCCGGAGACGTGATTGGTTGGCCAAGCCTTGCCAGTGCGGCCTATGACCAAGGGCGTTCTGCGGCAGGCAACATTATTGATGACGGTAGCTGGCATTTTGTTGATGATGTGCCGACCGGCATTTATACCATTCCTGAAATTAGCTCTATCGGTAAAACCGAGCAGGAGCTGACGCAGGATAAAGTACCTTATGAAGTGGGTAAGGCGTTCTTTAAGAGCATGGCGCGCGCACAGATTTCAGGTGAAACCACCGGTATGTTGAAGATACTCTTCCATCGTGAAACCTTTGAGTTGCTCGGTGTGCACTGTTTTGGTTATCAGGCTTCGGAAATTGTGCATATTGGTCAAGCCATTATGAATCAGCCCGGAGAAGCTAACTCTATTAAATACTTCATTAATACGACCTTTAATTTCCCGACTATGGCTGAAGCCTATCGTGTCGCCTCATACGATGGCCTAAACCGGCTTTTTTAACCAGCTCCGGTCAGTGGCCTGAGCTGGTCGGAGCTACTTTTGAGGCATTGTTTAGTAATTCCCAAGGGTGGCGCTGGCCAAACCGGGAAAGTCTGTAATCAGGCTGTCTACTTCGTACTGAGCGAGCCTAAGCATCAGCTTGGGCTCGTTTACCGTCCACACAGAAAGATGCAGACCAGCGGATTTGGCCTTTTGGGTTCTCTGTTCTGTACATAAAGTCCAATTCAGTGCCAGCAATGAGCATTGGTAGCGCATAGCAGTTTTAATGGGGTCTAGCCAGCCGTATTCAGCCACAAGCCCTCTGCTGATATGAGGAGCGTAATGTTGTGCGGCTTTTAATACCTGAGCGCTGCTGCTGGTGATAGTGACCCTATCTTGCAGTTCAAATTGCTCTACTAAGCGTGCAATAGCCTTGATTGCGATTACCGATTTTTTGCGAGACAGCGGTTTAACCTCAAGCTGCCAGTGGTCAAATGCACAGCATGCAAATAGCTGCGCCAGAGTTGGGATGGGGCAGGTTGTAGGCCAGTTTAATGCGGTATCACGAATACTGTAGTGTTGCAGTTCGGCGGCTGTTTTGTGTTTAACTTTGCCTCTACGCCCGGTTAGGCGTTTTAAGTTGTTATCATGGAAAACAATGAGCTGTTCGTCTAAAGATAACTGCAAATCAAGTTCGCAACGTGTAACTCCTGCCTCTAAGCAGTGGCGAAAACCGGCTAGGGTATTTTCCGGAGCTATTCCTTTAGCACCGCGATGTCCATATACCAGCATTATTAATGAGCTACTTTTGGTTTGTGGTGTTTCACACTGTTAATCACGGTCGTATATTCAAAATATACTGAAAAATCCTCATAGTCCCAACGGGTAATGGGCGGCTGACCAATGCTTGGGTGGCGTTTAACCGGCTGCCCGTGCACGGATAAAACCCGTTGTTGACTCTCACCAAAGATTGGCAGGTTGCTATCTACTTGAGAACCTTGCTGATTAATAGGGATTCTTAGGGTGTCTGCTTGGCTGTGTACGCTGTAGCTAGCGAGAGCCACAGTTAGAGCTAAGAATAAGGTGCGCATGTCAGCTATTCTCCTCTAGTAATGCTTGACGGCGTTCATGGGCTTGTTTTTGCAAAATGTGGCGTGCCAAAATTTGGCGCTGCGACTCGGTTAAATCAACAAAGGTGACGGCTGTTTTTAGACGGCCGTCTGGTTTTTTACGGGTGTCAACCACGGTGGCGGTTAGCTGCAGGGCTAAAGCTTGCGGCAGCAGCAGCATCTTTAAATACAGGGTTTGCCCCCGCTTAAAGCTTTGATGACTAAAAAAAGATAATCCCCCCTCTGATAGGGTGGTTTGCTGAGGCTTGGGGAAGTCTTTAAGTAGGTTCTGTGCTAGAGCTTGTGCCAGTAGATCAATACGTTTGTTGGTTATTTTTAAATAGTTAACCAGTGTACGCTGTTGTTCGCTGATGGCGCGCAACAAAGGCTGTGCTTCATGCTCAAGCAAATATAGTTCGTTGAGCAAATTAAACAGCGAAGACTCATTAACGAAATCTGAGTAGTCGGTATTTATTTGCAGTGCGATTTCGTCGTGAATACGATAGTATTCGCGACGCTCTGTTTTATCTTGCTTTGACATGTTTGATCCAAGTATCCAGCAATAAAATGGCAGCTAGAGTTTAGAGCCAAGTAGGCAAAACTGCTAACCGACCCTTATATTATGTGAATTAAATCCATTATGTTTCGACCCTTGTCACTATTCATAGGCATGCGCTATACGCGCGCCAAACGACGTAATCACTTTATCTCTTTTATATCACTGACTTCAATGATTGGTTTAGCACTGGGCGTACTGGTCATGATTCTGGTGCTGTCAGTTATGAACGGCTTTGACCGTGAGTTGCGCACGCGAATTTTGGGCATGGTGCCCCACGCGACCGTGAGCTCTTATACGCCTTTGGATGATTGGCGCGCCGTAGGCAAACAGGTTTCTCAACACAAAGACGTTCAGGCCATAGCTCCTTTTACCCAGTTGCAGGGCATGTTGACGCATACAGGTAATGTGCAACCAGTGCTGGTTACCGGCGTATTGCCAGAAGCTGAGAAAGACGTTTCGATTATTAGTCAGCATATGGTTGCTGGTCAGTTAGACAATTTACAGCCCGGCGAGTTTGGGATGGTGATCGGTGAAATAATTGCACGACGTTTTAACGTGAATGTCGGCGATAAAATCACGTTTATTTTGCCGGAGGCCTCAATCACTCCGGCGGGTGTGTTTCCTCGACTGAAACGTTTTACTGTACAGGGTGTTTTTAAGGTGGGCGCAGAGCTTGATGGCTCTATGGCGCTTATTCATATTGAAGACGCAGCGCGCTTGTCTCGCTGGCAGGTGCAGCAGGTGGAAGGTATTCGTTTAAAGCTGAATAATTTATTTGATGCACCGCGTGTGTCATGGGAAATAGCCAATACGATAGCGGATAAGGATTTACGTCCCCGCGACTGGACGCGCAGTCATGGCAATTTATTTCAAGCCATTCAAATGGAAAAAACCATGATTGGCTTATTGCTGCTACTGATTGTCGCGGTGGCGGCGTTTAATATTATTTCGACGCTGGTTATGGTGGTTACGGATAAAAAAGCGGATATCGCTATTCTGCGTACATTAGGTGCTTCACCTAGACAAATCATGGCGGTATTTATGGTGCAGGGAACCCTAATCGGTGTGGTGGGAACTCTGATTGGCGGTGTGCTGGGTGTTATTTCGGCGTTGAATGTCACCGCGTGGGTGGCTGCCTTGGAGTCCCTGTTGGGTCATCAGTTTTTAAGCTCAGATGTGTACTTTATTAGTTATTTGCCTTCCGAGTTACGTTGGGAGGACGTCACGCTGATTTGCTCAGCCGCACTTGGCATGAGCTTTTTAGCTACGCTTTACCCGGCGTGGCGCGCGTCACGTACGCAACCTGCGGAGGCTTTGCGTTATGAGTAAGTCAGTGGTTTTAGAGTGTCGGCAGCTGATAAAAACCTATCAAGAAGGGCCGGAAGCTGTGTCCGTATTGAAGCAGGTGGACTTAAAACTACATGCAGGTGAGCGTATTGCTATTGTGGGTAGTTCCGGTTCGGGTAAAACCACTTTGCTGAATATGCTGGCTGGTTTGGATATACCCACTTCTGGCAGCGTGTGGTTGGCAGGTGAAGAGCTGTCGGCTTTGTCAGAGCGCAAACGAGGCTTGCTCAGAAATAGAGCATTAGGCTTTGTGTATCAGTTTCACCATTTGCTACCTGAATTTACCTCTTTAGAAAATGTCTGCATGCCGTTGTTGATAGGCACTACCCCGATAGTAGAAGCGCGTGAGCGTGCTATCAAGCTGCTGGAGCGTGTAGGCTTGCAACATCGTATCAATCACAAGCCTTCAGAGTTGTCTGGCGGGGAACGTCAGCGCGTGGCAATTGCGCGAGCTTTGGTCAACCGTCCTGAGCTGGTGTTGCTTGATGAGCCCACCGGAAACCTTGATCGCAGTACAGCACAAAAAATTCAAGCATTGATGCTTGAGCTATCCGAGTCTTTAGGCACAAGTTTTTTGGTGGTCACCCACGATCCCGATCTGGCGGCGCAAATGCAGGCGGTATGGCGTTTAGAAGATGGGGTGTTAGTGACTGATTGAGTTGTTTTGCTCAACATTCAATACGCAAATACGATCGGCGCTGGGATAATGCCAAGTGACATTGATGTCATAAAAGCACACACCATAATGACGTGTGGAGTCAGGTTGCTGGTAAGCAGGTTTAGGATCTTGCGCCAGACACTGCTCAATCAATTCGAGTAGTGGCTGCGCAAGCCGCTGAGCATGTTGTTGGGCTTGCGCCTTTGCCTGTGGCGTCCAGTCTATCTGTATCAACTGTGGTGGTTGTTCAGCGATGTGATTGTAGGCATTGGGCACGGTATCAACGAAGGGAATGTAAGGTTTGATATCCAATACAGGCGTGCCATCGAGCAGATCTAAGCCGGAAATGAGCAACTGACCCTCCGCTGTAATTGCATCAAGGCGAACCACCGATTGGCCGATACTGTTGGGCCTGTGGCTGGCACGGCTGGCAAACACGCCAATGCGCTGGTTACCACCTAAGCGGGGAGGGCGCACTTGCAGCCGATGCTGCTGATTGAGCGCCTGATGAAATACAAAAATTACCCAGATATGACTAACTTTCTCTAAGCCAGCCAATGCTTGCGCTTGGTTGTAAGGCGGGAGCAATATAATGCGCCCCTGTGCAGCAGGAGCTAAAGCAGGTTGACGTGGGATGGCAAACTTTTCCGCAAAACAAGATTGCACGTGACCAATAGGACTGAGCTGATACTGTTCCTGCATGGATGTTTTACCTATATCAAGAAGCCTCTGAATAACTACCTGCGTAGCTACCACTGCGTTAAAAACGTACTCAAAATGCTCATTTACTCGGTGTAAACTGCGCTTTTTCGCACGTTTTTGCCTTGTGTTAGCGTCCTCGGTAACGTTATTCAGAGGTTCCTCAAGTAACACTGGTAAGGCAGCTCGTCAGTTCGCGCTTGGTGGACTGACGAGCTGCGCTGCCAATCTGATTATCCTGCCACCAGCACACGCACAGCCTCGAGTCTAACAACGGCTTTGTCTAGCAGCGCTAAGCCTTCGTCTAGGTGCTTTCTTAGGGTGTTGATTTCATCATCACGCACGTTGGCGTTGACCTTCTGTAGAGCACTGAGACGGTTGATTTCATCAGTCAGTGCATTGCTAAATGCCGTGCGGGCCTGCTGGGTGCGCTCTTGATGCTGCACGAGCATTTGTTTTTCCGCAGTATCAAGTAGTGGCACAAGTTGTTCGCGTTGTGCGCGGGCAAACTTGGCAGCACTGGCGCGTGGCACTGATGCTAGCTGTTCATTAAGTGTACTAAAGCTGACTTTATCGGCCAGATCGCGTCCCTTTTCATCCAGCAGGCAGCGAGAAATGGTCGCTGGCATATAGCGAGACAGCTGTAGATGCTTGGGAGCTATAACTTCACTAACAAAGATCAACTCAACGAGTACTGTACCGGCTGGAATGGCTTTGTTTTTGAGTAGCGCAACGCCTGTGTTACCCATGGGGCCGGAAAGAACTAAATCCATACCGCCTTGCACCATGGGGTGCTCCCAAGTGATGAACTGCATGTCTTCACGAGCTAAGGCCAGTTCGCGGTCATAGGTAATGGTTACGGCTTCGTCATTGCCCAGCGGGAAGCTGGCATCGAGCATTTTTTCGCTAGGACGTAAAATAAAGGCGTTGTCTGAATGATCTTCACTATCGATACCAAACGCATTGAATAGCTGTTCCATATAGATGGGTAGATCGAAATTGCGTTCCTGTTGATGGATTGCCTCAATAAAGCGCTCACCATTACCTAGACCATTGGAGTTGATTTCTAATAAACGGTCACGGCCTTTTTGCATTTCATCGCTAAGCTCAAGTCGAGCTTGTTTGACCTCGTCGATGAGTTGCAGCCAAGCTTCTTCATCTTCAGTGGGGTTTTGCAGTAAGGGTAGGAGGACGTCTTGATAACGCTCTTCCAATGTCTGCGCGGTGGGACTGGTAGATAAAAACGCGTTATGTCCCAAATGGTACCAATCCAGCAGGCGTTGTTGGGCGCTGTGAGTAAAGTAGGGCACATGGATTTCAATGGGGTGTTTCTGGCCGATACGATCTAGGCGACCAATGCGCTGCTCGAGCAAGTCAGGGTGCTGCGGTAAATCAAACAGCACCAAATGGTGGCTGAACTGGAAGTTGCGGCCTTCACTGCCGATTTCTGAGCATAAAAGAATCTGGGCACCGTACTCTTCATCTGCAAACCACGCAGCAGCGCGATCGCGCTCAACAATGGTCATGCCTTCATGGAAAGTAGTGGCGGCGATACCTGTGCGAATGCGTAGAGCTTCTTCAAGATCCAGCGCTGTGTAAGAGCTGGCACAAATCAGCAGTACCTTTTCCTGCTTGAGGTTTTTTAGCAGAGCGATTAACCAGTCGATCCTAGGGTCAAATTGCCACCAGCGTTCTTTATCTCCTTGCGCTTGTTGTGACTGGAAAAACAGCTCAGGGTAAAGCTGGCCTTTAAGGGTGGTATTGTCCACTTTATAAACTTCAGGCAAAGACAGAGGACTGGGGTGCAGTATCCGTTCAGGGAAGTTGCGCAATGTGGCGCGCGTGTTGCGAAACAGTATGCGGCCAGTACCATGGCGGTCCAACAACGCACGAATTAAGCGTTGTACAGCATCGCTGACACCTTGGCTGGCGGCCTGCACCAATACGCGCTCGCTCTCACCTAAAAACTCTTCAATAACCCGCTGGTTGTTACTGGAGAGCTGTTGTTGTTCAAGCAACTCAGTGACGGCATCAGCGATGGTACGGTAGTGCTGGCTCTCTTGTTGCAAGGCGGTTGGATCATGGAAGCGCACTGGGTCGAGCAAACGCAAGCGCGCAAAATGGCTTTCTTGACCGAGTTGCTCAGGAGTGGCTGTGAGCAGTAAAACGCTGGCAATACGCTGAGCCAGCTGTTCAACAAGTTGATATGCAGGGCTGGCTTGCTCTGGATGCCAACGTAGGTGGTGCGCTTCATCTACTACCAGAATATCCCAGTGGGCAGCCAGTAAAGACTGTTGGGCACCGCGGTTTTCAACAATCCAGTCAAGTGACATCAACGCAATCTGTGCATCCTCGAAAGGGTTGTCCGCATCGCAAGCCAGTAGTCGCTCTTCGTCAAAAATACTGGCCGATAAGTTAAAGCGTCGTAGCAGTTCCACCAGCCATTGGTGCACTAGAGTTTCAGGAACGATAAGTAATACTCGACTGGCGCGGCCAGACAAAAGCTGACGGTGGATGATAAGTCCCGCTTCAATCGTTTTGCCTAGCCCCACTTCATCAGCCAATAAAACCCTAGGTGCTACACGGTCAGCAACCTCTTGGGCAATATGCAGTTGGTGCGCAATAGGCTGGGCGCGTACGCCTGCCAAACCCCAGAGCTCAGACTGTTGCTGTTGGCTGCGATGCAGCAAGCTTTGGTAGCGCAAGTTAAACCAAGGTAATGGATCAACCTGTCCAGCTAACAAGCGATCACTGGCAAGACGAAACTGGATAAAATTAGAGAGTTCGGTTTCCGGCAAGGAGCAGGCTTGGTTGTTTTGGTTGAAACCGTGATAGATGAGTAGGCCTTCATGCTCTTCTGTTTCGTGAACGATCATGTGCCAACCTTCAAAGTGGCTGATTTCATCGCCGGGCACAAAGCGCACGCGCGTTAAGGGTGCGTTACGTTGCGAGTATTGACGTGTTTCCCCGCTGGCAGGGTATAGAAGAGTCAGTAAACGTCCGTCACAGGTTAGTACAGTACCAAGGCCAAGTTCGGCCTCGCTGTCACTGATCCAACGTTGTCCGGGTTGATACTGCTGAAGCATGCTGTTCTCCGTGCGGAAATTAAAAAGAGGGTATGTTAACGGATACTAGCTTTCAGGGCACGATTGTTTAATAGTAGGGTCACACATAGAGTGTATTTGCTTAGTACTTGGTCCCTGTTTGGAGGTGTTAAATGCTTCCCCCGATACCGCAAGGCTTGGTGCCTGTTACGGCACAGCAAGATGCTGTTAAACAGCGTCCAGACGTGCCGCCTGTAGTTCCGCCGCAGAATAATTCTGAAGCAGGCGATGTTGCTATGCAAAATAATAGTGAAGAGGTGCGTGAGCGTCTACGCGAAGAACAAAGGCGGCGCCAAAAACAGCAGGCACAAGAGCGGTCTTCAGAGGAAGGCGAAGAAACAGACCCTGAGAGCAAAAAGACTAAAGGAATGTCGAGACGCGGATTATGGATTGATATTAAGGTGTAAACACTTTGGCTTGCGTGGGCTCTAACCTATTAATTTTGCAGCATTACTTGGTAACAGATGCTCTGTTGATCCTAGTCAATAAGCGCATGGCGCGCCTAACCTATCTTTTACCTGAAATTACTCGGGCGTAGGAGCGAATTATGTTTATGGATGTTGTTGTATTTGCGGGTGCTGGAACAGTTCTCTTAATGGTTGCTTTTTTAGTGGCATTCTGGATTTTTGTTAAAAAGGCTGGAGACGGACAAGAGTAAGTCTTTTTAAAGCAGGGCACGCAAGGCAATTTAGGCGACTTCGGTCGCCTTTTTTTGTTAAGCCAAAAATCTATTTATCAGCGCACGCAAAGCCGCCGGTTTAACCGGTTTAGATAAGAAGTCTAAGCCAGCTTCCTGTACACGCTTCATTAGTTCATCGCGGCCATCAGCGCTAATAACGATTCCGGGCAAGTCTGTATTATCAAGCTGCTGCTGTAGCCAATGCATTAAGTTAATACCCGTTTCACCATGGTCCAGGTGGTAATCAATTAATACAATGTCAGGCTGCAAACCGGCTTCGAGCAAGGTTTGGCATTCATCACGGTTGCGAGCTGTATATACACTGCAACCCCAACGCGTTAGTAAGCTGTGCATGCCGATAAGAATACTTTCTTCGTTATCAACACAAAGCACATTAAGATTTTGCATCGCTGTATTGCTGTTTGAGCTGGTCGTTGTTGTTACGTTACTAGGGAGCTTGCCGCGGAAAATAGGTACGCTAATGCTAAATACGCTGCCTTTGCCAACCCAGGATTGCACTTCTAGTTTATGGTTTAATACGCGACATAAACCATCTGCAATAGCCAACCCAAGCCCTAAGCCTTTTTCTTCCCGTGTCTGATGGCTGTCTAGGCGTTTAAACTCTTCAAATATAAACTGCAGTTTATCTTCTGGAATACCCTGCCCTTTGTCCCAAACCTCTATACGCAATATTTCGCCACGGCGGCGAACACCGAGCAAAACCTGCCCTTGAGCATAACGAAACGCATTGGTGAGAAAGTTTTGGACTATGCGTCTTAACAGCTTGGCGTCACTGTTAACCAAAAGCTTGCTGGTGCGTAAGCGGAAGTCTATGCCTTGCTGCTGAGCTAAAACATTAAACTCAGCGCCTAAGGCATCTAACCAAGGCTCTAAAGCAAAAGGTTGCACATGGGTTGTGATGCGGCCGCTCTCAATGCGTGAAATATCAAGCAGATCGCTAATAAGATCTTCGGCAGAGCCTAATGAGTTGTCTAGGTTTTGTACCAGCTCTATAACCTCCTTGGGTAGTGAGTCTTGGTGTGATAAAGCCGCAGAAAAGAGCCTTGCCGCATTTAAGGGCTGCATTAAATCATGGCTAACGGCGGCCAAAAATCGAGTCTTGGATTGGTTGGCATCTTCAGCTAAGCGTTTGGCTTCAATTAAGGCAAGGTTGAGCTCTGATAGCTCTTTGGTGCGCTCACTGACTCTTTGTTCAAGGCTTTCGTTGGCTATTTTTAAATCGCGTTCAGCTTCACGGAAAGCCGTAATATCAGTAAAACTCATAACGAAGCCGCCGCCGGGCATAGGGTTACCGATCAGCTCAATCACGCGACCATTAGGAAACATACGCTCAGAGGTGTGAGCAGTGCCTTGACGCATCCAGTACAGACGCTTACTAACATGAGTCTCTACATCGCCGGGACCACAAAGCCCTTTTTCGGCGTTATGGCGAATAATGTCTGCAATAGGACGGCCAACTGTGATGAGTTCTTCGGGATAATCAAACAGCTTTAAGTACCTTCTATTCCACGCAACGAGACGCAGTGAGCGATCGACCACGCTGATACCTTGGGTGATGTTCTCGATGGCGCCTTGCAAAAGTGTCCGGTTAAATTGCAAGGCTTCTGAGGCTTCGCCAACTATGCGGACTACATCCTCAACATGCATTTCACGCCCTTCAATAGCCGCTTTAACCACAACTCTGGTGGAGGAAGCACCTAAAACCCCAGCAAGCAGGCGTTCGGTGTGGGCAATCCACTCGCTGCTGGCGGTATCGTTAGGATTAAAACCCTTGCCTTGTTTGTAAGCGAAACGAATAAAGCTTTGTCTGGCGCGATCATTACCGACAAAGCGACCAGCCAATGTTAAAAGGTCATTTACTTGCACACTTAATGACGATTTGTTGCCGACATGCAAGCCAATAAACCGGTTGGCTTGCCAGTGCTCGGATACGCGTGTGCGAGAAAATAATGAAACCAAAGCGAAAACAATAAAGTTACTGCCCAATGAGAGCGTTACTGCCAGCGTATGCGGATCAATAAAGCTGGTAAGCGGGCCGTTATTAAGCCACTCAAGCCCTGGTAAGTGCGCTAAAGACCAGCCCATCCCTGATGCAATAAGCGGCAAGACCAGAGTGTAACCCCAAACAGCAACGCCTGTTATTAATCCGGAAAATACACCTTGGCGATTGGCTTGCTTCCATATCAGAGCGCCAATCATGGCCGGTGCTAGCTGTGTAATAGCTGCAAAAGCAGTTTGCCCAATGACGGCTAAACTGGCGCTCGGGCTCAACAGTCTGTAACACAGGTAAGCAAGCAGTAAAATGACAATGATGCTCAGCCTGCGCGCAGTGAGCATCCAATAACGAAAGGCTTCAAATGGGTGGTCAGTCGTACGGGTGCGTTGAAGTAATGGTAGAAGAATGTGGTTGGAGATCATTATAGAAATAGTAACGGTTGCAACAATCACCATGCCTGTAGCTGCAGAGGCACCACCTAAAAATGCCAAAATGGCTAACTTAGGACTCGCCTCAGCAAGCGGTAGATTAATCACAAAAGTGTCAGGTAATACAGTGCTGGGAAGCCTCATCTGTCCGGCTAAAGCCAGGGGGATAATAAATAGCGCCACAATCAGTAAATAAATGGGAAAAACCCAGCGGGCAATACGTAAATCAGAGGTGGCATTGTTTTCTACCGCTGTGACGTGAAACTGTCTTGGCAGCGTATAAATGGCCATCATGGCGACACAGGTTTGCACAATCATGTGCGGCCAGTTGGTTCTAGTGTCCCAGTAATCCTCAAGTGCGGGTGATTCTTGTGCACTACGCCATAAATCCGCAACGCCATCGTATAAGCCATAAATTACGAATAGGCCGATGACGATAAACGCCAGTAGCTTGACCAGCGACTCGAAAGCAATCGCAAACATCAGGCCGCGATGATGTTCGGTTACATCGAGTTTGCGAGTACCAAATAAAATAGTGAACAAAGCCAGTACGACAGTAACGATTAGAGCGGTATCTTGACTGAAAAGATTGTTTATATGATCGGTTTCACCAGTGAGAAGGTTAACGCCAAGAACGATACCTTTTAGCTGCAGTGCTAGGTACGGCAGAACGCCCGCGACACAGATAAGAGTAATAAACACAGCAAGCTTTTGTGATTTGCCGTAACGAGCTGCAATAAAGTCGGCAATAGAGGTGATGTTTTCTTGCTTACTGATAATCACCATTTTTTTGATGACCCAGGGCGCAAAGACCATCAGCAAGATAGGGCCAAGATAAATGGGTAAAAAAGACCAAATCTGATTAGCTGCTTGACCAACGGAGCCAAAAAAAGTCCAGCTACTGCAGTAAACAGCTAGTGAGAGACTATATATAGCAGCGCGCAGATTTGGATGCACCGGTTTGCTGCGACGATCACCATAAAATGCAATGGCGAATAAAATAGCCATATAGATGGCTGCAACAGTGGTCAAAAGACTGATGGGAATAGTCATAAAATTGCCTAGAAACGTTATGCATCAACAAGGTTGCGGGCAGTACTATTGAAAAAAGTAACAACAAAATAATTTAGCGCATTCTAGCAGAACAACGCGGAAGGGCTCTATGTAAGTAATAAGTGAAAACACCAGTTGACAGTTTTTCGCGGTCCTGTAGGATGGTCGTCTGGGTGCAAATAATTCATTTGGCTTACGAAAATAAGTGCAGAAAGATGTTGACAACCGGTCAGGCGGGTCTATAATACGCCACCTCAGATGCAGCGACGCACTTAGCGCAAAGCTAAAGCTTCTGAACAGTTCTTTAACATTTTAATCAAGCAATTCGTGTGGGTGCTTGTGGTATTGGATGATAGTCAACA
>NZ_JAUCDY010000014.1:0-71048 GCF_030362935.1 Thiopseudomonas acetoxidans
GCTTTTGTGGGAGCGCAACTCTTGCGCGATTGGAGCCCGAACCTGGCACAAGTGGTTTTATCCTGTTGCTCATGTGGGCCCCTCAAGTCCGCTTCGCGCATAAGATGCGCTCCCACAGGATACCTTGCTCTAGCCTTCGCTCAGAAGCTGGGTTCCCACAGGGTGCCTTGGCCTGTTTGTAGTTATTCCGGTTTATCTGCCCAGCGGTCGCGGATACGGAGTATTTCGGGTAAGCAGTTGATAAATACGTCGACGAGCATGGGGTCGAAGTGGCTGCCGCTTTGGTCGCGGATGAACTCTAGTGCTTCTTCGATTGGCCAGGCTTTTTTGTAGGGGCGCACGCTGGTGAGTGCGTCGAATACATCGACCAGTGAAACAATGCGTGCTTCGAGGGGTATGTCCTCACCTGCCAAGCCATTTGGATAGCCTGAGCCGTCCCATTTTTCGTGGTGACAAAGTGCAATGGTGGCGGCCAGTTGTAGCAAGCTTGATTTATGTTCGCCGATTATTCGTGCGCCTATGGCTGGGTGTTGGCGCATAACTTCCCACTCTTCTGCGGTGAGTTTACCTGGTTTAAGTAAAATCGCGTCGGGAATACCTATTTTGCCAACATCGTGCATCGGTGCAGCATGTAATAGCTCGTCCGCCTGTTCATCCGAAAAACCAATGGCTTTGGCAATAGTGCGGGCAAAGTGGCTGATGCGCAGGATGTGCATACCGGTTTCGTTGTCGCGATATTCTGCCGCTTTTCCCAAACACTGGACTATTTGTAGGCGGGTTTCTAGGACTTCTTCCGCTTGTACCAAGGACAAATGCGTACGCACACGCGCTTTGACGATAGCTGGGTTGAAGGGTTTGGTGATGTAGTCAACTGCACCTAGGGCAAAGCCTTTTTCCTCATCGCCACTGTCGCTAAGCGCGGTGACAAAGATAATCGGAACGTGACGTAATGCCTGAATGTTTTTCAACTGTTCGCATAGGTCGTAACCGGACATATCCGGCATCATAATATCTAACAGGATCAGGTCAGGCTGTTCTTGCTGCGCCATTTTTAGTGCGGTTTTGCCGTCTTTGGCAAAGATGAGTCGGTATTCGTGCTGTAGGGTATGGCGCAATAGCTGTAGGTTGGTGGCTTCGTCGTCTACTAACAATAGGCTGTGTTTTTTTCTATTCATAGTTTTTATGGCTTCGTTTTTAAAAAATTTACGACCTGTTGGTAATCTCAATCGCGTATAAGATGCGCACCCACAGGATACCTTGCTCTAGCCTTTGCGCATAAGATGTGCTCCCAAAAACGATCTATGTTGGTAACCTCAATCGCGCAAGAGCTGCTCAAGACATGCGCAAGCTTGGTCAAATTCAAAGCTATCAATGGCTGTACGAAGTTGCTCGGTCTGCTCTGTTTCTAGGCTTTGGTAAAGGGTTTCGAGCAGTTGATTATCAAGCTCATTACGTTTTAGCACGACCAATAATTGCTCAATGATTTGGGTAACAGGCTGGTTGGTCCGTGTTGCCGACTGCGACTCCTTTGCTTGGTTATCGTTCTCAACCCGCCATGTTTGGATCTCAGTCTGGATTGCCGCAAACAACGCGTTCAGCTCTGGCAGTTGCTGCAGTGCTTGCTGTTGCTGATCGGTTTTTAGCATGTGTTCTAACTGGGCCGTTTTTTTCGATAACGCGTTGAGCCCTAAGTTACCGGTGACACCACGCAACTTGTGCAGACTAAACAACAGCGCGTCTAAGTCGATAGATTCCGCCGTTCCATGGAGTTGCGGATACTGCTTGGCTGCTGTCTCAAGAAAACTGCTAATTTGCTTTACCAGTTCTTGTCGACTGCCCCACAGGTTTTCGCCTGTGTGCCAGTCAATGGTTTTGGCTTTAATGGCTTTGATAGGCTCTGCGAGCGTTTTCGTGTGTTTGAGTACGCGGCGCATTTCAGCAAATAAGTTGGGTACATCTAGCGGTTTTACCGCAAACCCATCCATACCTGCTTGGCGCGCCTCGTCACGATCACGCTCCATTACGCTGGCGGTCAAGGCAATAATGGGGGTGCGCTTAAGGTTATGCTGTTGTTCATTGCTGCGAATTGTCGCGCAGGCCTGCAAGCCGTCAATGATCGGCATGTGCAGGTCCATCAGCACCAGATCAAAGCTGTCGCTCTGATATAGTTCAATCACTTCTTGACCATTGCTGGCACTGAATACCTCATGCCCTTCGCGCTCCAGTATCAAGCGTAGCAGCTGAAGGTTTTGTTCAACATCATCGGCTATTAGCAACTTTAACTTAGGTAACTGCACTGCTTGCTCAGCCTGCTTTTGTGGTACAGGCTGATCGGCGACTCTCAGCGGCAGGGTTACGCAAAAATTACTGCCCTGTCCCAACTCCGTTTCTACTTCAATTGTGCCACCCATGGTTTCGGCCAATTGTCTGGAAATAGTGGTGCCCAAACCGCTGCCGCCAAAGCGTCGGCTGATGGAGGAGTCGGCCTGGGTAAAGGGCTCAAAAATGCTGCTGACTTGCTCCGGCGTCATGCCAATGCCTGTATCCTTAACCTGAATGCGGACGTTGCCGTTGGCATAATTAAGCTTAATGCTCACTGTGCCCCGCTCAGTAAATTTAATCGCATTGCCGATAAGGTTGGTTAATATTTGCGCAATACGTAGCGAGTCACCAATAAAAAACTTAGGCGTAGACTCGGGGTAGTCTGTGTGCAGATGAAGCCCCTTGCTTTGCGCTGATAAGTTAAGCGTCGCTAGTATTTGCTGGATAAGTGCGGGCATCGAAAAAACATTATTTTCAAGTTCTAAATAGCCCTGCTCAATTTTTGTGGTATCTAAAACATCGTTAATCAGGCTGAGTAAAGAGCGTGATGAATTTTTGATTGTTTGCAGATGCTCTCTTTGTGTCGGCGTCAATTCGGTGTGTAGCAACAAGTCCGTAAAGCCGATAATGGCGTTCATTGGTGTACGTATTTCATGGCTCATGTTGGCTAAAAAGTTACTCTTCGCCTGAGCTGCTTGCTCGGCACGCTCGGCAGCTTCGCGCAATGATCTTTCCAGTGCGTGGCGCTCGCTAATATCGGACAACATGCCGACAAACAGCAAATCATCGGCTTTTTTTTGTGCCACTTTACCCACCGCCAAACGCACGGGTAAGGTGCTGCCATCTTTACGCCGCGCGACCACTTCACGCCCTATGCCAATAATATTAGCTCTTTGCGTTTCACGATAATTAGAAAGATAGCCATCATGCTCAGAATGGTAAGGTTCTGGCATCAGCATTTTGACGTTATGACCTACCACTTCAATCGCTTGGTAGCCAAAGAGTCGCTCAGCTGATTTGTTAAATTCTTGCACTTTACCTTGCCCATCAATGGTAATAATGGCATCCACGGCGGTGTCCAAAATCGCCTGTACGCGAGATTTATTTTCTTCCATGGTGCGGTAAAACATGCTGGTGCGTATCAGTCCGTTTAACGCTGCCACCATGCCGCCGGCGGTAATACACAACGAAGACAAGGCCAGTGCAATGTAGCTTTCCTCTATCATTATGCCGGACAGTTTTGGGCTCGCCACGCCGTAAAACTCTGTTGCTGCAAGAGCAGTGTAATGCATGGCCGCAATAGCAAGGCCAAACAAGATAGCGCTTAGATAAAAGCTGTATTTTTTAGGTAACTTAAGACCTAGGCGAAAACGTATTCTAAGTGCCGCTATGGATAACAACACGGCCAGTGCAACCGATAGCGCAAAGACCCAAGGGTCGTACAGCATGACTAGCGGGGTGACCATCGCCATCATGCCCAAATAATGCATTAGTGCGATACCTAAACCGATGATTGTGCCGCCAATAATAAGCTGCTGAAGGGTAAATTTGGGGCGCGCCAAGATGTTCATAGCCAAGGTAGAAGCCACTAATGCCGGCACAAAAGACAGCATGGTTAAGTCGGCACGATAATCGATCGGTGCAGGCAAAACGAAGGCGAGCATACCGATAAAGTGTGTGCTCCAAATACCTGCGGCCAAAGCAATAGCGCCGGTTATAAGAGCAATTCTCTGATAAAAAAGGCTGGCTGAGTAGCGCGCAATATGGGCGGTTTCCAGCGCCATCAGTGACATAAACACAGCCACCACGATGGAAAGCACGACCAGCCCCATTTTATGTTCGCCCTGAACCAGAGGCAGACCGTCAATTGCAGCTGTTGAAAAAAAGTTGTGTAGCATGATTAGTGTAAATTCGCCTTATTGAGCAAGCGTACCAAGCCTTCCATCACTGTTAGATTAGCCAATTCCATTGCATTAAGCTCCTGCAGTGCGTCTTCTAAACGCCCTTTAATATGTAAGTCGATCGCTTTAATGGCGTGATCATGCACTGCTTTGTGTGGGACTTCCAGTGCCGTGTAGTCGGACATCTGCTGAAACAGCGCACGGCCATCACCGGAGTAGTACCACTGCCCTAAGCGGCAATGTTTTTCATCGGGGAAGTCAGCCGGCGTGGCATCAGAAATACCGAAGAATACTTTGTATACCTCAAGCTTAAGCTCCAGCTCATCAATATTGGCGAGCTCCACGTTGGCCAAAATAGCAGATGAGTTAATGGCTTGCTCCATGCGCTGCGATAGCTGCAGTAAATCATTCATGTTAACGACGGCTTGCTGGCTTTGTACGGCGTGCTCTTCCGCGTCCGCTGCACCCGCTTCAATTACGCTGTGCGCGTCACGGGTTTCTTCCTGAATATTTTTAACTAGGGTGGAAATATCATCGGTAGCTTGCGAGGTGCGCTGGGCAAGATTACGCACTTCGTCGGCTACCACTGCAAATCCGCGCCCTGCTTCACCAGCTCGTGCCGCTTCAATCGCCGCATTAAGCGCCAGCAAGTTAGTTTGATCGGCCACTTCTTCAATCAGCTGCACAATGCCACCGATCTCTTCGGCACGACGACTGAGCGTGCTGACCTTTTCTGACGCCTCACGCATGCGTTCAAAGGTCGACTGCAGGTTGGCGGCGATTTGGGTGAATGCCTGCCGGTTGGTGCTTGAGTGTTCAGCGGCTTGTAACGCTGATTTCTTTTCTTCGTTAAGGGTTAGAGCCAGCTGTTCGAAGGAGTTTTTTACGCCATTGAGTGAGTTACCAAAGGTGCCTAGACTGTTAAAAACACCATTATGGACAGTGCGTTCACGCTGCAACTGCGTCAGGGTGCCAGTTTCTGCGCTTAGCTGCTGTTCTAGTTCATTAACGCGAGCCTGCAGTGCTGCATTTTCATGCAGTAATTGTGCGTTATCCGCTTGGGTTTGTTTAAGTTGTGCTTTTATTCGGCTGGAAAACATAACATCCTCGCTCTGCAGCATCCTGTTGCAGTGATTTCAGAATAAACACTCACAGACTAATGCTCTGTCTCGATAAAATTTCAGCAAGTTTTAACAACTATTGGTTTTGCAGCTCGATGCCGTCCCTGACCAAAATTCGACCTGCTAGCAAAACAACAGTATTAATGACGTGCTGTTATGCTAAGCAAGCCTGAACGAGAATGAATTCTGTTTTCGTAAATTCCTTGATCAAACGCACGGATGATGAAATAAGTACCCAACCGCCTGTGGTGATACTGCTGGAACCCTGCTTCAGTGCTGCTGGTGGGTCCAATCGCGCATAAGATGCGCTCCCACAAAGGTGCCTCCCTCCCACAAAGGCTGGGCTAATACAAAGGTTGAGCTTGCAGGGTATACGGTATGGTTCTTGTGGGAGCGCAACTTTTGCGCGAAAAAGGCGTGAGCCAGACGCGAAGCAAGTCACGATGTCCGCACAAGCGGCTTTCAAATACTGGGCTAAAATAACTGGATACGTCTCTGTCATTACATTAAGGATGATGCTATGCAGGAAAAAGGCTATAAAACCCTTCGTAAAGGACGGTATTCATGCGCGGGCAATCTCTATTTCGTTACTGCATCCACCAACAATAGACACCCTTATTTTACTAATTTTCGTCATGCACATGCCGCTGTTAGTGGTTTTACCGCTACTGCTGTTTTAACAGACTCACAGTTATTGTGCTGGGTGCTAATGCCTGATCATGTGCACTGGCTTTTACAGCTTGGCAATGACAAAACACTGTCGTCATTAATTAGACATATGAAAGCAGCAGCTACTCGAAATATCAGGATGGCGGGGGTCTCAGAACCGATTTGGCAGCATGGCTTTTATGACCATGCTTTGCGCAAAGAGGAGAATATACATGAACTTGCTCGCTATATAGTGGCTAACCCAATACGAGCTGGGTTGGTTAACTCAGTAAGGCATTACCCTTTCTGGGATGCCGTGTGGTTGTAAACTTACCTATAACCCTGCTGTTTTTTTGTTGGTGGCAATTTTGGGTGATACTGGCTGGGTTCAGTGCTGCTGGCGAATTCAATCGCGCAAGAGTTGCGCTCCCACAAGTTGTGCTTTTACACAGCTAAGTTGTGAGTTGTTGGGCGTTGAGTAGGGTGAGTAGTTGGTTGTGGTGCCAGGCTAGGGCTTGGATGCTGGGGTGTTGTTTGGCGTGTTGCATTAGCGGGGGCAGCGGCCAGATTGAGTCAGCATTGAGCTCAATAATTTGTGCTTCCTGCTCTAGGGCGAGCAGCAGCTCATTCTGCTGGCCGCGTAGGCGTAAGGCATAATTTGCGGTCGGGGCAATTTCAGGGGTAGCTGTAAACAAGCCGCTTAGGTCGATGTTTTTTTGCTGATTATGCGCCAAGTCCTCGAATGTGCCCATCGCCACGACATACCTTGCTTCAACCGCAAAGCCATAGCCGTTGTATTGAAACGCCACTAAAACTATCGACTGCATCATGGTGTTTGTGGCTGTGTCTGCGTGCGCCAAGCTTGCAACAGCAAATCCAGATTGAGCAGCGCGATCGGCCAGTCGTTGTAACTTAGCAGCGCCGTGACATAAGGCTGCATGTGTTCCGGCAGGCTGTCTAAGGGTGGCTTTAACTGACTTTCCGGCACATCCACCACTTCCAACAAGGCATCGATGCGAATGCCGGTGGTAATCCCCGCGCCAGCACAGTGCAAAATGGAAGACTCTTTATTTTGCGCCTGCTCAAGACTGGGCAAATGCAGCAGGTGATTCAGGCTAAGCACTGACTCTATGTCCCCGCGCAAATTAATCACGCCTTCCACTGAGTCGTGCATACCCGGAACAAAGTTAACTTTTATATCATTGCTCAGCACTTCTTTCACCGAGTGCCCTGGCAAAGCGAAGTACTTGTCTGCCAGCTGGAAGATAACCAGCTTGATCAGTAGCTCATCCACATCCACTACTTGGTTATCGCCTTGCTGCTTGGCAGTTAAAAGCTCATCCAAAGTTTGCTCTACACTCGATTTGCTGTCTGTCATTAGCTTTTATAATCCACGTTAACTCGGTTGCGGCCATCCATTTTAGCTTGGTAAAGGGCTTTGTCGGCGGCAGCGAAAAGCTCTTCTACTGTGCTGTAGTGGGCATATGAACTGAGCCCAGCACTGAAGGTGCAAGTAAATTGCTCTGTGCCGGTAGAGAATACGATTTTTGAAAAGTCTTCGCGCAAGGTATCGATAAGCTCATAGGCCTGCTCAATAGAAATTTTACGCAATAAAATAGCAAACTCTTCGCCACCGTAGCGACCTATAACATCAGTACCGCGTAAACGATGTTTCAGCACGCGCGATAAAGCTACCAGCACTTGATCTCCGGCTAGATGACCATGTTTGTCGTTCACTTTTTTAAAGTAATCCAGATCCAGCATCACCATAACCAGGTTTTCTTTAGTGCGTCCTATCTGGCCCACTACGTTGTCAATAACGTCCTTGGTGGTGCCGTGATTAAACAATCCCGTCAGGCTGTCTCGAGTCATTAGGCGGCGCAAAGCACGCATACGTTCGGCACGTAAAGCTACGGAACTGACCAATTCACTCGGCACTACGGGCTTGGTAATAAAGCCTTCAACACCCACGCGCATAGCGCTAAATTGCTTTTCGCGATCGGTTTCTGAGGATAGATAAATAATAGGCATACCCAAGTATTCCGGCACCATACGGATGATTCCCGCTAATTCTTGACCGGTGCATTGCGGCATGTACACATCGACCAAAATCAAATCTGGAGAAAAATTCCGTAACACATCGAGCACTAGTGAAGGTTCATGTACCTGCTCAACCAACATACCGGCGTCTTCTAAAATAAGGCTGTGGTACTGGGCGACATCGGGCTCGTCATCCACGATCAAAATCCGGAGCGGTTCTACCAGCTTGTTTTTTAATAAATCATCCAGTGCAGCGGCTAACTCCAAGGGTCGTGCCGGCTTGGTAAAGTAACTGCGACAACCCGCACGAAACGCACTTAAGCGCCCTGCAAAGCAGTCTTGCCCAGAGAGCACAATCGCTGGCAGTTGTCGGCCAAGAGCTTCGTTGACCCGTCTTAGGGTTTCAGTACCGGCAATGCTGCTTTGTGGAAAATGCACATCCATCACCACAGCATCAGGTGCTTGCTTTAATACTGAGGTTTCAAAGCTTTCCACATCGGTAAAACGTCGAATTTTATAGCCAAAACAGCTCAGTTGATAATCAAGGTGGGCGACCTGCTCTGATTCATCGTCGCAGACATAAATTAACGGCGCTCCCTGTTCTTGCCAGTTGTTATTAGTTTGGCTCATTTCAAAACTTGACGTACGATAGGGTCGCTCAACGCTTAGGTCCATTTGCTCGAGCTCTTCTTGCTCTAAGCGCAGCTGTTCCAAAAGCTCATTGAACATTTGGCTTTTACTGCTGTTTAGCACGCCTTTAGTATTCATCAGCCCCTGCGCCAGCTGCTCCCCCATTCCTGCGCCATCAGCCAACCCATCAAAGCCAAATGAACTGCTGGCTCCTTTTAAGCTATGAAAAGCGCGAAACAAGTCGCCCATAATACGCTCGTCATATTCAGCACAGCTGTCTGCTTGCTGAATAGACGCTTCAATTTCTGCTAGGCGCTTGGGCAACTGCTTAACGAAACTGGTTCTAAGCTGAAGTATTTTTGCCTGTAGATTGGAGTTAGTCGATGCCATAAAGAATATTTTTATACCAATGAGCGGTTGAATTAATTAACGCTAGTTAACGCCTCAGCTACCAATTCAGGTAGCGTTTCCGTGAGCGCAAAGTCTTTAGCTAAACAGTGGCTAAGTGCCGGCTCGACTTCTAATAGAGTTGCCGGGTTATCCCCGGTTAGGAGTATAAAAGGCAACTCGCTTTGCTGTGCTTTTAGCTCGCGGAAGAAATCAATGCCTGAAATAAGCGGCATATTCATATCGCTGATAATAAGCTTAATATCCGGATGCTGCTGCAGACACTCAAATGCCTCAACGACATTTTCCGCCACTATACCCTGATAATTATCGTGCTCAAGAATGGCGCAGACCATTTCTGCCGCCAACGCATCGTCATCAACCACTAAAATTTTCATCACTACCCCAATAAAGCCCGTATTGTATCGACCAGATTATTTTGGTCAAAACTACCCTTAACGATATAGGCATCAGCGCCCACTTCAATACCGCGCCTGCGGTCACTGTCTTTTTCCCGCGACGTAATAATAATGATGGGACGGTTTTTATAACGTTCGTGCTCGCGCAAATGTGTGGTCAGCGTGAAACCATCCATAAAGGGCATTTCAACGTCGGTGATAATGGCGTCAAAGTCACCGTTGCGCGCTTTATTAAGTCCGTCTAATCCATCTTCAGCCAGTGTCACCTGGTAACCCCAAGCTTCAAGTACATCTCTTTCAATTTCTCGCGTATTCAGTGAATCATCAACCACAAGCAAATGCTGTTGAGTGATTGATTTGATGCTGTTGTCTGCGGTTTTTTGATGTTTTTTGCGCGCCAGCTCCAGCAAGCGAGGAACATGTATCAGGCTAACCAGCTGCTGATAGCCGTGATTGACCATGCCTGAAACTAGCGGATTATGTGCCAAGTGCTCGGGCAGGGTATTAATAATCAAGTCGTGTTCATCCACCAGCCTATCTATTACCAAGGCTATTTTTTCATGCTGCACGCGCACCACCAGCAGTAATAGGTTTTTGCTTATTTGGCCCGGCGTATTGGTTAAGTTTGGCAAGCCAATAAGCTGGTGTAACTCAAAAATAGGCACAAACTCGTTACGCAGCACAAACACATTACGGTCAGCAACCTCCAGTATTTGCTCTGGCGTTATACGGGTAAGCTCAACAACATATTGCGCACTAAAACCAAGCATATGACCAGCAGTCTCAACCAGCAGCACACGCAACATGGCCAGCGATAAAGGCAAGCGTAAAGTAAAGCTGGTGCCTTTACCTTCTTGGCTACGCACCTCAATCAGTCCTTGTAAATCATCGACTACTTTGCGTTTAACTACATCTAAGCCAACACCGCGCCCTGATATTTCGGTAATCATGCTGGCGGTGGTAAAGCCTGGCAGAAACACTTGGTTAAAAAGCTCTTGTTCGCCCATATTGGCGATTTCATCGGCGGATAACTGCTGCTTGGCCAGCTTTTGACGAATTTTTTCTAAACTTAAGCCTGCACCGTCATCAGACAGCTCGATGACTACCCAACCACCGTCTTGCCACGCAGAGAGCTTGAGCAAACCGGCTGCGGGTTTGCCTTGGTCTAAACGCGTCTGCGGTTCTTCAATTCCATGATCCATCGCATTGCGCAATAAATGCACCAGCGGCTCGGATAGCTGTTCAATAATGCTGCGATCCAGCTCAATGTGCTCGCCGCTAATCTGTGAGCTCACCTGCTTACCCAGCATGCGCCCTACTTCACGTATATGTTTGGCTGCTGGCTCAAACACTTGCTTGAGTGGCAACATGCGCAGACCCATCGCTTGATCATGCAAGCTGTAGATCAAAGCCTCTTGACTGCCCACGATTTCTTTGAGGTTGTTAAATAACGAATCAAATCGCTGTTTACTGAGCACCGCATCTTGCGCTGATTCCCAGCTTAGTTTGAGTGCTTGAGCATCGCGCACCAGTTCGCGCAACCCTGCATGACTGGCCGTTACTTCGGAAATAAGCTTGCTGAGGCTTTCTAAGCTCTCTAAGCGCAAACGTACGCTGTCTGAACTGGCTAATGCTGGTTGCGGCTTACTTGTTTGTGCTGCCGCCACTTCATTAGCCATGCTGACCGGCTGGGCTAGGGGTTGAGCGGTTGTAGGTGCGGATTTTTCACCCGCAGCAAGTGCCAGCAAAGCATCACAAAGTGCCTGCGGTGCGGACGGTAAGCTATTGGGGTCTTGCGAGCTGGCAAGCTGTTCCACCATGTCGCTAAGACTATCTACCGCCTGATAAATCCCGTCCACAATCGGCTGAGTTACTGTTATTTTCTGATCACGCAAAGCACTTAGTAACTCTTCTAAGCTATGTGCTGTATCTGCAATGGATTGCAGCTTGAGCATGCGTGACGAGCCTTTGACGGTATGTGCAGATCGAAACAGACTGTTAATCAACTCCGCATCGCACTGGCCCTGCTCTAAGTTCTTAACGCCCTCGCCCAGATAGCCTAATAAATCACGGGCTTCATCAATAAAACGATTAAGAAACTTTGTTATATCTAACACCATGCCTAGGCCCCACTCACATTATGCCCTGGTTGTTGTTTAGCATTGAGCAAGTAACGCTCTGCAAGAAACAACACATCCTTCACCGGCAACGCCAAGGGCAACCACTCAGAGCCCGAATGTGCTGTGATGTTGTGCGATAAAATACGCCGCACCGTCTGAAACGCTTGTTGCGCTGCCGTACTATCTTGCAGATGTTTAAGCGCATCGGCTAGTTGATAGTGTGCCAGCCAACTTTCTGGGTTGGCATAACAGGCTTTTTTAAAGCTCTGCACGGCCAGCTCTAACTCAGACTGCCATTTATGACATAAACCCTGCGCTATCAGCGCATCAACACACCAAGGTCTAAGCTCCAACGCTTGCTCGATTAATTTTTGCGCCTGGTTAAAGTCTTTTTGGTTCAACGCAATCCAGCCTTTCATCAAGATGGCCGGCGCATTATCCGGCTCTTGCTGAGTAATTTTTTCCAGCCTAACTAATGCCTGCGGATACTGGGCGCTGTCATGTAGCATTTCTACAACCTGCTCCACAGTGACATGATTCGTCACCGTCTGCAGCTTGGGTTGATGCTGCGCAGTGCTGTGCATACTGGCCGCTTTAGTTGGGCTTAAACCGTCTGCTGTTGGTGCGGTATTTTTTGGCTGCTCGACTTGAATATCGAGCGGTCGCTGATAATTTGCTTGCTGGAGTAACTCGGCTCCCTGCACAAAATAGTATTGGCCTTGTTCTTCAATCAAGTCGAAGATATCAAAATCATTACCTAGGGTTTCTGAACTGCCCAAAAGTAAAATCGCATTGGGTTGCATCAGTTTTTGCAACTTATGCTGAATAGCTTTACGCGTATCCAAGTTAAAATAAATCGAGACATTGCGAAAAAAAACCACGTCATAGTAGTTATCTTCTGCTGGATAGTGTTCTGCTTTTAGGTTAAAGGGGAAAAAGCGTACGGCTTGACGGATCTCGGGGTTAAGTTGATAGCCTTGCGGTGTTGCCTGAAAGTATTTTTTTCGCAAGTCTTCGCCCAATGCACGAAAAGAAAAGGCTGAGTACACCCCCACTCTGGCTTTGTTGAGGATGTGCTCATCCAAATCCCCTGCATCAATCTGCACCTGGCTAAGCATATGTTTGCCCCAGGTTTCTTGAATAGCCATGGCTAGGCTGTAGGGTTCTTCACCGGATGAGCAGCCAACGCTGAGAATACGTACTGTTCTGTTTTGCGCCAATTTTTGTAGCCGGGGTAATAATGTTTGCACAAACAGCTTGATTTGCGCTGGTTCGCGATAAAAGTATGTCTCGTTCACCGTCAGCTGATTAACGAGTTCTGTTAACTTGGCAGGACTGCCCTTTATTTTTTCAAAATAACTGACCAGACCTAAGCCAAGGCTTTCGCTGTTTTTAATCACTTCCTTATGCAAACGCTGTTCAGCTATACCATTAAATTCGAGCCCCGAGTATTGCTCAACAAGGTGTTTAAACGGCTGAAACTGGCTCATCTTGCACCTGATACAAGTTGGTTGAGCTTGTGGGGTATTTTATCCAGCGCAATAATTTCATCGATACAGCCTAGGCTTATGGCTTCAAAATTCATACCAAAAATAACCGAGCTGGCTTCGTCTTGCGCCAGAGTTATACCGCCACTTTGCTTGATTTTTTGCATGCCGCTGGCACCATCACGCCCCATACCTGTCATGATCAAGGCGATGGCGTGGCGGCCAAAATGCTGCGCTACCGAATCAAAAAGATAATTACAGCAAGGCCGATAAATATCCTGTTCTTGGCGTGGCAAGAGTTTAATTCTGTGGCTGGCATCGACCGTCATATGCTGCTCTGAGGGCGACAAGTAAACTTGCTTCGCTTCGATACGCTCGCCATGCACGGCAACTTTAATCGGCAAGCTGCTAAAGCCAGATAGCCACTGCACCATGCCATCCACAAAGCCATCGCTCATGTGCTGGCTAATTAGAACAGGCGCTTGTAGGTTGGCGTCAAGATTCGCTAACAAATAGGATAACGCCTGCGGCCCGCCAGTGGAGCAAGCAATGGCAACCACCTGTGTGAAACTCTGCGGCGCAGCGTCTGTGTCTTGGGGAGCCTCGTATAACTCAGGCATATAGGTCTTGCGGCGCATGCGGGTAATCACAGGCACACCTGCTAAGAGTCGTACTTTATGAGCAAACTCAGTGGTGTCGTGCTGGGTAAAGCGTGGCTTTTTTATCACTTCCAGCGCACCTAAGCTCAACGCTTCATAGGCTTTTTGCGCATCATCTTCACCGCTGACTACCAAAATAGGTACGGCTTTGCGGTGCATAATTTGATCAATGACCTCGGCACCACTCATGACCGGCATTTCTAAGTCCATGCACACAACGTCGGGCTTTAACTGCTCAACCATCGCTACTGCTTGCTGGCCATTATGTGCTTCGCCCACCACGCTAATATCATCGGTGGCATGCAAAATTTCGCGCAAAAAATCCCGTGATATTTGACTATCATCGACAAGCAGTACACGTATAGGTGGTTTATTGTGCATGCGTTTGCCTCATCTATGGCTGCTCACTGAGGTTCTTTTTGGCTGGTGTTTGGGTCAGAGTAAATTCATTCACCAACGCATTCAGCGTATTGGCCATGCTCAGCAATTCCTCGCTGATGTCGGTAATATTTCTAACTGACTCAGCATTATTAGTACTCGCATTGGCAATATCACGCAAGGCGATAACCACTTGGCTACTGGCTGTTTTTTGCTGCTTAGTAGAGAGCGAGATTTGCTGCGCCGCATTACTGGTACGACTAGCCGCCAGTACCAAATCGTTTAATTCGCCAGCGGTGCTGGCACTCACATCCATGCCGGCCTGTACAGAGTTGACTGCTTTTTCTGAGGTAATCACTAGACGGCTAATGGAACCTTGAATCGTTTGAATACGGTCCTCAATACTGCGCGTTGACTCACTAACACTGTCGGCTAAGCGACGAATTTCACCAGCTACTACCGAGAAACGCTTACCCGACTCGCCCGCACTAGAGGCCTCCAGTGCCGCGTTAAAAGCAATCAGCTTGGTCTGTCCGGCCAGCGTATTAATTAAGTCCATGACCTTGCTAATTTCTTTAGACTGATTACCTAGGTCCAAAATATCCTGCAAGCTTTGCTCGTAGTCTGCATGTATCGCCGCCATGCGCTGCTGCAAGTCTTGCATGGCTTGCGCGCCTCTCTGACTACTCGATAGCGTGTCGTTTGCCACATCAACCACTGACTGTGAATGGTCGGCAATCTGTGTGGACGAGGCAGATAACTCCTCCATAGTTGAGGTGATTTCTGCAACCGATGACGACATTTGCTCAATCGCTGCCGCCATGGATTGGCTAACCTGCTCATGCACATCGGTATTTTTATGCACTAAACCCGCGGTGTAGGCCAGTTGGCTAGCTGAATTATTTAAACGATCGGAAGACGCTAATATTTCTTCTATAGCGCCGGACATGCGCTCAAGCAGTTTGTTAACCTCAGCAGCTAAACTACCAATCTCTGCTCGATCATTAATTTCAATACGTGTGGACAAATCCAAACTCTTAGTAATCGCACTTAACTGCGCCTGCACAAATCGCAACGGACGCGTCAATCTGCTTGATAGGGGATAAATCAAAAACATCGCGCCAATTAAGAGCAAAATACTAATGCCGATAGCCGTCATGGTTTGCTGTTGAATCGGCTGGGTTAACTGGCTTTTAGGCAGTTCTAAAATCAAAAAACGCTTGAGGCTGTCGACCCACACACTGGAGACAAAGTAGCTTTCGTCTTGTAGCTGCTGCTCAAACACGGACTGTTCAGCTTTATTAAGCAGCTGCGTGAAGTTGCTGTTTTTTTTCAGCTCATTAAGAATCGAACCAGCCGCACTAACCTCAATACCGCCTTCTTGTGTGACCAATGAAACAAAACCTTTCTCACCCACACGATATTGACTGATTAATTCAGACAGCGCCTTCATATCCAAGGCCACACCGGCCACCAAAATAGGCCCACCCTGCTCGTTTAGTTTTTTGCTGCGGTAGTTAATAAATAATTTTAGCTGCGCACCGCTAAACTCATTGGTATCTAAATGCAGCTCGTATTCGGCTTGCGAGTTTACAAAAGCAAAATACCATGCGTCATCTGGGTTATCTTTGCGAATACGACGCTGCGCCACCTTATCACCGGAAAACTGGTAATAGTTGTTGTCCCAAGCAGTATCAACCGCTAGAAACATGGTTTCCACGTCTAAAGCCTGTTGCACACTGTGCATTTTTTGCATCAGGGCAGCGTCTTTTTCAGCAGAGTCCGCTTGCTCTAACCATGCATGCAAGCCCGCATCATTCACCAACACTCGTGAAGTTTGCAGGCTGGGCTCTAGCTGCAAACTGACTTCGGCAGCCAGCTTTTCGAGCTGATTGGGTATTTCAACGCGGGTTAAGTTTTCAATGCGTGTATTAATGTAAAACTGGGCCTGAAAAATAATGGATAGTAGGGTTACCAACACCATAAAAACGCCAAAAACCACAGACAGTCGTAGCGCTAGCGGTAAGCGCTGCCAGAAGTTACCCATATTCAATGCCTTTATTTTTAATTTGATTTGCCGTCAGGTATAGACTGCTTGCTGAATTATAGAATAGCGTTAAAACCATGCACTTAGCAGGATCAGCAACCGGTTTTTATTGAAAAACAGCTGCGCATACACATCTTATTACTCCAACTTTGTTTTATGTACCCCTACTGATCGCGCAGTATATCAATTTTTAAAATATCTTTATCTTTAAGTTCATTAGCAAGCTGTCGATACTGTATATTACTGTTCAATTCTATTTTTGGCCTATTGTATGAAAATCAATCTTCCTGTAGTGGATAAAGAAATCTCCTTCGCACAAGACGCACAGCTTATTTCGACTACCGACCTAAAGGGCACTATTACTTTTGTAAACGATGCCTTTGTCGATGTTTCGGGCTTTTCTCGAGAAGAATTGATCGGGCAAAGCCATAATATAGTTCGCCACCCTGACATGCCCCCCGCTGCTTTTAAAGATCTTTGGGAGACCATTAAGTCTGGTCAATCCTGGAAGGGTATGGTGAAAAACCGTTGTAAAGACGGACGCTACTACTGGGTTGATGCCTTTGTATCGCCAATTTCAAAAGACGGGCAAACTGTTGGTTATCAGTCTGTGCGCACCTTACCGACGCACGAGTGTAAAAAGCGTGCACAGACTCTGTTTCAACAGTGGAGTAAAGCCGATAAGAAAGCTGGGGTTAGCTTTAAAAGCGGCCTTTCTATTGCCAGCCTATTAAACCTTGCAGTGTTAGTCCCCGCCATTGTTAGCGTATGTCTGCTGGCGTACTTATTTAATTGGCAAGCGGCTGCAGTAGCTGCCTCAGGGTTTACTGCCAGCGTTATAGGCACTGCTTGGGTGGGCAGTCTTATTAAAAACATGGTTAACTGCGCGAAAAATATCGCCCACAACCCAGCCATGAGCTACATCTATACCGGCATGAGAAACGATCTTGGTCTAGTGCTGTATGCATTACAGGTACGCACCTCTGAGCTACGTGCCGTTGTATCGCGACTCGAAAATACTGGACTGTATTTAGTGCGCGTTAAAGACAGCAGCGTAAGTAACTTACAGCGCTCAAAACAAGCCATCGCCAGTCAGGGCAAGATTGTTGCCGATGTGGTAATGGCTATGGAGCAGCTGGTCGCCAGCCAAGTGGATATCAGTCAATCCTCATCGCAAATGGCACAGGGTTCAGGTGAATCACAACGCATCATGCAAGCTGGACAGCAGTCCATTAGCCGTTTAATGGACTCTATCAGCAGCCTGTCTAGTGAACTGGAAAATATTAAAGCTCAAGTCCATGCCACCGCAGAGCGCAGTGTTAACATCGGCACTGTGCTGGATGTGATTACCACGGTTGCCGAGCAAACTAACCTGCTTGCACTTAATGCGGCTATTGAAGCTGCACGCGCTGGTGACGCTGGACGCGGTTTTGCGGTAGTAGCCGATGAAGTGCGTAAATTGGCTCAGCGCACCAATGAATCTGCAGCTGAAATCCAAACCATTATTGCCGATCTGCAAGCTGACACAACCGAGTCGGCACAAGCAATCGAGCTGGGGGTTCAGCGCTCTGAGCAAACCATCGAGATCGCCAGCGAAGTGGATCAAGAGCTGGGGCAAGTGGTAGAGCAGGTACGCCACATTAGTCAACTGGCACTGGCCATTGACGGCTCGATTCAAACTCAGTCCGCCTTAAGTGAGCAAACCAGGCAACGTATGCAGGAGCTGAGTCAAAGCGCTGAGCACGCAATAGCCGCAGGAGATGAGGTCGCCGCCGACAGCGACAAGTTAGGCTGGCACATCAACAACCTGAACATGTTGGCTAGGCATTTCTTGTCAGTCACGGTACGTAACAGCCAAAAACTTTAAACAGCACGTTCTTTTTTCGGCGGTGTGGATTATGAAGCTGGCTTAGTTGCTACCTGTTAACCAATCGCGCATAAGATGCGCTCCCACAAGGTGCGGTGCACCAAAGGCCGGCAGCGCAGCGACTGCTTTGTAGTGACTGCTTTACTGTGGGAGCGCAACTCTTGCGCGATGGGATCTTCAGCCGGCTCAAAAACCAAGCCAACGCTAATGTCAATCGACATCACCTGTTAACTAAAGAGCTGATAACATAGCGTTTTTCTAAATATCCTGCTGCGAGCCACTCAGCGCAGCAGCAGTTGTGAATTTTTGAGACGCACTGACACCATGCAGCAAGCAATCAGCCCAGCCATTTCTTTAGCCCAGCAAACTCCAAAGCGAATTCGCATAGCTTGGCTGCTCTTGCTGGGCATCCTGTTAATGGCTGTGATGGGCGCTTTGTTGGCGGGTTCTTTTTCTGTTAGCTTCGCTGAAATCGGCCACGTCATCTATGTTCGCCTAGCGGGGATGCCACAAAGCGGCACGCTAGACACTATCATTTGGCAAGTACGCATTCCGCGCATTTTTGCCGCACTATTGCTGGGCACCAGCTTGGCGGCAGCCGGTGCGGTATTTCAGGCGTTGTTGCGCAACCCTTTGGTCTCGCCCGATATTTTAGGTGTATCCGCCGGCTCTGGCTTAGGCGCCGTTATCGCCATGCTTCTAGGTTTATCCTTATTCTGGTTGCAGGTGCTGGCTTTTCTTGGCGGGTTAGCGGCGGTTTTTTTGGTTTATAGTATTGCCAGTCTATTGCGCCAGCGCGATCCCATATTAATGCTCGTATTAGCCGGTATCGCCATCGGCACTATGCTGGGCGCAGGAATTTCCGTAGTTAAAGTAATTGCCGATCCCTACGATCAACTCCCCGGCATTACCTACTGGTTACTCGGTGGTTTAAACGGTGTGAGCATGGCTGAACTAAGCTGGGCAGCACCGTTAATACTAGCCGCATTAACGCTGGTTTATCTATTGCGCTGGCATATTAATGTGCTCAGCTTTGATGATGAGCAAGCCTCGGCATTGGGCATAAATGTAGCTCAAAGTCGTTGGGTACTGATTGCTGCCGCCACGCTGATGACCGCCTGTGCGGTATCTTTTAGCGGAATTGTTGGTTGGGTCGGCTTACTGGTACCGCATATTGCAAGGCTTTGGGTCGGCCCGAATATGTCGCGCTTACTGCCATTCAGCATTGTGTTGGGCGCAAGTTTTGTCCTACTGACCGATACCCTAGCACGTAGCGTCAGCGAACTAGAGCTTCCGCTGGGCGTGTTGACCGCGTTATTGGGCGGCCCGTTTTTCTTGTTTGTTTTACTGCGCAGTAATCGCCCATGACTATTTTTTTGCGTGCTCAGCAGCTATGCATTGGTTATAAAGGCCAAGCATTAGGCTCAGCCTTTGATATTCAATTAACCGCTGGACAGGTGATTGCGTTACTGGGCCCTAATGGCAGCGGCAAAACCACTTTACTCAAAACCTTACTCGGTTTATTGGCGCCAGTTAGCGGACAAATTCACCTGCTGGATAAAACCCTCAGTGATTGGCCCGCTAAACTCAGGGCACAACACATCGGCTATGTGCCTCAAGCTGTGCAAAGTCACTTTTCTTTTAGCGTTTTCGAGATGGTATTGATGGGTCGCAGCGCCTACCTCTCAGCTTTTAACCAACCCGGTGCCAACGATCAGAGTATTGCACTGGAGTGCTTAGAACAATTACAGATTACACACCTTGCCACGCGCTCATTCGCTGAACTTAGCGGTGGTGAACAGCAACTGGTTATGCTGGCACGCGCCTTGGCACAACAACCGAAAATTTTAATTCTGGATGAACCTACCGCCAGCCTTGATTTTGCTAATCAAATTCTGGTGCTTGAGCATATTAATCAACTCAGAGCACAAGGTTTAGCCATTCTTATTAGTACTCACCAACCGGAACACGCCCTGCAAAGTGCTGATTATTTGGCTTTATTTAAGCAAGGCACTTTAACTAAAACTGGCACCGTTACTGAGCTGGGCACTGCTGACAATATTGCTTGGCTGTATGACTTAAGTGTCGAGCAGGTTGAACAACAGTTATTCCTCCACCCACGCTAGAAAAACTTTGCCGCGCCATCAACCAGCTCAACAGATAAACTTTACTATTGCTTAAAGTTTGGTATTCGCGTGCCGAAGTATTATTGCAGCCTTGCTTGATAGCAATGCGCTACTAGCCATATACTTTACTAATTTTAATTTAATGCCAGACATAATTTAAAGGGATAGATATTATTTATGCTTAATAGACTCAGCATCCGTACACGTACCTTACTCGGTTTTATTTTGGTATTAATTATTGGCATTGGTGCTCTGCTGCCGCAGTTCCTCAATACGCTGGACAAGCAAGCCGCTTACCACGAAAACCTCTATATTGAGAGCTTGCAGGCGGCCGTACAGGAGCAAATTGGGACTCAACGTGCACAAGCACTCAATCTTGCTGCCGCCATTGCCAACCAACCCAGCTTGCAATACTTTTTTGCCCAGCGCGATCGTCAAGCGCTCCTCGAAGAACTTTTGCCAACCTTTAAGTACCTGCAAGAAAACGCGGGCATTGAGCAGATGCAATTTCACTTAGCGCCAGCAACTTCATTTTTGCGGCTGCATGCCCCCGATAAATTCGGTGATGATCTGTCTAGCTTTCGCCGTACTGTAGTGGAAACCAATAATCAGAAAAAAGAGATTTCAGGGCTTGAGTCTGGGGTGGCTGGTTTAGGTATTCGAGGCGTGGTGCCCGTATTCTGGGAAGGTCGACACCTAGGTAGTTTTGAGCTGGGTTTGTCTATGCGCCAAGCGTTCGTCGACACCTTTAAAACTAATCACCATGCTGACATCGGTATTTTGCGTCCCGACGGCAGCAGCTTTAAACCGCTGATTACCACCTGGCAAGGTGACAGCATGTTCAACACCTCTGAACTACAAAGGGTGATGAACGGCGAAACCGTTAGTCAACGTCTGGAATCTGCAGGCAAACAAATTCTAGCCACAGCCAGTCCTTTAAAAGACTTTAGCGGGAACATTATCGGTGCGGTTACTGTGTATACCGATCGCTCTGCCAGTGCTGCGGCTTTTAATGATACCGTGGTAAGCACAATCATCATCGCCCTTGCGGTTTTATTTGCCGGTTTATTAGTGGCCTGGTTTATTGCACGCAGTATTACTAGCCCTGTTATCAGACTCACCGAGGCACTGCGTAATATTGCTGAAGGCGAACAAGACTTACGCCTGCGCCTGCCTGTGGTCGGAGATGATGAGCTCACTCAGGTTGCCAAGCTGTTTAACACCTTTGTTGGTAAAGTTGAGCACACTGTTTTACGCGTACTGGAGCATCTGGGCGAGCTGGGTTCAAGAACTGAATACAGCTTCCGTATGACGGGTGAAGCTTTTGAGGTGTCACAGACCCAGCAAGTTAAAACCCAAGAAGTCTCTGCGGCCATGAACGAGATGTCTGCTACGGCGATGGAAATTGCACAGAACGCAACCAACACCGCCGAAGCCACTGAGCTGGTCGAAACCAGTTCGGTAGAAGGCAGTAAAGCGGTTAATCACGGCAGTCAAGCGATGCTAAGATTGGCAGAAAATGTCATGCAAGCCAGTAGCAGTATTCAAACCCTAGATGAATACAGTAAAAACATTGGTTCGATTCTAGATGTGATTACCGGCATTTCTGAACAAACCAACCTGCTTGCACTTAACGCAGCGATTGAAGCAGCGCGAGCTGGTGAACATGGTCGTGGCTTTGCGGTAGTCGCTGATGAAGTGCGTCAGCTGGCTCAGCGCTCCAAGTCGGCCACCACTGAAATTCACGAAATGATTGTGCAGCTTCAAGAAGGCGTGTCTCAGTCTGTTGCGCTGATGGAGCAAAGCCAAGATCAAGCCACCTCAGTAGCGCAATCTTCAGAGATGATGCAAAGCGCGCTGAATGATCACCTCAGCCATTGCCCGCGTCAGCGATATGAGCGCACAAATTGCCTCGGCAGCGGAAGAGCAAACCAGTGTGGCGGAAGATATTAACCGTAACTTGGTGAGCATTAATGACGGCGCCGTGGTAGCGGTGGATCACTCCTCCAATATCAGTTCTGCCACCAGCGATATGGGCGGCACCATTGGTGAGCTAATGTCTGAAATGCGCGCTTTTAAAGTTGATATTCCGGTGCAGGTTGAGCTAGCGATGGCCAAAAGTGCACACAGCGCTTGGCGTGTTCGCATTAGAAGCTTCCTAGACGGTCGTGCTTCATTAGAACTAAACGAAGCCACCAGCCATAATGATTGCGATTTAGGCGTTTGGTGCCGTAGCAATGGCGCACAATTTGCCGCGATGCCTGCCTTCCAAGAACTACAAAAACCGCATGAGCGTCTGCATAAACTGATTCAGGATATTATTAAAGCCAAGCAACAAGGTAACGAACAAGACGCTGAGCGCATGTACGAGGATGTAGAGCTGTACTCAGAGGAAATCATCGGCTTACTGAACCGTTTAATCAGCGAAGTTAGCCACTAAATTACATAGGCTTGGTCTTTGAACTGGCTGAAGGTCCTATCGCGCAAGAGTTGCGCTCCTACAGTAAAGTGGTCTGGTCTAAGGGTTGGACACAGTTCTGGTTGGTACGGCTCTTGTGGGAGCGCATCTTATGCGCGATTGGGGTTAATCCTAACGCCTAACCATGCAGTGATAGTCCGCATCGCCCAGAAACCTGGCTTCAACAAGCCTTGCCAGCAAACGTTTGCATAAGCTTAGCTTTTGAGCTGGCTGAAGGTCCTATCGCGCAAGAGTTGCGCTCCTACAGTAAAGCGGTCTGGTCTAAGGGCTGGACACAGTTCTGGTTGGTACGGCTCTTGTGGGAGCGCATCTTATGCGCGATCGGGGGTTAATCCTAACGTCTAACCATGAAGTGATAGTCCGCATCGCCCAGAAACTTGGCTTCAACAAGCCTTGCCAGCAAACGTTTGCATAAGCTTAGCTTTTGAGCTGGCAGAAGGTCCTATCGCGCAAGAGTTGCGCTCCTACAGTAAAGCGGTCTGGTCTAAGGGCTGGACACTGTTCTGGTTGGTACGGCTCTTGTGGGACTTGACTTGCAGGGAACCAAAATTAGGCTGTGGCAGTGAATTTAAATTTGCACACAGCCTAATCTCAGTGTTCATTACTTAATTTACTGCTTAACGCCAGCCAGCACGATCCATCAAGCGTATTGCTTCAGCTTGGCGCTTACCGGCAACCTCAACTGGGATGCTGTCTGCTTTAAACTCGCCCCAAGCCGCTACCACTGGATCAATCTCGGCTGCTGGGCTGGCAGGAAACTCCATATTGGCGCTTGCAAAGAAATGCTGTGCTTGCGCGCCGGTCATCCATTCGAGCAGTTTTTTCGCTGCTGCTGCATTGGGTGCGTTTTTGGTAATTCCAGCACCAGAAAGATTCACGTGAACACCACGATCTTGCTGGTTAGGCCAGAAAATTTTTACTTTCAAGTCAGTCTGCTCTTGGCTCAAACGGCCGTAATAATAGGTATTCACCACGCCCACATCGCACTGACCAGCATCAATCGCCTTCAGCAAAGCGGTATCATCAGAGAACGGTTCGGTCGCTAAGTTACCCACCCAAGCACGTACCAATTGCTCAGTTTTCTCTGCGCCATGAGTTTCAATAAAGGTGGCAGTCAGTGATTGGTTGTACACTTTTTTACTGGTACGCAAGCACAAACGGCCTTTCCACTTTTCATCAGCCAATGCTTCATAGGTGCTCAATTCATCTGGGTTTACACGCTCAGTAGAGTAAACAATAGTACGCGCACGCAGGGATAAACCTGTCCAGCTATCGGTGCTGGAACGGTATTGGCTGGGAATATTCGCCTTGATTACGTCTGAGCTATAAGGCTGCAAAATACCCATTTGCTCAGCCTGCCATAAGTTGCCCGCATCCACAGTAATCAGCATATCGGCTGGTGTATTCGCACCTTCTGCTTTTAAGCGCGCCATCAGCGGTGCTTCTTTATCGGTGATGTATTTGATTTGCACACCGGTTTCGGCAGTGTATTGATCAAAAACAGGCTTGATCAGGCTTTCTATTCGGGATGAATAAACAACAATCTCATCACTGGCAAAAGCCTGACCTGATACTGCAGCTGCAGTGGCTAGAGTGATAGCGGTAAGAAGGGGAGTGCGAATTTGCATAGCAACCTCGGGGGTTAGGTGAGTGATGTTGAAGCGCTTAGAGTACGGTAGTGTGTTTACGCATGAGCACTTATCAAAAAACATCTAAATGATAGTCAATCGCATTTGATAACACAATACGTTATCAACAAATATATCAACTAAATTGTAAACCGTCACAATTCATATAGTTGACAGATGCATGCATATGCCTGAAAATTTCGCGTCAACCTCAAGGATGCCGCTATGTTTACAATTCGCCACGACTGGACACTCGATGAGGTCCTTACTTTACTGCAACAACCCTTTAACGACCTGCTTTTTCAGGCGCAACAAGCGCACCGACAACACTTTGATGCCAATCGCGTACAGGTTTCTACGCTGCTGTCGATTAAAACAGGTGCGTGCCCTGAGGACTGCAAATATTGCCCGCAATCAGGTCATTACAATACCGAGCTGGAAAAGGAAAAACTCCTTGAGGTGCAGCAAGTACTGCATGAAGCACAACAAGCAAAAATGCAGGGTGCCACGCGTTTTTGTATGGGCGCTGCATGGAAACATCCCAGCAAAAAAGAAATGCCTTACGTGCTGGAAATGATTAAAGGCGTCAGAGCATTAGGGCTGGAAACCTGCATGACACTGGGTAAGCTCGATGAGCAACAAACCAAAGAACTAGCTGATGCTGGGCTGGATTATTACAACCACAACCTAGACACCTCGCCTGAGTTTTATAACCAGATTATTACGACGCGCAGCTATGCAGATCGCCTGCAAACGCTCAATTATGTGCGCGAGTCAGGTATGAAAATCTGCTCCGGCGGAATCCTAGGCATGGGCGAGTCATTGGCCGACCGCGCCAAACTGCTGATTGAGCTGGCTAATTTGCCGGAACACCCGGAAAGCGTGCCTATTAATATGCTGGTTAAAGTGCCGGGCACACCCTTGGCCGATGCTGAAGATATTGATCCTTTCGATTTTATCCGCATGCTGGCCGTGGCGCGGATTATGTTGCCAAAAAGCCATGTGCGCCTGTCCGCTGGGCGTGAGCAAATGAACGAGCAGATGCAAGCACTTGCCTTTTTAGCCGGTGCGAACTCTATTTTTTATGGCGACAAGCTGTTGACTACAGGTAACCCACAGGCTGAGCGTGATCGCGACCTGTTTGCCCGTTTAGGTATTCAGCCTGAGCAGCGCCACGACCACAGCGACGAGTCGCATGCCGCGACAATTGAGCAGTACGTACTAGAACAACGCACCTCCAACCTATTCTACAACGCGGCCGAGCAAAGAGCATGACCACAGGTTTTTTAGCGCCATCCTGCTGGGTTTCCTGCAGGAGCGCAAAAAATTTGTGGGAGCGCATCTTATGCGCGATTACAGCCCGAAACCGGCATCTGATGAGCCTGCCCACACACTCGCATCGTCCAGATGCTGGGCTCCAATAGAATTTCGCCCCTTATAAGCTATGAAAAGCCTCAACCTTAAAGAACGCCTGGCGCAGCAACAAGCGGCACAGCTTTATCGCCGACCGGTATGCCTTGAAAGCCCTCAGGGCGTACAGATTCGCATCCAAGGGCGCGAATATCTGTCTTTTGCCAGCAACGACTACCTTGGTTTAGCCAATCACCCTGACGTAGTCGCTGCTCTGCAACAAGGGGCAGCAACTTGGGGTGTAGGCGGTGGTGCAGCGCACTTGGTCACCGGCCATCTTTTGCCCCACCAGCAACTAGAAGAAGCGCTGGCACACTGGACTGGTCGTGAGCGCGCTTTGCTATTTAGCAGCGGTTATCAAGCTAACTTGGCCGTGATCTCTGCCCTGCTTGGCAGTGGCGATACTCTACTGCATGACCGCCTTAATCACGCTTCATTGTTAGATGCAGGCCGTTTATCAGGGGCGCGTTTTTCACGCTACTTGCATAATGACATGGACAGCCTTAGTACTCGTTTAAGCCGTGCACGCGGCAACACTCTGATTGCTACCGATGGCGTATTCAGTATGGATGGCGATCTAGCGCCTTTACCTGATATTTGCCGCCTCGCGCAACAACAGGACGCTTGGGTCATGGTCGATGATGCTCATGGCTTAGGCGTGCTCGGCAAAACCGGCGCTGGCTCATTGGAGCTCTTTAATCTATCCAGCCAAGAGGTTCCCGTACTCATGGGTACGCTAGGTAAAGCCTTGGGTACCAGCGGTGCGTTTATTGCCGGCAGCCACGAATTAATTGAGGCACTGATACAGTTTGCGCGCCCGTATATTTACAGTACCAGCAGCTCACCGGCTTTGGCTTGTGCCACCCTGGAGAGTCTGCGCATCGTGCAAAAAGAACACTGGCGACGCCAACATCTGCAGCAATTAATTGCACTGTTTCGCCAAGGTGCGCAGACACTGGGACTACAGCTGATGCCCAGTACAACAGCAATTCAACCGATACTCATTGGTGACAGCGCACAAGCCATGCGGCTTGCACAACAATTACAAGAACATGACCTGTGGATTACCGCAATTCGCCCGCCCACTGTGCCCAATAGCAGCGCCCGTTTACGCATTACCCTCAGCGCCGCCCACAGCACAGCCCATATTGAGCGTCTGTTAGAAACATTGGCGAACATCCTGCCAAAGGAGCAAGAATAAGTGACCCTTTATAAACAAGCAGCCAACTATCGAGCATGGTCATGACTAAGCAGACATTAATCCTCTTGCCCGGTTGGGGACTCAGCAGCACTACGCTGCAACCTTTAGCTGAACTATTGTCACGAGACCTGTGCGTAGAAATACGAGCACTGCCGGATTTTAGCCAAGTCGATTGGTTAACACAGTTGGAACAAGAACTGCCCGATAACTGCTGGCTCGCGGGCTGGTCATTGGGTGGAATGTTGGCAACGCTGTTAGTCAGCCGTCAACCTGAGCGCTATGCGGGTCTAATTACTCTAGGCAGCAATGCCAGCTTTGTTGCTCATGCTAACTGGCCGCACGCCATGGCATCGCTTACTTTCTCTGTATTCGCCAAGGCCGTGAAGCACTGCCCCAGCATGGCACTTAAGCGTTTCATCAGCCTGTGCGCCCAGGGTGATGATCAGCATAAACGGCTTGCCCAACGCCTAGTCGCGCTAAATGAAAATAAAACAAACCCATTAAGTAGTGAAGCGGCCATAGCTGGCCTAGAAGTGCTAGCCGAGCTGGATAACCGTGCGCCAATAACCGATTATAGCGGCGCACAGCTGCACCTTTTGGCAGAACAAGACGCCCTAGTACCCAGCGCAGTGCTGAAAGACATGCAGCAACTAAATCCCCTTGCCCGGGTTGAGCTTATGCTCGGCAGTCACGCTTTTGTGCTCTCTGATGCACAGCTGGTGGCCGAACGCATGTTAGATTTTATCCACGAGACTCAGCATGCTTAGTTCAGTTATGCCATTGCACGAAGTCAATCCCATTGCCACATGTTTTTCGCAAGCGGCCTGCAGTTACGACAGTGCGGCACACTTGCAGCGCGAAGTGGGTCAGCAATTATTACAGCTGTGTCCTTCTGCTCTAGCTGTCCAGCACTGGCTCGATCTGGGTTGCGGCACCGGTTATTTTTCTCAGCAACTGGCGCAGCGTTACCCACAGGCTCAGGGGTGCGGTGTGGATATCGCCCAAGGTATGTTGCAACATGCGCAGCGATTGCGCCCCTATGCGAGTTATCTGTGTGCTGATGCGCAAGCATTACCCCTCGTCAGTAACAGTGTGGATTTAATTTTTAGCAGCATGGCTTTGCAATGGTGTGATGATTTTGCCGCCGTGTTAGCCGAAGCTAAGCGAGTGTTAAAACCCAATGGGATTATTGCCTTTACCAGCGTAGCCGAAGGCACCCTGTACGAGCTAAAGCACAGTTGGCAGGCGGTCGATAACCAACCGCACATTAATCAGTTTCGTCGCTTTGCGGACTATCAGCGATTGTGTGAGGCCAGTGGTTTAAAGGTTGTGCACTTGCGCTGCCAAACGCTGCAACAGCATTTTTCTAGCGTGCGCGAGCTAAGTCAAAACCTTAAGCAGCTTGGCGCCCACCATGTGCAAACGGGCCGCAACAATGGTTTAACCAGTCGCCAGCAATATATGAAGCTCAGTCAAGCTTACGAACAACAGCGCCAGCCCCAAGGCTTACCAGTAACCTGGCAGATGGTCTATGCCGTGCTGCAAGCGGTTTAATTGAATTATGTGGGAGCGCAACTTTTGCGCGATGCGGACTGTCCGGCAGCGGTTAGGCTTAATCCTAAAAATTTGGATTTGGCTTAACTGACGCAGAACTTCAACCAAGGCACAGTCAAATGTGGGACCTGCCTTGGCAGGGAATTAGAGCCTCTTGCTCCGTTACGGCTTGGGTGCATTTCCCGTTCCCCGACAAGTCGGGTCCCACAAAAGCGAGCGTCATGACTGGGCATTTGAGTGGCTGGCTAAGCTGGCTCCAACAGTTGAGGCTTACTTGTGGGAGCGCAACTTTTGCGCGAATCGAAGGTACCGCTGCTTTAAACGCATTTTTTACACAACTCAGACAGGCAATATGATTAATGGGTAACGCTTTTTTTATCACTGGCACCGACACCGATGTAGGGAAAACCACCGTCGCGGCGGGATTGCTCTGTGCCGCACGCCGACAGGGATTCAGCACCTTGGCTATCAAACCCGTCGCCTCGGGCTGTGATTTAACCCCGCAGGGGCTACGCAATAGTGACGCACTGGCACTAGCACAGCAATCCAGCATCAAACTGCCCTACGCGCAAATTAACCCTTTTGCTTTTGCCCCAGCGATTGCACCACATCTGGCTGCACAGCAGGCTGGCGTAAAGTTAGACGTGACCACCTTGCAACAGGCGTGCCTGCAGGTCGTTAACCAACAGGCTGACTTGACGATAATTGAAGGCGCAGGCGGTTGGCGCGTACCCATCTGTGCTAGCCAAACTATGGCGGATTTAGCAAAAGCATTGCAGTTACCGGTCATTTTAGTGGTGGGTGTACGCTTGGGTTGTATCAACCATGCGCTCTTAACCGCAGAAGCCATTGCCCAAGATGGTTTAAAGCTAACTGGTTGGATTGCCAACTGCCTAGATCCGACTATGCCTGCTCTGGCAGACAACCTTATCAGCCTAGAACAGCATCTTAAGTCCCCATGCTTAGCTCAGGTCCCATGGGTGGCCGATGACAATATAGAGCACATTGCAGAACACTTCTCAGCGTTAATGCCGCAACTGCTCGCTGTATCAGATCCAGATTAAGTCTTTTTATTGAATCAGGTCATCAAAGCTCAATCAGCGGCGCTTCTTCATCACCAACCAAGTGACGCAGTCCGCGCAGTAGTTGATTTTCTTCCATCAAACCTAGCTGCAGCACGTTTCTTAAACTCTGCGTAATTCTGCTGCTGTAGCCGAGATCATTAATCAACGAACTGGCCTGCATGCTATCAAGCTGTTGTTTACGCACTTCAGAAAAAATGCGTTGACGAAACTCAGTGTCAAACTTTGCTGCCTGTTTATCCAACCACTCCAAACGATTGCGCCAAATATCATCCGGCAAATCCAAGCGACTCACCTCGCGCACCTGACGTAGCACCCAGAGTAAATGACGGCGCAAATCCAAATAATGGTTATGCACGTACGATCGATCATCACGCAGATAGCGGCCCAGATTTTTTTGTAAATGTTTGGCATCTTTTACCGCGTCTACCAGCTGCAACGCCGCCAACTGGCAGGTCAGTAAAAAGCTTTGATGCTCCTCATCCATTTCCACGGTCAAGCGGCTCATAAAACTCAGTAAATCCGAGTAAACGCCCTTGATATGCCTCTGATACAGCAGCTCTGCGTCCAAACTCGTGACATCATCAGGGCGCGCATTAAGACAAGTTTCATCCACGCGCGATGCAGTCAATTGCGCTACTGGCTGATACAGCGCGTGACAGATCACCTCCAGACTCAAACGCCCTAAATGCTGTAATTCTTGTACCACCGCACGCGATGCCGTATCGGCAGAAGTTAAGGCTGAATCGCTTAAATAACGTGCTTTAGTAACAGGCACAATCAGCTGCTCTTGCAAGCTTGGTTCGGGTGTTTTTTTATCCGTAATCAGCACCGCCGGCTCAACCGGGTCAGGCAAGTAACGCAACAAAGCCTGCTCTAGCCAGCGCTGGATTGGCCAAAAAATAGTCACACCCGTCAGGTTAAAAATAGTTTGAAACAGCGCCAGTTGCAGTAGTGAATTACCGTCCACCATGATGGTTTGTACTAGCCATAGTAAGGGCGTGAGCAGCACGAAGGTCACCACACCGGTAACTATGTTAAACATAGTGTGCACCAGCGCCAAACGTTGTCCACTGCGATTGCCGCTGAGCCAGCCCATAATAGCCACATTAATACTGCTGCCGACACTGCCGCCAATAGCGATCGACATGCCCTGCCATAATTCAATTTGTCCTGCCGCCAAAGCCGCCAGCACCAACATGAGCGTCGCATGGCTCGACATCAACATCGCCGTTAATGCCATCCCCATTGCCACAAAAATCAGCTGTCCAACATAGCCGGTCTTAATCTGCTCGGTTAAGTCTAAGCTGCCACCTAAGTCAGCAAAGCCGCCTTTCATCTGCTCAATGCCCATAAAAATAAAGGCAACGCCAAAGATGATACGCCCCGCTGCTTTACCTTTATCGCCTTGAAAGCCGGCCAAAACACCAAACACCAACATGGGTAACGCCAAGGGCGACAGGCTCACGTTTTGTCCGGCAGCGGCCAACAACCACATGCCGCCGCTTGTGCCTAAGTTAATGCCCAATAAAATTGAGATGCCACCAGCTAACTGAATGAGTCCCGTACTGATAAAGGCGATGGTGAGCATGGACATCAGGGTGGTTGACTGCAGAACCATGGTGCCAACCATGCCAAACAGAAAACCCTTAAACTGTGTGGCTGTACTGCGCTCTAGCCACTGCTCAAGCTTACCGCCGGCCAGTTGCTTAAGCCCTTCTTCCAAACACTGCATGCCAAACAAAAATAACGCGATCCCAGAACTCAGGCGCAACCACGCCGTGCTGTACCAAAAACTTATCGATAGCACTATGGCAGCGAGTAGCAGGAAAAAGTATTTTTTTGTTAGTGCCATTATTCAGTGTGACCGTAGAGTTTGTGTCGGCTGGCATGCATTATCACTTATTTTGTACGCCCAAACCAACAAAGGCCGCGCTCCGAAAGGAGGCGGCCTTAAACAAACTTGATTTGAATCTACTGTTCGGCTTGATAACCCGATTTGGTGCAACCTAGGCAACGAACAAAAGCGGCCTTGCCCGGTTCGACCACCAAGGCTTTACCGGCTTTATCCACTGTGCCGCTTAAAGCCGTAAAAGGCAGAGTAACAACAAACAAGCCTGTACCTATAACGGTACCCGCGATTAAAAACGGGCGGGCAATCACAGCATCTGCAACCATGGCATAGGCTTCAGGAGTATCAGTGTTGTACTCTGGGTTACCACTTGGATTGCCCCCGGCCATTGCAGGTAACGAACCTAGGCCCATTACTAAGGCAAGTGCAGCAGCGATTACACGAAATAAGCTCATAACAGCGTTCCTTCAGCAGTTTATTGATAGACAATTTAACTATATAGGCGACTGATTGTTTTGTCAGCGCATAGTTGTTTTTTCAACTAACTAATTACCACTTTCGCCAAGTACATCAAAGATTAACGCTGACATTTTGTACAGTACACGCTTGAACGCTGACCTAGCTTGACCTCTTTTAACACTGTACCGCATTTTAAACAGGGCTGCCCAGCACGACCGTAAACAAACAGCTTTTGTTGAAAATAACCCGGTTTGCCATCACCACCAACAAAGTCTTTCAATGTCGTGCCGCCTTGTTCAATGGCGGCAGCTAAGATGCGTTTGATCTCATCCACCAATAACACGCAGTGTTTTTTGCTTAACGTGCCCGCGGCTTTACGTGGTTCAAGGCCCGCCGCAAACAGCGCTTCATTGGCGTAAATATTGCCCACGCCCACCACCACGGCGTTATCCATAATAAAGGGCTTGATGGCTTGTTTGCGCCCCTGCAGACGCGCATGCAAATAGTCTGCAGTAAAATCATCACTCAGTGGTTCAGGGCCAAGCTTGAGCAACAGCGGATGCGCAGCCAGTTCCGTTGTCCACAGCATGGCTCCAAAACGACGCGGATCGGTGTAGCGCAGCATCTGCCCCGAGGCCAATTCAATATCCACATGATCATGTTTGGCTATGGGCTCATTATGCGGTACTAGGCGCAGACTACCGGACATACCCAGATGACAAATCAGCGTGCCCACCTCTGCATGCAACAATAGATACTTGGCGCGGCGCTCGATCTTGGTAAAGCGTTGTCCTGACAGGCGCACATCCAAATCATCTGGAATAGGCCAGCGCAAGCGTGCATTGCGTACCACCACGCGTTCCACCTGCTGATTGAGCAAGTGCGGCTCAATCCCGCGGCGGGTGGTTTCTACCTCGGGCAGTTCAGGCATTAGCGGACAAAGGTTTCAAAGCGGCTTTTCAACTCAGGTAGCTCCATAATCACCTGATCACCAGACTGCAAAGGTCCTACGCCTGCGGGTGTGCCGGTGAGAACAACATCGCCTGGCTGCAAGGAAAATTGTCCGGAAATATGTTGAATAAGCGGCACAATCGGATTGAGCATTTCGCTACTATTGCCCTGCTGACGCACGTCACCATTCACGGTGAGTCGTACTTGGATGTTATTGATGTCGCTGACGGCATCGCCACTGACAAAAGGCGCGAGCACGCAGGCGCCATCAAAGCTTTTCGCTACTTCCCACGGCCAGCCTTTTTTCTTAAGTTCGTCCTGGACATCACGCAGGGTTAAATCCAGCGCAGGCGCGTAGCCAGAAATGGCATCCAATACTTCTTCTTCGTTGGGACGCTTAGACAAAGGTTTACCAATCAGTACGGCGATTTCGATTTCAAAATGCACCGCGCCGCGTTCCTGCGGAATATTAAAACCATTCACTGGGCAAACCACTGAGCTGCCAGGCTTGATAAATAACAGCGGCTCGTCAGGGACTGGGTTGTTAAGTTCTTTGGCGTGCTCAGCATAGTTGCGCCCTACACACACCACTTTACCCATGGGGTAGTGAATATTAGTGCCATCTTGGTATTGATGTTGGTAACTCATTTTTGCTTACCTTCTTTAATTCGCTGGTGAAATTGGCTTAGGTGTCAGTCGCAAGCGATGCATATTCCGTAAAGTCGCCGTGAATACATCCCTGTAGGCTCCACGGCGGCATCCATGCCGTCAAGGCTTTGCTCCATATACAACGCTCGCGCCCAGTTTAAGCGTTAGCGTTGGCTGGCGGTTTTGCTGCGTGCGGCTTGCACTGCTCTTAATGTTGCGAGCATGGCGTATGTTTAAGCAAAGCTTTGGCCGCCAAGGATGGCGACCGAGAGCCTACATGGACGTACTCGCGGCGTCTTTGCGTGACGTGCGCCATGCTCGCAACCTGCACAGTATGCACACCTCATCAAACAGCAAAAATTTTCCCCGGATTCATAATGCCATTAGGATCGAACACGGCTTTAACCGCTTTCATCACTGCGATTTCTTCTGCGCTACGACTGTAATACAGGTAATCACGCTTAGTCATACCTACACCGTGTTCGGCAGAAATCGAGCCGTTGTATTTTTGTACTGTTTCAAACACCCACTGATTAACCGTGGCGCATTTGGCAAAGAACTCGTCTTTATCCATCGTCTCAGGCTTGAGAATATTCAAATGCAGGTTGCCGTCGCCAATATGACCAAACCACACCACTTCAAAATCAGGGTAGTTTTTAGTGACAATCTCATCAATATCACGCAAAAACGCTGGAACCTTACCAACAGTTACTGAAACGTCGTTTTTATACGGCGTCCAATGAGCAATGGTTTCGGAAATGTATTCGCGCAACTTCCACAGGTTTTCTAACTGCTGCTCGCTCTGGCTCATCACGCCATCCAGCACCCAGCCTTCTTCCATACAGCGCTCAAATACCGCCAACGCCTGATCCATCACCTCTTCGCTTGCGGCTTCAAATTCCAGCAACGCATAAAACGGGCACTCAGTATCAAAAGGAGCAGGTACATCGCCACGCGCCAAGACTTTCGCCATGGCTTTATCGGAGAAAAACTCAAACGCTGTGAGGTCTAGTTCTTTTTGAAAAGCGTGTAACACCGGCATGATGGAGTCGAAATCCGGCGCGCCCAATACCATAGCAGTAAGATTCTTCGGCGCGCGAGTCAGGCGCATAGTAGCTTCAACTACAAAGCCAAGCGTGCCTTCTGCACCAATAAACAACTGACGTAAATCATAACCGGTGGCATTTTTTATCAAATCCTTGTTGAGCTCTAACAGCTCACCTTTGCCGGTAACCACTTTAAGACCAGCGACCCAGTCGCGGGTCATGCCGTAGCGAATCACCTTGATGCCGCCGGCGTTAGTGCCAATATTGCCGCCAATCTGGCTGGAGCCGGCTGAAGCAAAATCGACCGGATAATACAAACCCTGCTCTTGGGCAAACTGCTGCAGCTGCTCGGTCACTACACCCGGCTCACAAACCACGGTGCGATCCATCTCGTTAAACTCAAGGATACGATTCATATAGTCAAAGGACACCACCACTTCACCATTGGCAGCCACCGCCGCGGCAGACAAGCCTGTGCGCCCACCAGACGGCACGAGCGCGACGTTACACTCATTGGCCCAGCGTACAATGGCCTGCACCTGCTCCACACTGCGCGGAAAAGCAATCGCCATGGGGGCTGGGGTGAAATGTTTGGTCCAGTCGATACCGTGACTGGCTAAGGAGTCGGTATCAGTTAAGAGCTTGCCGCTATCAACAAGTGTTTTAAGCTCTTCAATCAGGGCTTGATGGGTCATTGTGTTACTCTCAGTTTTTTCATCACGGCCCTGAGCAAACTTCAAGGCAAAAAAGTTTAGGTTAGTTGTAGAATTATACAGGCACAGAGGAAATCATGCTGACTTTACTCTGGCTTATGATAGCATAGACACCCCGCTAATCGCGCACCCTGCCGATTCCCGGGCCGGTCTTTTTAGTCACCGTTCCGGCCAGCATTGACTGTCCGTTTCATTGAACACTTCAGGACAACAGGTTTACGCAGATGAGTAAGACATCGCTTGATAAAAGCAAAATTCGCTTTCTTCTTCTTGAAGGAGTACACCAGAACGCTCTCGACACACTGAAAAAAGCGGGCTACTCCAACATTGAATACATAACCGGCGCATTGCCCGAAGATGAGCTGAAAGAGAAAATTGCTGACGCACACTTTATCGGTATTCGCTCTCGCACCCAGCTCACCGAAGAGGTGTTTGAGTGCGCCAACAAACTAGTCGCTGTAGGTTGTTTCTGTATTGGTACTAACCAAGTTGACCTGAACGCTGCACGCGAACGCGGTATTGCCGTCTTTAATGCCCCTTATTCCAACACCCGCTCAGTCGCAGAACTAGCAATCGGCCAGGCCATCATGCTCCTGCGCGGTATTCCCCAGAAAAACGCCGAATGTCATCGTGGCGGCTGGATGAAAAGCGCAACAGGCGCGTATGAAGTACGTGGTAAAAAACTCGGTATTATCGGTTACGGTTCTATTGGCACACAACTTTCCGTATTGGCCGAAGCCATGGGCATGCAAGTGTACTTCTACGATGTGGTCACCAAGCTGCCCTTAGGTAATGCGGTACAGATTGACAGCCTAAACGAGCTACTGGGCATGGCGGACGTTGTCTCGCTGCACGTACCACAATTGCCTTCCACACAGTGGATGATTGGCGATGAACAGATTCGCGCTATGAAAAAAGGCAGTATTCTGCTTAACGCAGCACGGGGTACCGTGGTGGTTATCGAAGCCTTGGCAGAAGCAATCAAAGACGGTCATTTAGCCGGTGCCGCCATTGATGTATTCCCCGTTGAGCCGCGCGCCAATGGTGAGGAATTCACCAGCCCACTGCGCGGTCTAGACAACGTTATTTTGACTCCGCACATTGGCGGCTCAACCCAAGAAGCGCAAGCCAATATTGGCTTTGAAGTGGCCGAGAAGCTGGTTAAATACAGTGACAACGGTACGTCGGTCTCTTCTGTTAACTTCCCTGAAGTGGCACTACCTTCACACCCCGGCAAACACCGTATCCTGCATATTCACAAGAATATCCCAGGCGTAATGGGTGCGATCAACAAAGTCTTTGCTGATAACAACATCAACGTTTCCGGTCAGTTTTTACAAACCGACGACAGCGTTGGCTATGTGGTGATTGATATTGCCGCCGAGCACTCTGAATTGGCACTGAGTAAGCTGCAGGAAGTTGAAGGCACCATGCGCTGCCGGATTCTTTACTAAGTCAGTCATGCGCGGGTGATAGCCTTGCCCGCGCGCCCGCTTAACCTTACAAGAACCTCTCAATAAAACTAAACTCTTGCTGCCGGTAATGTGCCTGCTCATTGACTAAATGATGTCCAGCGCCCGGTAACATGAAGAGTTCAGGTTGCTTAAACTTATCTTCTAACACGTTAAGATTGTGTCGCCAGTCCACCGTCTGATCGCCATCTCCCTGCAAAATTATCGGGCTCATCTTTTTAGCCTGTGCCTTCTCAATTTGCGGAATCCAACGCGATAAAGCACCCACCCAAGCCGTGGGCAGCACATTCGCTTGCAGCGGATCGCGCTGCAAAAACTCAACAAAATCTTTATCCGTCGAATTATTGGTGCGCTGCCTAGGCACCTGCTTAACAAAAGGACGTAGGCTTTGATAGAGCAGTTTCGATTGGCGCCAAGCCCGCGGACGCACTAGGGGTGCAAAGAGTATTAAGTGGCCTATTTCTGACAATGGCTGCTGGTTCAGCGCATAATCCAGCGCAATAGCACCCCCCATACTTTGTCCCGCCAAGTGCCAAGGCGCAGGCAAAGATAATTGCTGCGCCACCTCAAACAACGCAGCCAATACCGCTTGGTACTCAGAAAACTCAGAGATACTGGCGCGCGCACCCGTAGACAACCCATGCCCTGGCAGATCACAACTCAGCACGGCAAAATTATTATTCAGTGCCCAGCGAAATAAATGTCCGTACAATCCCATATGATCATAGTAGCCATGAAGCACAATCAAGGTCGCCACTGCGCGCTGCGGTATAAAATAGTGCACTGCTAGCTGATAATTAAGCACTTGCATACGCCCAAGGCGCTGCTCTATATTGCTCGGTTTAAAATCCAGCCGATAGAAATCACGCCAGTTTTGTGTCCAAGCGGGCTCGACCTGTTCGGAAAACAGCTGGGGTAAAGAGTTTTGCGGATTTAAACTGATAAAATCAGGCGGCATAGGCTTTAATCGTCTGCGACAATCTGTTCATTTAGTTAACTCTTGAGACCTGTCAATCTAGACTGACTCTGCAAGCATAGCGCACTTAATAAAAATGATTAAAAAATTTCTTATTGCCTTAGTAATTCTACTCTGGGTGGGCGTTTTGCTCAGCGCGCTCTGGTGGTACAACACCACCTACATTCGTACCGAATTTTTTGCGGGTCAAGAATTACAGCTGCCACAAGACATTGCTGGGCCGGGTCGGATTCGCTTGGTACATTTTTGGGATCCCAGCTGCCCCTGCAATCTTGGTAATCAGCAACACCTCGGCGAGCTAACTCGCGACTACGCCGACAGCGTTGATTTTTATCATGTGCAAATGCCCGGCAGTAACGGTCACCTGCCGAAAACACTAAACAGGCTAAAACCTATAAAAATCCACGTTAATACTGATATTTTGCCGGCAAGTCCCGCCGTTGCAATTTGGGATGAATTTGGTCAACTCGCCTATTTTGGCCCCTATAGTGAAGGGGCTATCTGCAACTCCAGCAATAGCTTTGTAGAGCCCGTTCTTGAGGCGCTCAAGCAAGGGCGCTCGGTGTTATCTGGCAGCAACCTAGCTGCTGGATGCTTTTGCACTTGGCAACCTTCACCCTAGCGCGACAAGTGTGCTAGTCTTGGACTCAGCAGTCTGTTTACATGCCTCAAGCCGAGAACCAACTATGGAACCGCATCCGCTATACCAGAAGATTTTGCGCGAGCATCATCTTTTCCAGCCACTCACCGAAACACAACTTGCCAAATTGCTGGAAGAAAGCCAGCTGGTTAACTTAGAGAAAGACCAGTACGTATTTCATCAGGGTGAGCCCTGCGTCAACTTTGGCTTTGTAATCTCCGGCAGCATTAAAATTTACCGCCTCACACCAGACGGGCAAGAGAAGGTTTTTGAAGTTGTAGGCGATCGCAAGACCTTCGCCGAAGCTATGATGTTTATGGATCACCAGCAATACGTCGCCACATCTCAAGCAGTGACGCCCACACAAATGCTGCTGATACCCAACACCAGTTATAAAGCTTTGATTAAAGAAAATAGTGAACTCTCCACTGCGCTACTGGCTGCCTTGTCTATTCGGCTGCACCAACGCCTTAATGAAATCGAAATTCTCTCACTGAAAAACGCTACTCACAGAGTGATTCGCTATATCCTTTCACAAGCGTTGCGCTCCTGCAGCAGTTGCCAAACCCCTAGCTTTGAGTTGCCGATTGCCAAGCGTTTAATCGCTGGTCAGTTGTCGATCCAACCAGAAACTTTTTCACGCATTATTCACCACCTCAGTCATGAAGGCATTATTCGTGTTGAAGGCCGCCTGATTTGTATTTTGGATAGGGACCGCCTAGAAAAGTACGAGTAATCTTTGATTGCTATCAAGCTGTTTTGACAAGCTTACGTGGCATATTTGTATGCACGCTTTAAACAGGGTGAACACAATGGCCACGTGTCTTTATTGCCAGCAAGATAATCCAGACGACCTCGCAACTTGCCAACACTGTGGCATGGCACTGCCGCAGCAGCAAAAACAGCGCGCCGCGCAACGCTTGGTGCGTTTCAAGTGGTTTGTGATTGCCCTAACTATTTTCTGCGCAATCATGATTATCTGGTTACCCCGCTCGATGCCCAGCTAGGTTTAACCCCTGCAATTCATGGGTATGAATGCCTCCCTTAGGTAGGAGCGCAACTTTTGCGCGAATGTGACTAGCCGGCAGCGCCTAAGTTAGGTTTTTAACCGGCAGCGCCTGAGTTGGCTTTGTCATCCGCCAGCACTTGAGTTGGGTTTAGAGCCCGTATTGCGCATAAGATGCGCTCCCACAAGTGCAGTGTGTTATCTGCACTGCCAAAATACCCAGATCAGGCTGGCGAAGCCGAGTGACCAGCACAGCATGGCGCTGTGCACTAAGGGTAGGTAGGCGGCTGGAAAGACAGGCGCAAAAATGCGTAGCAACGCCCCCATGACTAGCAAAGCCGTCGCCAGATGACTGGAGCGCAGCGCGTTGGCGTCTTTAAAGCGTTTCACTACCGTCACCCGTGCCATAATGCTTACCATTAACACACCCATCGCGCCCACTGTCAGCGTGTGTATGGCAACTAAACCAGCCAGCGGCGAGTAGGCCCCCGCTGCCAGCAGCAACAAAGCTGTGCCCAGACTGGCGTAACCAAAAAACAACCACAGAATATCCAGTCGCCGCCAATAGCGCCAAGGTTGCCAACGTAACAGCCTTAGCCAAACAACAACTCCTGCCACCCCTAAAGCCAACGCCTGCAGTAGCGCGGTTGCATCGAGCACTTGCAACAACAAAGCCAGCGTGAGACTGATTAAACCCGCACCCTCCAAATTCGGCTGAACTCGGTTTTCCATGCGGATGTTTTGCTGCAGCCAAAAACTCGCCAAGGTAGGTGCTATTACTCGCCCACCCATAAAAAACATCAGTGCCGCCAGCACCAACAAGCCGTGCGCTAACAGCCGGTGCAACACCAACGCATCGTAGCCAGCCAAGGTGGTAGCAATACTAAATAAAATAATGATAGGCGCGACACTTTGATTACGCCATTTCTTGGCACGCCAAAAACGCGGTACCACCCAATAACTCAATAACGCAGCACCGGCAGCAGCAAACAACATCACCGGCAGGCTAAAGGGCCAAGCCAAAAAACCAATACGCGCCAGCAACCACAAAGCGATATAGCCCAAGAGCTGCGGCTTGGGCATAGGTCCCAACAAGTAACCAGACACCACCAAAAATGCCATGCCAAACAGCATTTCATGGGCATGACCAAAGGGTGTCTGTAGTCCAGCAGGTACAGGTAGGTAACCCAGCATTCCCAGTACCGACAACGGTAGCATCAGCACGCCATAGGCAGCGGCTAGGGGAAATAGCCATTGCCTGGCTTGTACTTTGACGGGTTTGCGAGACGTGTTTACTAGGCTCATGGCTCAGTTAGTAGCCGGTATAACTGCGGTAAGCGCGTAGGCAACTGCCCGGGCTCTTTAATCAACGTATAACCATTAGCGCCGAACATATAGGGCAGATAGTCACCCGCTTTTTGATCAATGGTGATACAGAATGGCAGCAAGCCTGCCTTACGTGCTTCTAATACCGCTTGGCGGGTATCTTCCACACCGTAGCGTCCCTCATAGACATCCAAGTCATTGGGCTTACCATCGGTAATCAATAACAACAGTTTGCGCTGATGTGGACGCTTGCTCAGTAACTGGGTAGCTTGACGAATCGCAGCACCCATACGGGTATAATAACCGGGTTTTAACGACTGAATCGCACCGCACACCTTGGCGTTATATTTGTTGTCGAACCCTTTAATTTCTATCATCCGCACATGCTGGCGACGCAGCGAAGAAAAGCCATACACAGCAAAGTCATCGCCAACTACGGATAACGCCTCGGAAAATAACATCAGGCTATCGCCGACAACATCAATCACACGACGCTCGTTATCCACGTGGGCATCGGTCGACATAGACAGGTCTGCTAGGGCTAAGCAGGATAAGTCACGCTGCTTGCGCTGCAGATCCATAAACAAACCCGGCTGTTGGGTTTGCCCCTGTTTACGCTGCACGTAAAAATCCACACAGGCTTGCAGATCCAGTTCACTGCCCTGCATTTGCTGTTTATACCAACGTGGCTCACTGCGTAGGTTTTCAAACTGACGGCGTACTTTATGTGCTAAAGCAGTTAAACGCTCCGGCAAGGGCATAGGCTCTTGCAAGCGTGGCTGCATCATTTGCACGTTAACGTAATCCTCGCGCAAACAATTTCGGCGAAAATCCCATTCAGGCAGCTTGATACCCTCGCCCATCGGCAAATCATCAACATCGGCTGGAGGCAAGTCCAAGTGCAGCTTTAAGCCACCGCCCTTACGTTTGCGTTTTTTCGACAGCGCAATCTCGTCCAGATCATCGGCGACCCGTGCAGCATCAATATCATCGTTATCATCACCACAACGATCAAGATCAATGTGCTCTGTCCAGGTAAAGAGACTTTCTAAACGAAACAGCAACAAACCCTGCTTGCCGGTATTGTCATCTACACGGCTGGCTTGTTTGCGTACCTCTTTCCCCTCACCTTGAGAGCGACCTAATAAATCGCCATCTTCCTCTTCTTCCCAGTGCGTTTGCTGGGGATCACCCAGATTAAGCGGCGGATAGAGCCACAAAGCCACCGGCCATGGCGCACTCTCACTCACTGGAAATTCGGTAATAGAGCCGGGTTTTAATAATGCTTGACGAATCGCCTCTTCCACAGCGGCCTCTGCCGGCGGAAGATCTTCTGGTTTAGGACGCAAGGCAATATGCGCCAACACCAGTTCGGCATAGCGCGATTGTAAGGCGGGATATTGCTCTAACAGCTCCGCAATCCATGTTTGGTTATCGCGCGCCCAGTGGCGCATAGAGCCTGCATGGGCGGCAAGAATGGTTAGCCAACGATAGAGCTCGCGGTTGTATTGCGTTTCTGGGTATACCGCGATGCTGGCTGGTAGACGCACGCTATGCGAATCACGCCAAGCAACTGACAGCTGCTGGGCTGTGCCAGCAATTTTTTGCAAGAAAGAGCGCCTAACCATCATTTGCCGGGCATGCGCCGCTTCTAAGCTGACTTCATGACCGCCACCCATGGCGCGGAATAATAACGCTAGGCCAGGCTGGATGGTTTCTAATTCTATCCGAGCATCTGGGTATTCAGGATCAGCTTTGCGCGTAATAAAGCGGTGCCAAATACTACCTGCTAACTCTTCAACTTCAATCGCAAAACTCATGCTCTTTCCTCCTGTACCCCTAGATACTGCGAGCTGTAGGCAGAAGAACAATACACGATTAAAACCGTCGCTGTCGCGCATTAACATGCGCTCCTACAGCTCCTAGCTGTACCCAACTAAACTGGGGTTTTCTAGAGAGTTATTTATACAACAAATAACTCTGTACAAAATCCCGCTTAACATACGCTGGATTATTATAACCCAGCGCATGTTGCATTGTTTTAGCCTATTTCATTAGCCAAAACAGGTTTGCGAGTATCCTGAGCAGTTTGCAGCTTCTTGCTGAAACTCATCAAGTAGCACACTAAACCAACCAAGAAGCCAACACCAGCAATGAAGCGTAACCAGTAGAACAGCATTAACTGATCTTGAGTCGCCATAAAGGACATTGCGGCACCATCTTCAGGGATACGACGTAACCATACTTCAACCACACCAGCACCGGTTAGGAACAGAGTGATAAACACCATGCTCACAGTCATTAACCAGAAGCCCCACATTTCCATGATTTGCGCTTTGTTACTTGGCGCCTCACCAATACCACGTAAGCGCGGCATAGCGTAGGAAACGACGGTCATCACAATCATGGCGTAAGCGCCGTAGAAAGCCATATGACCGTGGGCAGCAGTGATTTGCGCACCGTGTGTGTAGTAGTTAACTGGCGCCAACGTATGTAAGAAGCCCCACACACCTGCACCTAAGAACGCCATTACTACAGTACCCATTGCCCAAAGCGAAGCAGCTTTGTTCGGGTGCTCACGACGGCGACGGTTAATCATATTAAAGGCGAACAGTACCATCACAAAGAATGGCAGCGGCTCTAGGGTGGAGAAAATCGAACCAACCCAAAGCCAAACCGTTGGTGCACCAATCCAGAAGTAGTGGTGACCTGTACCTAAAATACCGGAAATCAATGCCAGCGCAACAATCACATACAACCACTTCTCAATCACTTCACGGTCAACACCGGTGATCTTAATCAATACGTACGCCAGAATGGCCGCCATGATTAATTCCCACACGCCCTCTACCCACAGGTGAACAACAAACCACCAGTAGAATTTATCGCGACTGAGGTTTTCTGGGTTATAGAAAGCGAACAAGAACAACAACGCTAAACCAATCAAGCCGGTCATCAATACGATGTTAACGGCCGTTTTGCGGCCTTTAAGTACCGTCATACCTACGTTATAGATGAAGCCCAGGGCTACGATAACAATACCCACCTTGGTTGGCAGGGGTTGTTCAAGGAACTCACGACCCATGGTCGGTAGCAAATCGTTACCTGTTATGGCTGCCAAACCAGCATAGGGTACAAACAGGTAGCCTAAAATGGTCAGCACACCAGCACCAGCAAACACCCAAAACAGCAGCATTGCTAGTTTAGGACTATGCAGCTCACGGTCAGCTTCTTCTGGAACCAGATAGTAAGCCGCACCCATAAAGCCAAATAGTAACCAGACAATCAACAGGTTAGTGTGGACCATACGGGCCACGTTAAAAGGAAGTAACGGGAATAGGAAATCCCCGATAATATATTGCAGCCCCATAATCAGGCCGAACAGAATTTGACCCACAAAAAGTATGAGCGCAAACACGAAATACGGTTTGGCCACTTTCTGCGACTCAAATTTTACTAGGGTTTGACTGGACATAGTCAGTCCTCCAATAACAAGCAATTCAATTCAATCAATGCCATCTAAGGTTCAGCTAAAGCAGCATTAACCTTCTTTGTTTGGTGGCCAATTATTAGTGTTAATTTTGGCGGTCCATTCCAAGAACGCGGTGAGATCATCGAGCTGCTCATCGGTTAAATTGAATTGCGGCATTTGCCGGCGACCTGGGACATTGGTTGGCTGCGCCTTCATCCATGCTGGCAAGAAGAACTTAAAGCCGTCTTCACCACCACGACGGTGAAATACGTTACCCAGCTCAGGAGCAAAATATGCACCTTCTCCAAGCAAAGTATGGCAGCCGATGCAGTTATTGGTTTCCCATACGTGCTTACCGCGAACGATAGAGTCGGTTAACTCAGCGTCGTTGGTGCGCTCTGGAAAGGTTTTTTCTGTGTGGTATGCCAATGCAAGGAAAACCAGAATGAAGAACAAACTGCCTCCATAATAGATATTCCGTGCCATACCTTTTGTGAACGTTTCAGACATGATGCAATGCCTCCTGATGAGTTTTACGGGCCCATCATAGAAACACCTTGTTGCAATTACCCTTGATAGCAATCAAGAATACCAACTAACTTACTAAACTATTCCCATGCAGCTCGCGTATTTACTGCCTACGCAAACCTTAACAGCCATGCTGCATAAGCGTTTGCTGACGTCATTCAAGCCACAAAAAACGAGGCTCTTCGCATTTAAGGATGTAGAAAAAACCTGACCGGCTGGAAAAGGAGTCGGGGAACTTAGGAAATGTAAGTTCCCACAAGAGCTGTGCCAAGCAACGCGGCTGCGTGCCAACCGCTTTACAGTGGGGCTGTGGGATTGTGGGAATGTGGGGTTGTGGGGTTGTGGGGTTGTGGGGTTGTGGGGTTGTGGGAGCGCATCTTATGCGCGAAGCGGACTTGAAATCACGCAAGAGCAACAGGATAAAACCGGTTGTGCCGGATTCAGACTCCAATCGCGCAAGAGTTGCGCTCCCACAAGAGCTGTGCCAAGCAACGCGGCTGCCAGTGGGACTGATAGCCAGGTGCTTGCTGAAGTCAGGAGAGTTTAGAAATCAGCTACACCCTTAAATGCGAAGGGCCAAAAACCACTGTGAATAAAAAAGGAGCCACAAGAGCTCCTTTTTTAGTTAATAACCGCTGAATTAGAACGCTGGAACCACAGCACCCTGATATTTCTCCAGAATAAAAGTTTTTACTTCTTCTGTTTTTAATGCATTAACCAGCTTTTTTATCGCATCTGCCTGCTGATTATTATCACGCGTGACCAAAATATTCACGTAAGGCGAGTCCGCACCTTCAATGACCAACGCATCTTCCATCGGGTTTAAACCGGCTTCCAGCGCATAGTTGGTATTGATCAGCGCCAAGTCCACCTGATTTAACACACGCGGCAAGGTCGCTGCTTCCAACTCACGAATGCGTAGTTTTTTCGGGTTGTCGGCAATGTCGCGCGCTGTGGCGGTAATGCCTGCCTCTGGCTTGAGCGTTAACACCCCCGCAGTTTGCAACAGCAGTAACGCACGGCCACCATTGGTTGCATCGTTAGGAATGGCGACCTGTGCGCCATCTTTCAGCTCGGACAAGTCTTTGATTTTGCTAGAGTAGGCACCGAAGGGCTCTACGTGGACACCAGCCACACTGACCAGCTTAGTACCTTTACTGGCATTAAACTCATCCAAGTAGGGCTGGTGCTGGAAGAAGTTGGCGTCCAAACGGCCTTCGGCTACTTGGATATTGGGCTGCACATAGTCCGTAAAGACTTTAACTTCGAGGGTCACGCCCTGCTTAACCAGCGTAGGTTTGAGAAATTCTAAAATTTCTGCGTGCGGCACCGGTGTTGCTGCCACTTGCAACGTTTGTGCTTGAACTGAAAAAGCTGCGAAGGTGGCCAAGGCCACTAAAATGCGTTTCATGTGTATGTTTCCTCTTTTATTATCGTCTAGAAAAATGAACCACTAAGCGGTCACCAATCATTTGTAAAATCTGTACTAAAATCAGTAGCAACACCACAGTCACTACCATCACATCGGTTTGAAAGCGCTGATAACCAAAGCGTATGGCTAAATCGCCTAAACCGCCGGCGCCGACTACGCCCGCCATGGCGGTATAGGATACCAGCGTAATGGCGGTAACGGTGACTGCGGCAATAATGCCCGGGCGCGCCTCGGGTAATAAGGCGCTGATGATAATTTGCTGGGTGGACGCGCCCATGGCTTGCGTGGCTTCAATGATACCGCGATCGACCTCGCGCAGGGCAGTTTCCACTAGGCGGGCAAAAAATGGTGTGGCCCCCACCACCAAAGGCGGAATAGCGCCAGCCACACCTAATGAAGTGCCGGTTAACACCACGGTGAGTGGAATCATCACGATTAATAGAATAATAAAGGGCAACGAGCGCAGTACGTTCACCAGCAACGATAGCAAGCCATAAAAGGCTTTGTGTTCAAACAGCTGCCGTGGGCCTGTTAAAAACAGCAGTACACCCAAAGGTAAGCCCAGCACAATAGTGAACAGTAACGAACCGCCGAGCATCAACAATGTGTCTAATGTCGCCAGCCAGATTTCATACCAATCAATGTTGCTCATTAAACCGCTCATGGACGCACTACCTCAATCTTCACGCCTGCCGCGCTTAGCTGTTGCTCAGCCAGCTCGACCTGCTCGCCGGTTAACGCAATGGTCAGCTGACCGCAGGGTTCATCTTTAATCCGCCCAATGCGTCCGGCTAAAATGCTGTAGTTAGCACCTGTGGCTTGCATCACCTGGCTCAGCACAGGCGCGTAAGTGCTTTCGCCGAGAAAGGTTAGGTGCAGTATGCGCCCGGCAACATGGGCAAAATCCTCTTGCTGGGTGCCGTCTTCGCCCTCAGACAACTGGACAAAGCGTTGCGTGGTAGGGTGTTGCGGCTGTAAAAACACCTCCGCCACCGGCCCGCTCTCAATCACTTGCCCCTCTTCCATCACACCCACGCGGTCACAAATACGGCGGATCACATCCATCTCATGGGTGATTAGCACAATGGTTAAGCCCAGCTCTTGGTTGATTTGCCGTAAGAGCTGTAACACCTGCCCAGTGGTTTCTGGGTCTAGGGCGCTGGTGGCTTCATCGCAAAGCAAAATACTGGGGCCAGTAGCCAGTGCGCGGGCGATCCCGACGCGCTGTTTTTGTCCGCCTGATAACTGGGCTGGGTATTTGCTCGCCTGATCCGCCAAACCAACCCGCTCTAGCAGTTCACGCACGCGTTTATCGATCGCCGAGCGCTCGTACTCACCTGCAAGGCGCATGGGCATAGCCACGTTTTGCGCCACGGTTTTGCTCGACAGCAGGTTAAAGTGCTGGAAAATCATACCGACGCGGCGACGAAACCCACGTAAACCCGCCGCATCCAGCGCGGTCACCTCAACGCCATCGGCGATAATTCGTCCTGTGGTGGGTTGTTCCAGGTGATTAATTAAGCGCAGCAAGGTGCTTTTGCCTGCGCCGGAATAGCCAATTAAGCCAAAAATCTCACCGCGATTAACGTGCAAATCCGTTGGTTTAACCGCTGCAATGCTACGGCCTTTCACCTGAAAGGTTTTACTGACCTGTTGAAATTCAATCACTGTTTAATTTTACCGATAATGCGCACAATAAAGAGCCCGTATTGTCCATGAGCAACCTCTGAGTTACAAGAAACTTACTCTAGAGTTACGCTCCAACAAAGTGCCCTGCTGGAGCGCAGCTTCTGGGCGATGCGTATTATAAATACTCGCTCAGGAGTTGCCGGAGAATCATCGCGCAAAAATTACGCTCCCATAGCCAAATGGTCTGCTCTAAGGACAGGGCATAGCAATTGCGGGAGCAACTGTCGCACTTCACTACCTTAGTGGCACGGTTTCTGTGGGAGCGCATCTTATGCGCGATAGCAATTAAGCAAATAAGCTAGCGCTTAAGCTTACTGTGGCTGTGTCTGTTGGTATTTGGCGGGTGCGCTCCATACTCGGTAACGCAGTTCTATCTCTACTGGGGCGTACAGCACAATGGGTAACTTGCTGTTATAAGGCAGCAACGTATTACTCAGATTGACCGGCACAAAAGCCGGGGTTTGCTCCCCATCTGGGCAAGCCATCAATGTACTTATCGACCCCTTCAAACCGTCAACCTGATAATAGCTATAACCCCAACCATCTAAGCTATGCTCGCTCATTTCTGCCGCCAGCGAGCGAGTATTGCAGTCGGTCAGCATTTGTTTACCGGGCAACAACTCTACTTGGTAGCGGCTTTCATCCTGCTTTGCGGGCAACCAAATAACATGCCGCTGATAACCTTCTTCTGCTTGCGGATAAGGCGCAACATCGGCTAGGTTTTGCTGCGAATTGGCCGCACAGCCGCTGAGGGTGATCGCAATTGAAACAATGAATACCGGAAAAAATTTACGCATAGAATTCTAACTCTTGAAAACAGCCTGTATTGTCCATGAGTCATCCAGCAGTTACAAGAATTTTACCATTCACGAAAAAACTGCGTTCCAACAGAACCGAGCCAGTAATGCACTCATGTGGCAGCGCAGCTTCTGCGCGATAGCTGATTATTAAGCAGCTTAATAATTAAGGCTGACACTAAAACTGCCGACACGATTTTTTAGGGGGCTTAACGCCTTGCCGGCACTAGTGAGCTGACAACAAACAAAGCGGCTGCACAGACGACGATGGAGGGCCCTGCTGGGGTATCCCAATACCACGACATCGCCAAGCCTAAACACACCGAAAACATGCCCAGCACCGTTGCGATAATAACCATCTGCTCAGGGCTACGCGCATGGCGTTGCGCGGTCGCCGCTGGAATTATCAGCAAGGAAGTAATCAGCAGCACGCCAACGATTTTCATCGCCACACCAATCACCAACGCCATAAGCACCATCAACGCCAGACGTAATCCAGCGACAGGCAAACCCTCTACCTGCGCCAACTCCTCGTGTACAGTAATCGCCAATAAAGGTCGCCATAACCACAACAGACCCGCCAAAACCAAGGCGCTGCCCAATACGATCCAAGCCAGATCGGTGCTGGTCATCGCCAGTAAATCGCCAAACAGATAGCCCATTAAATCGACCCGCACCGAGTCCATAAAACTCAGCGTCACCAAGCCCAGCGATAAAGTACTATGGGCGAGAATCCCTAATACCGTATCTGAAGCTAGCGGCTGACGTTGCTGCAAGCCCACCAGCGCCAGCGCCAGTAACACCGAACCGAAAACCACCGCTAGCCCTAAGTGAATATCCAGCAACAAGCCCAGCGCAATACCAAACAGCGCCGAATGCGACAGCGTATCGCCAAAATAGGCCATACGCCGCCAGACCACAAAAGCGCCCAAAGGCCCTGCCACCAATGCCAACGCCAATCCCGCCACCAACGCATAAAGTAAAAAATCAGGCATGATTGCAGTCCGGTCCGTGGTTGTGTTGTTCGTCAGTTAATACGCAGCCATGCAAGTCATGAGCGTGATCGTGCTGGTGGTGGTAAACCGCTAAATCTTGCGCCGCTTGCGTGCCAAACAGCTCAATAAAGGCAGGATCATGACTGACCTGCTCAGGCAAGCCCGAACAACAGACATGGCGATTTAGACAGAGCACCCGATCGGTAGCGCGCATCACCAAATGCAAATCATGCGACACCATCAGCACTGCACAGCCGTAGCGTTCGCGCAACTGACCAATCAAGCTATACAGCTCCAGCTGGCCATTCACATCCACCCCTTGCACCGGCTCATCCAACACCAGCAGCTGCGGTTTACGCAACAATGCCCGCGCCAGCAGCACGCGCTGTAATTCACCACCGGAAATACGCTGCAGCGGGCTATTAAGAACCTTTAAAGCGCCCACTTCAGTGAGTGCAGCTTCAATTTGCACCAAGCTCACGCCGGGCACTAAGCGTAAAAAGCGCCACACACTTAACGGCATGGTTTCATGTACCGCAAGTTTTTGCGGCATATAACCAATGCGTAACTTAGGTGCGCGCCATACAGTGCCTGTATCTAGCTGCAACAAACCCAGCAACACACGCACCAAGGTGGTTTTACCTGAGCCGTTAGGGCCGACCAGCGTGACAATTTCACCTTTGTGTAGAGTAAAATCAATATCCTCCAGCACTAGCTGGCCAGCAAAGCTCAAGCGACCTTGCTCAATACGCAGTAATTCTGTGCTCATAACTCAGCCTGACAAGGGGCGCACAAGCCAAAAACTTCAATCACCTGCCCTTCTACCGTAAAACCTGCTTTGTGGGCTTCGTCGGCAATCGCCGCATCGATAGCACTATGGGGCAGCTCTCTGGCAAACCTGCATAAGCGGCAAATAAGAAACTGTGCCTGATGGGGTTGTTGCGGATAAGCGCATCCGATAAACGCATTGAGCGAGGCAATTCGATGAATCAGACCATGTTCCAATAAAAAATCTAACGCACGATACACAGTCGGGGGTGCGGCTGGACGACCCTCTTCAGACGTCAGCTGCGCCAAAATGTCATAAGCGCCCATAGGCTGGTGACTTTGCCACACCAGCTCCAACACACGCTTGCGTAAAGGGGTAAGACGAAGCTGTTCTTCATCGCACATGACCTGAGCAATGTTCAGCGCATCATCAATACACTGCTGATGCCCACTGGCCACACATAAGGAATATTTTTTCTGCATATCTCTTGCTAACTCAACAAAAAGTAATGTTATGATATAACAATTCTTTCCTTGGAGACCAGCGCATGGCCCGTTTATTGGCTACTTTTTTATTGATTGTCTGCAGTACAGCCGCTCAAGCACAGGTAAATATCCTCACCAGCATTAAGCCATTGCAACTTATCGCCCAAGCCATTCAGGGTGAACAGGGCCAAGCGCAAGTATTGTTGCCACCCGGCGCATCACCTCACTCGTTTAGCTTGCGTCCATCAGATAGAAAACGTTTAGCTGAGGCTGAGCTGTTTTATTGGATTGGCCCAGACATGGAAAACTTCTTAACTGCGTTGGCCAAGCAACACCAGCAAGCCAGCATCGCCATACAAAGCCTGCCCAATCTACAGCTGCTGTATTACACAGCAGAACATGAAGATGAAGAAGATGATCACGAGCACCATGATGAACATGACCATCATCACCAACCCGGTGGGCTCGATACGCATCTTTGGCTGTCGATACCCAATGCGCTGGTAATCGCTGAACGCATGGCAACTGATTTAAGTCGTTTGGATGCACAGCACGCGCCAGTCTACCAAAACAACCTAGCCGCTTTTCAGCAACGTCTGAAAACTCTAGATAATGAATTAGCGCAGCAGCTTGCCGAGGTGCAAGATAAAAACTTTTTTGTTTTCCATGAAGCATTTAACTATTTTGAGCAGGCTTACGGCCTGCAGCACGGCGGCGTACTGGCTATTAATGCTGAGGTTCAACCAGGCGCCCGTCACTTACAACAAATGCGTAAACGCCTTGAGCAAGCTGGTCCTAGCTGTATTTTCACAGAACCACCTGCACCACCGCGCCTTGCCTTTAGTCTCAGCAAAGACTTGCCCATTCAATTACAAGAAGTAGATGTACTCGGCGTACAGGCACAAAACTATGAGCAATTGTTACAGGGGCTAGCCAATCAGCTTAAGCAGTGTTTAAGCAGCCTCTGAAAACAACAGCTTAACTTGCCAACACCTATTTAAAAACTCGCCTTGCACAACTGAGCGCCTAGCCATATAGTGGCACACTGATACTATCTTGATATGGATCAGATTTTACTCCTGCATTTTCATCATAAACTTGTTATCCAGCTAACGAAAACCAGCAAGGCAACCGCTCTCTAGCAAGGGCTTTTATTCTTATAGGTAGGTGAACAAGGGTAGCTCTATTATGTTTTCGCAAGACGAACTGAGTGCTCTAATTAAACGAGTCGGCTTGGATGTCGCCAGTCTCGAGGAACGTAGCCGTTTCCTTGAGTGGCAAGAAGCCGACGCTGCACGCCTTAAACAAGTCGCCCCACTTCTTGAGAATGCTCTTGCGCCCTACTTTAAAAAGCTTGCGCAACATTTAACTAAGTTTTCTGACCAGCCCAACCTCGCTCTGTGCGAAAGTTCTTTGCAAAGTATGACGCAAAAGAAACAGGCCTACTATCAAAAACTGTGGGACGGACCAAGAGATGAAGACTTCATTCGCAACCGCGTAGGCGTGGGTCTGGTACACCACAAAATTGGCCTTGAACCGTATCAATATCTGGGTTCATTCCGTATCTTTCTTGAACACATGCTAGAACAAATCTGCGGCCAAAACCAACAAACCGAGCTGTATTCAAGTTTACTAAAAGCCGTATTTCTCGATATTTCCCTTGCTTTAGAAAGCTATTACGCCAGCAGCTTTAAGGATTTCGAAGAAGACCGGCAACGTTTTTCCCGCTCTATGCGTGGCGCCAATGATGGCATTTGGGAGTGGGATTTAAAAAACGATGTGCTTTATCTATCCGATCGCTGGCTTGAAATTGTTAAGCTTGAGCGTGAAGCGATACCCAACCCGAGCACGCGGGACTGGAATGACCGTATCCACCCCGAAGATCGACACTTATTGCGCCAAGCTGTTCGCAACCATTTAAATGGCCGCAGCAACTCTCTGGACCATGAATACCGCATTCGCCAAGGCAACGGGGAGTATATCTGGGTACTCACTCGTGGCACGTTGCAGCTAGATGAATATGGCAATAGGCGCATCTCAGGCACATTGGCAGATATACATGAGCGTAAACAAAATGAGCAAAAGATGTCCTACGCCGCCTTCCATGACCCACTTACTGGACTACCCAACCGCTCACGCCTAGACCAGTTTCTGCAAGAAGCTGTACAAAATAACGAACGCAATCAAGGTAAAAAAACAGCGTTGTTGTTTATTGACTTGGACAATTTTAAGTTTGTGAATGACAACTATGGCCATAATATTGGCGATATGCTGTTGATTGAAATTGCCCGTCGCTTGCAACAATGCTTACGCCCTGGCGATCATCTGGCCCGTTTTGGTGGTGATGAATTTGTTGTACTGCTCAACGACTTGGTACAGATTAACGACGCTAAGCATGTAGCGCAGCGCATGCTCGATGCCCTACAAGCCCCTGTGCACATTCAAGATAATTGTCTAGCCATGAGCGCCAGTATCGGCGTCACTGACTTACCCCACAGCGATAACCTCACCGATATTTTACAAGCCGCTGATTTGGCACTCTATCAAGCAAAAATGGCTGGCAAAGCCCAATACGCGCTTTACACAGAATGCATGCAAAGTGACGCGCAAAAGCAGCAGATTAAACAGCAAGCCCTACTTTGTGCGCTCAGCAATCAAGAGTTCAGCTTGCATTACCAACCCATTTTCGCAGTCACTGAAGAGCAGCCTAGAGTGGTTGCTGTAGAAGCTTTATTACGCTGGAACTATCAGGGTGAGTGCCTTGAGCCTAAAGACTTTCTCGGCACGCTGGATACGGTTGGCGGACTGTTTGATGTAGGCGGTTGGGTCTTAACTACAGCCTGCCAGCAGGTTAGGCAGTGGCAACAGGAATACAATCAGGAATTAGCCTGCGCCATTAATATTGCACCCTCGCAGCTAAAAAACAAAAACCTAATCCAGCAAGTTAAAAACGCTTTGGCCATCTCAGGACTCAAGCCTGAACAGCTCATTCTTGAGATTACCGAAGAACAACTACAGGTAGACTGCTTGGTTATCCCAAAATCATTACGCGCATTAGCTGATCTTGGCGTCCGAATCGCGCTGGATGATTTCGGCTTAGGCTATACCTCCCTGAGCTACTTAAAACGCTTCCCCATACATATCCTTAAAATCGATAAGCAGCTGATTAATCAAAAAGACAATGACGATGTGCACCGCAACTTTGGGCAAGCCATTATTAGCCTGGGACACAGCCTAGGACTCGATGTGGTTGCCGAAGGCGTTGAGCAAGCGACGCAGCTTAGCTTTGTCCAACAGCATAACTGTCAATACGCACAGGGCTATTTTTTAGGCACGCCCGTGACTGCCGAACTGTTTATTCAACATTTGCAATGTGCCTAAGGCACTGAATTACACGCACAAGCAGGGTATAATCTGGGACTTATTTTTGTAGCCCATTCGCAAACCCGAGGTTTCCCTGTGGTTCAACCTACCCAGCTACGCTGGTATTCGATTGCCCTATTCATGTCAACGCTCGTGCTGCTGCCGCTGGTGGTATTGCTGCTCAGCTGGCATCAGGTTGATCGTGAAATTTGGAGTCATTTGTGGGAAACGCAAATGACTCAGCTACTGCTTAACACCGTAACGCTACTGTTCAGTGTTGGTTTGGGGGTGATTTTATTAGGCGTAAGCCTAGCTTGGTTAACCAGTCTATGTGAGTTTCCGGGTCGTCGCTGGCTGGATTGGGCTCTGATGCTGCCGTTTGCCATCCCCGCCTACGTGCTGGCTTTTGTTTTTGTTGGTTTGCTGGATTTTGCCGGCCCCGTACAAACAGCATTACGCACATGGATTGACCCGGGCCTGCGCTTTCCTAGCGTACGTTCAACCGGCGGCGTCATTATTGTCTTTGTGTTGGTTTTTTACCCTTACGTATACCTGTTGGCCCGTAGTGCCTTTTTAGCTCAGGGTAAAGGCTTTATGGAGGCGGCGCGGGTATTAGGTCTATCACCCTGGCAAGCGTTTTGGCGCGTGGCTTTGCCGGTTGCCAGACCCGCCATTGGTGCAGGCGTTGCGCTGGCATTAATGGAATGTTTGGCTGATTTTGGTGCGGTGTCAGTTTTTAACTTTGATACCTTCACTACCGCTATTTATAAAACATGGTACGGTTTTTTTAGCCTATCTAGCGCCACTCAGTTGGCAAGTTTGCTGCTGCTGTTTGTTGCTTTATTATTATTTGCTGAACATCGCTCCCGCGGCGCCATCCGTCCTAGCAGTGAACGCCAGCGTGGCAAAGCGCTGTATCACCTAAAAGGCTGGAAAGCGTTTTTTGCCACCGGCTGGTGTGTTTTGGTTTTTTTATGCGCCTTTGTAATTCCTATTATCCAGCTGGTATTTTGGTTTTGGCAGCGTGGCCGCTTTGACCTAGATGAACGCTATATCGCCCTGATCTCACACACTATTTACCTGGGTTTACTGGCTGCAGCCTTTACGGTTATCGCCGCCATGCTCTTGGTTTTTGCTAAACGCCTTACCCCTACACACAGCATGAAAGCGCTAACCGGGTTTTCTACACTAGGCTACGCGCTGCCCGGCTCGGTTCTGGCGGTAGCCATCATGTTGGCTTTTAGCTATTTAGATGGGCATGCGATTATTCCGCTATCAAAATGGTTAGGCGGCTCAGGCAAACCCATTCTGCTGGGTAGCCTTGGCGCATTATTATTGGCCTACGTCATTCGTTTTATGGCTGTCGCCCACGGCCCACTTGAAGGAGCTTTGGCGCGCATTAGACCCTCACTACCTGAGGCATCTCGCAGCCTTGGGGTTAACAGTTTTGCCTTGTTTAGACGCGTTTACCTGCCCTTACTCATGCCAGGCACATTGTCAGCGGCACTGCTAGTATTTGTCGATGTGTTAAAAGAAATGCCCGCTACCTTGTTGATGCGCCCTTTTGGCTGGGATACTTTAGCCGTACGTATTTTTGAAATGACCAGTGAAGGGGAGTGGTCTAGAGCCGCACTTCCAGCACTGACCTTGGTTTTGGTAGGATTATTGCCCGTTATTTTACTTATCCGTCGATCGGCTAAGCGCTTTGGACAATGATTTGAAGCATAGCGGCTTAGGGTTATACTGGGCAGGCTTCGAAATACAGTCTAAGCTTGCGCGAAACCCTAGGCACGTCATCAAGCTGCGCCAATCAAATACGTTACCCTGACGCGCAGCGGCTCATCCGACATGTATTGTAGTATCGTTGTTACCGTCACGCCCATTAGGAGCTACCATGGGATTACGCACACCTATGTATGATATGCATCTAGCCTTAGGTGCTAAAATGATTAACTTCAGTGGCTGGGAACTGCCACTGCATTATGGCTCTCAGGTTGATGAGCACCACCATGTACGTAACGAGTGCGGTGTTTTTGATGTCTCTCATATGTGCATCACGGATGTCAGCGGCACTGATGCCGAACCCTTTTTACGCTTGATGCTCAGCAATGACGTAGCCCGCTTAACAGCCAGCGGTGCAGGTCACTACAGCGCTATGCTTAATGAGCAAGGCGGCGTGATTGACGATTTAATAGTATTCCGCACAGCTGAAGGTTTTCGCCTCATTACCAACGCGCTGACTTGCCAAAAAATTCAAGGCTGGCTTAAACAACACACCCAGAATTTTTCCGTCAGCATTCAATTGCGTGATGACTTGGCGCATTTCGCCATTCAAGGACCTGAGTCAATTGAGCGCTTGAGCGAAGTACTTAATTCAAGCCGGGCGCACATTATTCAAAATCTTGCCGCGTATCACGGCAGCTTTGATGGTGATTGGTTTCTGACACGCACTGGCTACACCGGTGAAGAAGGCATTGAAATTATGTTGCCCGCCGATCAGGCAGTAGACTTTTTCAATGAATTAATCGGTTATGGCATTACCCCAATTGGTCTTGGCGCACGCGATACATTGCGCCTAGAAGCCGGCTTTACTCTGTTGGGCAATGACATGGATGAAAACCATAGCCCTTACGCAGCCAATATGCACCACGTAGTTGCTTTGGAGCCAAAAGAGCGCAGCTTTATTGGTCGCAACGCACTAGAAACACAACTAAGCAACGGCATCCAAGAAAAATTGGTGGGCTTAGTACTGGAAGAACGTGGGGTTTTGCGCGCTGGCCAACCTGTACGTATTGAAGGCGTAGGCCAAGGCACCATTACCAGTGGTAGTTTTTCACCCACCATTGGTAAAGCAATTGCTTTGGCACGCGTACCTATACAAACCGGTGAGCGCGGCGAAGTAGAGATTCGACAAAAATGGTATCCGGTGCGCGTAGTCAGTCCGCGCTTTGTTCGCCACGGTAAGATTTTAATTTGACCCAAATAACAAAAACAACTAACTCACTAGGAGATAACCCAATGAGCACGACTCCTGCAGATTTACGCTACGCATCCACTCACGAGTGGGCCCGCTTAGAAGCAGATGGCATCATCACCGTAGGCATTACCGATCACGCACAGCAGGCTTTAGGCGATATTGTTTATTTGGAATTACCCCAGCCTAATAGTCAGCTGAGTGCCGGACAGATCGCTGGGGTAGTTGAGTCGGTGAAAGCGGCCTCTGATTACCACGCCCCTGTTAGTGGCAAGGTAACTGAGGTGAATGAAGGCTTAACAGACGCACCCGAAGGCATTAACAGCCACCCCTACCAGAGCTGGTTTTATCGCTTACAACCCGATAACCCAGCAGAGCTGGAACAATTGCTGGATGCAGACGCCTACAACGCAAGCTGCTCAGCCTAATCAGCTGAGCAAGAAAGCTTATTAATTAACGCCGCTGCCACACCTCAAAGGTATACGCCGGCGTTTGGCCCTGCGCGGCAAAAGGTTGAGCATCCGTGCGCTGCCACTCATCAAAGGGCAACTCTGGGAAGTGCGTATCACCGGCAAGTTCGGCTTCAATCCGTGTTAGGTAGACCTTACTAGCCATGGGCAAGGCTTGGCGGTAGAGCTGTCCACCGCCAATCACCATCACCTCTTCTGCACCGTGATCAGCAGCCCAATTTTCGGCGCGCACAATGGCCGCCGATAAATCAGTAAACACCTCAGCCCCTTCAAGCTGCAAATCCGTTTGTCGCGTAATAACGATATTTAAACGGCCCGGCAAAGGGCGACCAATCGAGTCCCAGGTTTTACGCCCCATAATTACCGGCTTGCCTAAGGTGCGCCGCTTAAAGTAGCGTAAATCTTCAGGCAAATGCCAAGGCATCTCATTGTCCTGCCCAATAACATAATTACGCGTAGCGGCCACAATTAGGCTCAAAGGTAGGCTCGACATCCTTAGCTGCTCCAACTATTGATCATTCATTTGCTGCTGCAAATAATTTTTCGCGCCAAGCTGCTGCATTAAACTTAGCTCAGTTTCCAAGACATCCAGATGTTCTTCCTCTTTATCAAGAATATCTTGTAAGAGCTCACGGCTGACATAGTCCTTGGCTTGCTCACACTGAGCAATCGCGGCTAATAGCGTTTGGTGGCCTTGCTTGACCAGCTGCATGTCGCACTCAAGCATTTCCTGCACATGTTCACCAATACGCAGCCGACCCAACTCTTGCATATTAGGCAGACCTTGCAAAAACAAAACACGCTTGATGAGTTCATCGGCGTTGCACATCACGACAATGGAGGCTTTATAAGCAAGCTTGTCGAGCCGCTCAAAGCCCCAGTCTTTATACATGCGCGCATGTAAAAAATACTGATTGATGGCAACGAGCTGCTGCGCTAAAACTTGGTTGAGGTGGGTGATTACTTGACGGTCGCCTTGCATGGTAGTACCTCTAACATCTGAGTGAACCACGCAAGAATAGCAGAGTTAGCTATAGATAAAAATAAACTAACACTTACTAAACGGCATAGGCTAAACCAGCAGCCACTTTAACCTGTGCGTCCTTGATGGCTTGCTGGGTGACTTGCTTACCAACGCACGCACATTTTCCACATTGCGTGCCGCAGCCTGTTTGCTTACGCACCTCGGACCAAGAGCGTGCGCCCTCGTCAACGAGCTGACGGATTTGACCATCGGTAACGGCTTTACACAGACAAACATACATAGTCTTAACTCATTCATGTAGTCGATATGCAAACAGTAATGATTCTCATCACTTATTGCAACCCTTTTCATCTTGCGTAAAGCACTTTCAACCTGCGAGCTGTTCTGCTGCCTCTAGCAACATCCGCTCTGTTTTAGCCCAACCCAAGCACGCATCCGTAACAGAGACGCCATAGTGCATGCTTTTACCCAAAGCCTGACTGCCTTCCTCAAGATGGCTTTCAATCATTACAGCGCGCAGGCTTTTATTGCCCGACAGTTTTTGCTGGAGCACATCACCTAGGATTTCAGGTTGGCGCAAAGGGTTTTTACCGCTATTAGCATGGTTGCAATCCACCATAATGCTGGGCTGCAAACCAGACTGCTCCATCGCTGAGCTGGCCGCACGCACGCTGAGCGCATCATAGTTAGAGCCATGCTGACCTCCGCGCAACACCAAGTGCGTATCGGTGTTGCCTGCCGCTTGTAGCAAAGCAATTTGTCCTTGCTCATCTACGCCCATGTACTGATGTCCATAAGCTGCTGAACGCATCGCATCTATCGCTACTTGCACACTACCGTCTGTGCCATTTTTAAAGCCTACCGGCAAGGCCAGCCCGCTCACCATCTCGCGGTGAATTTGCGACTCACTAGTGCGTGCGCCTATTGCAGCCCAGCTTAAAATATCCGCAAAGTACTGCGCTGCCAGCGGTTGTAGCAGTTCAGTTGCAACCGGCAAGCCCATCTGCGCGACTTGCAGCATCAATGAACGCGATAATTCAAGCCCACTGCGCATGTCGTAACTGCCATCAAGATGCGGGTCGTAGAGCAAACCCTTCCAACCCACTGTAGTGCGTGGCTTTTCAATATAAACACGCATTGCCAGTAACAACTGACCTTCAACCCGCTGCGCCAGTTGTGCCAAACGCTTAGCATAATCCAAAGCAGCCTGCGGATCATGAATGGAACAAGGACCGACCACCACCAGCAGACGATTATCGGTTTGATTCAAAACCGCACGTACCGCGTTGCGTTGGCGTGTAATGGTCTCAGCAAACTGTTCAGATACAGGCAGTTGTTGGCGTAGCTGCTGCGGGTTGGGTAATTCATAGCTAACCGTTGAGCAGCCAGCGGTTGGTTTTTGCTGCATTTGTGTCTCTGGCGCTAAAGCAGAGTTGATAGCATTCATCTGTATTTCCTTGTGCGGCTTATGCCGCCTTATACCTAGGGTTGTATTCGTCGTGGTGGATGCTGGGCAAAAGCAATCTGCTGGATAAATCGCCAAGCCAAATTGTGACCATAGTGATAGGTGTAGCTCATACTCTAAACTCCAAAATTGTTATAAAAAAACCCCGGTGGCTGGGGAGCCTACCGGGGTTTAACATTTCTGTGGTGGGCTACCCTTAATAAAATAGGGCCACCCAATACGAATATCAGGCTAGCCCTTGGCTAAACCAATATCCGTAAAAATACTGAGTCGTGCTTGCAATGCAGACAGGCGCAGCCACAGCGCGATTGGCTGTATGACTGTGCTGCTGATTACATAGACTGACTTGCATGCTGTTCTCCATTGAAGGCGACTAAGTTAACTTAATTGGGCTGCCAGCGCAAGCTGACTCAGTAAATGACGTGCTTAACGATCTTCGCGGTAAATTTTGTCTGGATTTAAAGTGCGCGTCCAAGGCAAACCTGAATTCTGCCAGCCATTTTGCAAACGCATCCCCGCCTGCGGGCCCTCTTTGAGTGCATCGCCTTGGAACCCGTGAATCACATAACGCGCATTGGCCAAGCCGGCCTCCCGCAACACCTTGGCGCTAGGCTCACCGCGCTCGCTACCTGAGCGACACATGGTAATGACTTCGGTATTTTCATCCAGCCCACGCTTAGCCAGTTCATCTTTAACTTGCTGAGCAAAGTTTTGGTTGATATCCATCGCGAATATATTGCGCTCGGTGTTATAACGGCTGCGGTCAACCAACATAAATGGAATATTAATATCCGCAGCTTCTGCCGAACCAATAAACATAATCTCCACTGGATCGCGCACATCAATCAATAACACTTTTTTCTCTTGCTGGGTTTTGGCGTAGGCCTCTTCAACGGTAATACCCAGCTCACTCGCTTGGGCTGTAAATACGCCAAAAACCATGGTCAACATCAAGACGAGTCTGTTCATTTTGTTTGCTCCTCAATAAATAACAGCAACACAATAGCATAATTTATTATGTTTATTTGTATTTTATTGAGTTTGATTTACTCATCGCGCAAGCTAATAATCTGCCAGCCGCGCTCTTGTGCAATAGCCCGCAAGCGCTCATCTGGGTCCACCGCAATAGCCTGTGCAACCTTCTCTAGCAATGGCAAATCATTGTGCGAGTCGCTATAGAAATAGCTGTCGAGCAAAGTCGCCTGATTTTCCGACAGCCATGTATTTAACCGCGTGATTTTGCCCGCTTGAAAGCTAGGTACGCCCGTTAGCTCGCCCGTGTACTGCCCCATCTGCATGCCACATTCGGTAGCAATTAAATGGTCAACGCCCAAGCGTTGCGCAATAGGAGCGGTAATAAAGTGATTAGTGGCGGTGATGATCATGATGTAGTCACCCGCTGCCCTATGCTGGGCTATCAGCGCCTCACCTTTGGGCAAAATGATGGGCTCAATATAGTCACGCATAAACTGGGCATGCCACTGTTCAAGCACGGACTTTTCTGTGCTCCCAAGAATTTCCTGACAAAAATTCTGATACGCAATAACGTCTAGCTTACCTGCCAGATAGTCGGCATAAAACTGATCATTGCGCGCTTTGTAAACAGCAGCATCAACATAACCATTGGCGCACAAAAATTCGCCCCACAAATGATCGCTGTCTCCAGCTAACAAAGTATTGTCTAAGTCAAAAATCGCTAAACGCACACTGATGTCCTCGTAACAGTTATTTTTGCGGGTGGTTAAGAATAGCCTTTTTTTGGATAAATGTTACTAACCCCACACTATTTTATCCTGTTAGCCACCCTTTAGTTTGCAAATCAAGATTGCCGCTTATTCATGGTTTATGGAACAATGCATTAAGTTTTTGAATTTTAAAGGTAGGCTAACATGATAGATGCAGATGGGTTTCGCCCTAATGTCGGCATCATCTTAGCCAATGAGCAAGGTCAGGTACTTTGGGCACGACGCATAAACCAAAACTCTTGGCAGTTCCCACAGGGTGGCATCCACCCCAATGAAACTGTTGAGCAAGCCTTGTTTCGTGAACTGTATGAAGAAGTAGGTTTACGCGAAGATGATGTTGAAGTACTTGCCTGCACCCGTGGTTGGCTAAGATACCGTTTACCCCAGCGCCTAGTGCGTAAACACAGCGCTCCTGTGTGTATTGGACAAAAACAAAAGTGGTTTTTGTTGCGCTTGCGTGCCGACGAAAACTTGGTATGTGTGGATAAGTGTGCCAAACCTGAATTTGATGGCTGGCGTTGGGTCAGTTACTGGTATCCATTAGGACAGGTTATTGCGTTTAAGCGAGAGGTTTATCGTCGCGCACTCAAAGAGTTAGCACCCCAACTTCCTAGACGAGACTCAATATAAAGTGTCCATTTCAACACGTAATGAAAGCAACATGCTAAGCATGCTGCGCCTGATATCCCAAGAGGTAAACGCTGCCAAAGACTTGTCTGCTGCGCTTACTATCATTGTTAAACAGGTGCGTATTGCCATGCTTAGTCACGTGTGTTCGGTTTATCTGTATCAACCCGACACCGATCGTTACGTATTAATGGCGACCGAAGGGTTAAACAAGCGCGCCATCGGCAAAGTCAGCATGAGCTCAAATGAAGGTTTGGTGGGCTTGGTGGGTAGTCGGGCCGAAACCGTTAGTTTAGAAGATGCCACCAGTCATCCGCGCTTTTTGTATTTCCCAGAAACCGGTGAAGAACGCTATGCATCCTTTTTAGGCACACCTATAGTTCACCACCGCCAAGTCTTAGGCGTGCTGGTGGTGCAACAAAAAGAACGGCGCCAGTTTGATGAAGGAGACGAAGCGTTTTTAATCACCATGAGCGCCCAGCTCTCTGGCGTAATCGCACACGCTGAAGCCACCGGCTCTATTCGCGGTTTAGGCAAGCAGGGTAAAGGCATTCAAGAGGCGCGCTTTATCGGTGTGCCTGGCGCCCCAGGAGCCGCTTTAGGTACAGCGGTGGTGGTGTTGCCGCCTGCCGATCTAGATGTTGTACCCGATAAAAAGGCAGAAGACATCAGCGTTGAGCTGGCATTATTTGAACAAGCGCTAACCGCCGTGCGCAATGAAATTCGCAGCCTATCAACCCGCCTTGCCAAACAATTACGTCCACAAGAGCAAGCATTGTTTGATGTGTATCTGATGATGCTGGAAGAAAACGCCTTGGCCGGTGACGTAACCGCACTGATCAGCAAAGGTCAATGGGCGCAAGGCGCTCTGCGTCAGGTAGTAGATGCTCACCTTAAACGCTTTGATAGCATGGATGATGATTACCTAAGCGAGCGCGCCGCTGACGTTAAAGATTTAGGCCGCCGGCTGCTGTCGCATTTGCAACAAGCACACAAGCAAGAGCTTATTTACCCAGATAACACGGTGTTAGTCAGTGAAGAGCTCACTCCTGGCATGCTGGGCGATGTGCCGCCGGAAAAACTCGTCGGTCTGATTTCTGTAGAAGGATCGCGCAACTCTCACGTGGCTATTTTAGCTCGCGCCATGGGCATCCCTACAGTGGTGGCCGCACAAGATCTACCCTATTCGCTGCTCGACGGTATTGAGCTTATCGTGGATGGTTATCACGGTGATGTGTTTACCAACCCCAGCCCATTATTGCGCCAGCAATATGCTGAGGTCATCGAAGAAGAGCGCTTAATCTCCAAAGAGCTAGACAACCTGCGTACCCTGCCCTGTGAAACACTGGACGGCCATCGTGTTGCGCTGTGGGCCAATACCGGGCTGCTGGCTGATGCAGCGCGTGCGCAAGCCTTTGGCGCTGAAGGCGTAGGGCTTTACCGCTCCGAAGTGGCCTTTATGAGCTCAGCTCGTCTACCTAGCGAAAGCGAGCAAGCCAATATGTACCGCGAACAGCTTGAAGCTTTCCACCCCAGTCCCGTGACCATGCGCACCCTAGATATCGGCGGTGATAAACCGTTGAGCTATTTCCCTATCAAGGAAAGTAACCCTTATCTGGGTTGGCGTGGTATCCGTGTCACCTTGGATCATCCGGAAATTTTTCTGGTGCAAGTACGTGCCATGCTTAAAGCCAGTCTTGGACTAAATAATTTGCGGATTTTATTGCCCATGATTTCAGGGGTGCATGAACTGGATGATGCCCTGTACCTTATCCACCGTGCCTGGGGTGAGCTGCATGAAGAGGGTTTTGCGGTAGAAATGCCTCAAGTGGGTGTTATGATTGAGGTGCCATCAGCGGTTTATCAAGCCAAGGAACTGCTCGAAATGTGTGATTTCTTGTCGGTTGGCTCCAACGATCTAACCCAATATATTCTGGCAGTGGACCGTAACAATGCCCGCGTAGCTGCGCTCTATGATTACTTGCACCCGGCCGTGTTAATGGCGTTAAAAAGCGTGGTCGAAGCGGCTCATCTCCAAGGCAAGGAAATCAGTATTTGCGGTGAGATGGCCGGCGACCCAGCTGCCGCTTTGCTGTTAATGGCGATGGGTTTTGATAGTTTATCCATGAACGCCACACATCTGCCCAAGGTAAAGTGGCTACTGCGCCAAATTAGGCTCAGTCATGCGCAAGCGCTGCTGAGCGATGTGATGCGTATGGATAATCCATTGATTGTACACAGCACCCTTAGCTTGGCGCTCAAAAGCCTTGGTCTGGACAAGATACTCAACCCAACGGCAGCAGTACAAATCTAATTACCGCCAAGAATTTGAGTGTTTTAGTCAGCCGCTAATACTATTTCTTTCAGCTCTTGCACAGCTCCCGCAACCGTATAACTCTGCTCTTTTAGGCTTAAATTCGTCTGCGTCATGCGCAACAAACTGGTGGCACGCGTGCCGTAGTATTCGCCCTGAATGAAAATGCTCGACAGCATCCGCTCCAACACCAGCCCCACGCCGGTCTCCGGCAAAAACTCTTCGCTGGGTCGTTCGCGATCACGCATAAGATTAAACAAGTCATCATCGGTGCTATTTAAGTTTTGACTAAAAAGGCTGCGTATCCGCACTAACTTCGGCCAAGGTGTATCCAAGCTGGCATTAGATAGCGCGTAAATGCCGGCACTGAGCCGTTGCGGGCGGGCGCTTTTGGAATTAAAAAACCAAAGTTGTCGGCTATCACCTACCAACAGATTAAAGCCATTAAACTGCGCTGCCTGCTGCGCCACCCTATGCATATAAGCGGCTGGCGGTTCGTGTCCAGCCAAGTAATTACTGACCAGCTCACCGCGTGAGCGCGGCAACACCCCTTCCAAAGCACGAATATTGGTTAAGGCAGCAAAACGGCCTTGTGGGGCAACACCCAGCCAACTGCCACCTGCCAGTAAATCCCGCCCAGCATAAATTTGCGGATAATCAGACCACTGCGCTAAAGGCGCTGTGGCGCGCGCATGCATTTCATCCCTGTTGGCCAGCATTAACAAAGGTTGCGCGCTGTCTGGCACCCAAGCAAAAACAATTAAACACATAGCATTACCATCACTGTTGTCGGTGATTCCTTATTGATTATCACTGCGCGGCGTTACACGCAACACCTCGGCTACCGTGGTGAGCCCAGCGGCTATTTTTTGCGCACCTGACAAACGCAAACTGCTCATACCATCACGATAGGCTTGGTTTTTTAAGCGCGTAATATCCGTATGCTCAGTAATCAGCAGTTTGGTTGAATCATTCAACAGCATGATCTCATACACGCCAGCTCGTCCGCGATAACCTGTATCCCTGCACTCTAAACAACCAACCGCTTGGTAGGTTGTTTTAGGCTTGGCAGAACTCCAGGGTTTGGTTAACTCATTCCATTCACTCTCGGAAATTTCAGTCGTTTCTTTGCAATGTGGGCACAAAGTACGCACCAAACGTTGCGCCATCACGCCCAACAAGGAGGCACGCAACAAATAATAAGGCACGCCTAACTCAAGTAGCCGGCTGATCGCACTGGGTGCATCATTGGTATGCAACGTAGATAGCACTAGGTGTCCGGTTAAAGCGGCCTGAATCGCCATTTCTGCTGTTTCTAGATCGCGAATTTCACCAATCATGATGATGTCTGGATCTTGGCGCATCAGCGCGCGCACACCACTGGAAAAGGTTAAATCGATATTATGCTGCACCTGCATTTGGTTAAACGCTGGCTCAATCATTTCGATGGGATCTTCAATAGTGCAAACGTTTACCTGCTCGGTGGCTAGCTGCTTAAGCGTGGTGTAGAGCGTGGTGGTTTTACCCGATCCCGTAGGGCCCGTCACTAGAATAATGCCATTGGGTTGCGCGGTCATACTGTGCCAGCGGGTTAAATCCTCTGCGGAGAAACCCAGCTGGTCAAAGCTTTTCATCAACACTTCGGGATCAAAGATCCGCATCACCAGCTTTTCACCAAAGGCTGTGGGTAAGGTAGATAGCCGCAGCTCCACCTCATTGTTATCTGGGGTTGAGGTTTTTATGCGTCCGTCTTGGGGTTTGCGTTTTTCCGCAACATTCATTCTACCCAGCGTTTTTAAACGGCTAATAACCGCCATGGTGACCTGGGCAGGAAACTGATAGACATTGTGCAACACACCATCAATACGAAAGCGCACCGTACCTTGCTCACGTCTTGGTTCGATATGGATATCACTGGCGCGCTGCTGGAAGGCGTACTGGAACAACCAATCCACAATATTGACGATATGTGCATCATTGGCGTCCGGTTCTTGATCACTGCTGCCAATCTTAAGCAGCTGCTCAAAATTGCCAATCGCCGTACTGCTGTACTCGTTATGACTGGCTCCTGATACGGAGTGTGCTAAGCGGTAAAACTCGGTCGTGAAGCGTTGGATTTCAGCTGGATTAACCACCACACGCTTTATCACGCGGCGCGCCACATGCGCTAAGTTAGCTTCCCAGTCACTGACAAAAGGCTGCGCGCTCGCTACGGTAAGGGTTTCAGCATCCACCGCGACAGCAAGGATTTTATGGCGTTGCGCAAAGGCGTAGGACATAACTGCCGTGATCGCTGGCACATCGATTTTCAACGGATCGATACGCAGATAAGGCTGCTCTGCCCACTGCGCTAACCACTGGCTGAGGGTCTCCAAGTCCAGTTTTTTACCCACGCGAGCCAAGTCATCAAGCTGCTGCAACGCGATATACTCTAGTGGATGCAGGCTTTGCTTGCCAGTAAATGCGCCCCGTCCAATCAAGCACTGATCGGCGGTTGCTTGGTCAATACGCTTATTCTTAACGAGCTCTTGCAAAATATCTGCAAGCCCCAACACACGCTCATGTGCGGCCATAGTTCATCTCTGCTTGCGCTGTTTAGGGAAGCTCTGAAAACCCTTTCCAGAGCTTCTTCCTTAGCTATTCATTATTTGTCTACAGGCCACATTCTGCCACAAGCTAGCCGCTTGCTGACGTAACGCCTGCTCATCTTGCTGCAAAATAGCCTGCTGTAATTTGCGCGCACTGCCGAGCATAGCGTCCAACTGTGCAATATTGAGTACATGACGGGCATGTTCCAACCAAAAAACAACACGCTCTACCCGTGGCAATTGCTCGGTCAAAAGCTGTGGCTGCTGTACATAATCAGAGAGCGGTATGCTGCTTAATTCTTCGCGCAAAAACCGCACCAACCAACGCGCTAGGGGTGCTTGGGCTTGACGTTTAGCACGCTCGTTGCGTTGTTTTTTCCACGCTTGCTGATGTAACCATAACGCCAAACGCAAAGAAAACTGTCCCCAGCGAACTTGCGTCAATTCTTGCGCAAACTGTTCTACCGCATGCTGGCGGGTGCCCTCTTGCTCGGCTGCTTGATAAACAGGCATCCAGCTGGTTAAGAGCTCATCAAGCATCTGTCTTAATTCGTTACTGCTTTTGCGTGGCACAATTTGTCCCAGGCTGGTCAATAGGGCGCGCAGCTGTATAAGGCTATAAATCCACTGCTCCAACAGCTTCCATTGGGCGCTATGGCGGTACTGTTCCGCTAAACGCTGACTGTTGGATAACAGCTGCATGGCCAGATGGTAGGTGGTGACATCCATCGTGCTGTCTGCGGTTAACTCTGCCATAGGGACCTGTAGCTCAAAGCTGCCCGGTCGCAATAAACGATAACCTCGCTCAGCCTTGCTAATATCGCAGGGCATCAGGGCAAACTCATTGGCTAGCTCTTGCGCCAACTCTAATAAAGCCTCTGGCTGACCTTGACGCAGCTCCAATTCCATCTCGCAAATTTCTTCTGTCTGCACTGAAGTGCGTACAACGCCAAAATCCAGCGCCAGTTCAACACGGGCTTCTTCACCCTCATACTGCCAGCACAACTCAACCAACTCACGGGTAAAATCCGTATGAAAAATACCACTTAAGGTCTGTTTGTCCAGCTCTTTCAGAGTTTCTGGCCAGCAATCATCCGTCAATTTTTCTACATCTAAGTTATTTTCTGTAAGGTACCAATCCCATTCATTGCGCTCAGAAAGCCCAGCAACACTGGCACCTCTGGTTTTTAAGGTCTGGATTAATTGCTCACCATCTTGGCGAATTCGCAAAGCCACCTGCGCGCCAGCCAAAGAAAATTCCGCGGTATCAAAATAGCAATTAAGTAAATTGCGCTGCTGCCACGGCTGGCATCGGCGCGACTCTATCAGGCTGCTATCACGCAGTGCTGCAAGCGTTTCAGGGCTAACCCTAAGCTTTATTTCAGTTTCTTTAGCCATGTTTTATTGTTCACCTTCGCTGACAAATTTAACCACAATTTTATACAACCCTAGTCTAACTTGTTCTAGCACCGTATAATTACAACCCTCATTCAAATTCGAGCGCTTTTGCAATGTCGATTAATCCCTTCGTTAGTTTGTTCGGTCGCTCACCTATTGGCCCTATGCAAGAGCATATTGCCAAAGCCTACGAGTGTGCGGCCAAGCTGATTCCTTTTTTTCAAGCTGTCATGGCTGAAGACTGGGAACGTGTTGAGCAGGTGCAACAGGAAATGGTGCGCCTAGAAAAAGAAGCCGACAAACTAAAACGTGATGTGCGTATTCACCTACCAAAAAGCTTGTTTTTACCTGTGCCACGTTCTGACTTGCTCGAACTGCTCAGTGTACAGGACAAGGTAGCCAACCGCGCTAAAGATATTGCCGGCCTGATGCTAGGTCGCCAAATGGCTATTCCAAAGCCTTTACAGCCCATCATCATGCCTTACGTACAACGTACTGTAGATGCGTGCGAGCAAGCGCTTAAAGCCATGAATAAGCTTGATGAGATTCTAGAAACAGGCTTTGGCAATCGAGAAGTTGCCCATGTTACGACAATGATCGAAGAGCTTGAAGATATCGAACACGACACTGATCGGATGCAAATCGAGGTTCGTAGAAATCTGTATAAAATCGAAAAAGAGCTTCCGCCCGTGGATGTGATTTTTCTCTATACCATAATCGAGTGGATCGGTGATGTTGCCGACCGTGCTGAACGAGTCGGCAACCGGTTAGAGCAACTACTAGCTCGCTAATTTATTAGCGTCATTCATGAGTTTGCGGATTATCTTATGTCAGTCCTCACCGATTACGGCTTTATACTTTTAGTATTAGCTTGTATTTTTGGCTTCTTCATGGCTTGGGGCGTTGGTGCGAATGATGTCGCTAACGCTATGGGCACCTCAGTTGGCTCACGCGCTTTAACCATCAGACAAGCTATTGTCATAGCGATGGTGTTTGAATTTTGCGGTGCTTATTTTGCCGGTGGCGAAGTCACCGACACCATCAAAAACGGCATTGTAAATACCGATGGCATGACACCCGACCTGCTAGTGCTGGGGATGATGTCGTCATTACTAGCCGCCGGTACTTGGCTGCTGATTGCCACCACCAAAGGCTGGCCTGTCTCCACCACGCACACCATTATCGGTGCTGTTATTGGTTTTGCTGCCATTGGGGTATCGGTTGATTCAGTTCACTGGTCTGAAATTCTACCTATCACCGCCAGCTGGGTGGTGACACCGTTCTTGTCTGGTAGCTTGGCTTTCTGTTTGTTTATCAGCGTGCAGAAACTCATAACCAACACTGACGATCCTTTCACCAACGCCAAACGTTTTGTGCCCGTGTACATGTTTGTCACTGGTTTTATGGTTGCCTTGATGACGCTCAGTAAAGGTTTGAAGCACGTTGGTGTCTCCCTCAGCAACGAGCACAGCCTGCTGTTAGCCATTTTGGCCGGCATGCTGGTGATGGGGCTTGGTATCTTGCTGTTGCGCCGGGTGAAATTGCCAGAAAACCCAACGCGTAATGATTACTACGTCAGCGTAGAGAAAACCTTTGCCACACTGATGATCTTCACCGCCTGTTCTATGGCTTTTGCTCACGGCGCTAACGATGTCGCCAATGCTGTGGGCCCTCTAGCGGCCATTGCAGGCGTCATCCAAAGCGAAGGCATGGCTGAATTAACCAGCAAATCAGCTGTACCGGCTTGGGTATTACTCTTAGGCGCCTTGGGTATCGTGATTGGTCTGGCCACCTACGGCTATAAAGTCATTGCGACTGTGGGCCGTGGCATCACCGAACTTACCCCCAGCCGTGGTTTTGCTGCGGAGCTGGCCACCGCCTCAACAGTCGTAGGTGCATCGGCTATTGGTTTACCCGTCTCCACTACCCACACGCTGGTCGGTGCGGTATTAGGTATTGGCTTAGCACGCGGTATAGGTGCGCTGAACCTGAAAGTGATTGTGTCTATTTTCACCTCTTGGGCCATTACACTACCCGCAGGCGCGGTTTTGTCCATCATCTTCTTTAGTATCTTAAAGCTTATCTTTTTATAAGGTACGTACTAGTTTTAAACCTATATTTGTAGGCACAATTTCTGTGGGAACCCAGCTTCTGGGCGAAGGTTAGAGCAAGGTGCTCTGTGGGAACCCAGCTTCTGGGCGAAGTGCTAGAGAAGGGCACCCTGTGGGAGCGCATCTTATGCGCGAAGCGGACTTGAGGCACTCACAAGAGCAACAGGATAAAACCAGTTGTGTAAACGCAGTCCAATAAATGGGGTGCATTCCAAATCGCGCAAGAGTTGCGCTCCCACAAAAAGT